>NZ_JBANLK010000029.1:28798-87313 GCF_054968425.1 Paraburkholderia sp. AV2
CCTTAGCGTGCCGGCCGACCCCGCGCAGCCCGCCGGGTGGCTTCAAACCGGGGTGTGGCGGCGGCCGGGGGGGCCCCGTGCGGGCGCGGCGCAACTGCTCGAACGCGCGATCGCCGTTCAGCCCGAACGGGCGATCTTCCACGCTGATCTGGGCCTCGCCCTGCAGGCGATGCACCGGCCGCAGGACGCGCTTGCGGCACTTTCCAGGGCACTCGCCCTGGCGCCCGCGTCCGCCGATATCCTGATCGCCCGCGCGAACCTGCTGCGCGATCTCGGCCGGCCGGCCGAAGCGCTGGACGGCTACGCTGCCGCGCAACGGCTGCAGCCGCAGCGCCCCGACGCGTGGGCGGGCCGCGGCGACGCGCTGCACCTTCTCGGCCGTCGTGCCGAAGCGCTCGCGAGCTACGACCGGGCCCTCGCGCTGCAGCCCGGTCAGGCCGCCGTCTGGTACAACCGCGGGACGTTGCTGCGCGGCCTCGATCGCCACGACGAAGCGCTGACCAGCTTGAACCGCACGCTGGAACTGGAGCCGGATTTCGTCGAGGCGCTAAACAACCGGGGCAACCTGTTGCGGCACTTCAACCGTCATGCCGAAGCGTTGGCGGACTACGACCGCGCGCTCGCGCTGCGCCCCGCGTATGCGGCCGCGCACGGCAACCGGGGCAACGCGCTACGCGAACTGAATCGTCTCGACGACGCGCGAAGCGCCTATCAGCATGCAATCGACGCAGCGCCCGGCGAGGTCATGCATTACCGCAATCTCGCCTCGGTCACGCGCCTGACGCGCGACGACCCCTGTTTTACGGCGCTCGCGCGCTTCGCGCAGCGCGAGGCGGAGCTCGGGCCGCAAGACCGTATCTATCTGCATTTCGCGCTCGGCGACGCGTTGATGGAATCAGGCGAACGCGACGCGGCGTTCGATCATTACCTGAGCGGCAATGCGCTGCAGCGTGCACGCCTGCGGTACGACGAAGCACAGACGCTCGCGGCTTTCGAGCGACTGCGGCACACGTTCACGCCGGCCCATCTGGAAGCGGTACGCGGCGGGGGCGATCCGTGCGACTCGCCGGTGTTCGTCGTCGGCATGCCGCGTTCCGGCTCGACGCTGATCGAGCAGGTGCTGTCGAGCCATCCGCATGTCTACGGCGCGGGCGAATGCGGGTTCTTTGGCGATGCGCTCCACGCGCACCTGCGGCATGGATCCCGCGCCACGCCTGGTCACGAGATCCCGTTCGGCGAACTGGACGCGAACGATTTCACCGCGCTCGGCGCCGATTACCTGTGCCGCATCCGGTTGCTGGGTGGCATCGACGCCGGTTATCGACGCGTCGTCGACAAATCGCTGCCCAACTTCATGAACCTGGGCCTGATTCACCTTGCGCTGCCGAACGCCCGGATCATCCACGCACGGCGGGATGCCGTCGACTGCTGCCTCTCGTCGTTTTCCCGATTGCTGACCATGATGCCGTTCAGCTTCGAGCTGGGCGAGCTCGGGCGCTACTACGCGGCGTACGAGCGGCTGATGGACCATTGGCGCGCGGTCTTGCCGCCCGGCGTCATGCTGGAGGTGCGATACGAAGACATGGTCGGCGACCTGCCGCGCGAAGCACGGCGGATGCTCGACCATTGCGGGCTCGAATGGGATCCGGCCTGTCTCGACTTTCACCGCACCGACCGCGCGGTCGCGACGGCAAGTTCGCTGCAGGTGCGCCAGCCGATCTACGCAAGCTCGGTGCGCCGCTGGCGGCCCGCGCCGGCACAGCTTGCACCATTGATCGAGGGGCTTGGTCTGTCGTCGGCGGACGGCGCGCCGTAGACGGCCGGCTTTTCGGGGCCACCCGCATCGCTGGATGCAGATGGCCCCCTGAGGTCAGAACGGCAGCTTCGCGTCCGGCTTCGCGGCGAGAATCACGCGCTTGAAGTCAGCCTGGATGCGGGCCAGCGCCGCGTCGTTGTCGGCCTCGAAGCGCATCACCACCACGGGCGTCGTGTTCGACGAACGCGCGAGGCCAAAGCCGTCCGGATATTCCACGCGCAGGCCGTCGATCGTGATGATCTCGTCCTCGCCCGTGAACTTCGCTTCCTTCTGCAGCTTCGCGATCAGCGCGAAGTTCTCGCCCTCCTCGAGCTTCAGTTGCAGTTCGGGCGTGGCGTGCGAGTTCGGCAGGCTGTTGAGCAGCTTGCTCGGGTCGGCCACGCGCGAGAGGATCTCGAGCAGGCGCGCGCCCGTGTACAGGCCGTCGTCGAAGCCGTACCAGCGGTCCTTGAAGAACACGTGGCCGCTCATTTCGCCCGCGAGCGGCGCGCCCGTCTCGCGCAGCTTCGCCTTCACGAGCGAATGGCCCGTTTTCCACATGAGCGGCACGCCGCCCTTCTCCTTCACCCACTTCGCGAGATTGCGCGTGCACTTCACGTCGTAGATGATTTCCTTGCCCGGGTTGCGCGAAAGCACTTCCTCGGCGAACAGCATGAGCTGACGGTCCGGGTAAATGATCTGGCCGTCCTTCGTCACCACGCCCAGACGGTCGCCGTCGCCGTCGAACGCGAAGCCGATCTCGGCATCGGTTTCCTTGAGCGCGCGGATCACGTCCTGCAGGTTCTCAGGATGCGCCGGGTCCGGGTGGTGATTCGGGAAGTTGCCGTCCACTTCCGTGAACAGCTCGACCAGTTCGCAGCCCATGGCCTTGAAGAGACGCGGCGCGAGCTCGCCCGCCACGCCGTTGCCGGTGTCGACGACGATCTTCAGCGGACGCGCGAGCTTCACGTCGCTCACGATGCGCGCCACATATTCGTCGGCGATGTCGTACTTCGTGTAGCTGCCCTCGCCCGCGTCGAAGCGGCTATCGACGATGCGCTGGTAGAGCGCCTGGATCTGGTCGCCATAGATCGCCTTGCCGCGCAGCACCATCTTGAAACCGTTGTAGTCGGGCGGGTTGTGGCTGCCCGTCACGACGATGCACGAATCCACCTGGCGCTCGCCTTCCGGCAGCTTCAGCGGCACGCTCGCGGCAAAGTAGCCCACCGGCGTGGGCACCATGCCCACGTCCACCACGTCGACACCCGCCTCGCACAGGCCGTCGGCCAGCGCGCGGATCAGGTCCGGCCCCGAAAGCCGGCCGTCGCGCGCGATCACGACGGCATCGCCGCCCTGCGCGCGCACTTCGCTGCCGAACGCCCGGCCAATGGCGCGGGCGGTATCCGTGTCGAGCGTCTTGCCGATCACGCCGCGAATGTCATAGGCCTTGAAAATCGATTGAGAGATCATGATGAGGCTCGCTTTCCATTGAAGTACGCGCTATTCGTAACACAGCCGGCCCGCGGTCTTCTGCAGGCGGTTACGAAAAGTCGAATCCGTTACAAACTATAATTGCCGTCTTTCGGCCGTCCGGCCGGACGTTGCACTCGACTTTGCACTGCCTGGCACTGTTTGGCCCTGTTAACCACCTATTTTAATGCCCCGCCGTTTCTCCCCGACGACAAAATTAATGTCGCAAAAAATCCTGCTGCCCGAGGGGCGCCCCCTGAGCACGCGGCGTGCCCGGCCGGGTAAGCCATGCTGAGCGTGAAACGCTACGCCAACCCCGACGTCGCCCGGGCCTTGAGCAATATCGTATGGCTCGGCCTCGAACGGGTCACGCAGATCGCAGTCGCCATCGTCATCAGCGGCGTGCTGGCGCGCGACTTCGGCCCGGACGTGTTCGGCAAATGGCAGTACGCGAACACCCTGCTGCTCGTGCTCGCGCCCATTACCTGGGTGTGCGGCGCGGAAATCCTCGTGCCGACCATCGTCAACCGGCCGCCGCAGGAGTTGGGCACGGTGCTCGGCAGCGCGTTCGCCTTGCGCATCGGCGTTTCGGCCGCCGCGCTCGTCGTCACCTGGATCGGCATCGCGGCGGGCGCGACCGATCCGCTCGTCGGGGCTATGCTCGCCGGGCTTGCCGTGACGATGCTGTTTCGCGAGCCCTTCGTCGGCGTCATCAACGCCTGGCTCCAGAGCATGACGTACAGCAAGCCGCAACTGCTGGCGAGCATGACGACCGCCGTGATCAAGGCGCTGCTCGTGGTCCTGCTTGCGCGGGCGGCGTTCCGGCCTGCCGGCTTCGGCTGGTTGTGGGCGCTCGAATCGGCCGCCATTGGCGCGGCGCTCGTGCTCTACTACCGGCGCCGCCACGGCGGCAAGCTCGGCTGGCACGTGGACCGCACGCTGTTCCGGCATTTCGCCACGGCCGGCACCGTGTTCTGGCTCGGGCTCATCTGCATGTATCTGTTCCTGAAACTCGACCGGCTCATGCTCGAACGCACGATCTCGTTCGCGGATCTGGGCCGCTACTCGGCCGCCCAGCAGCTCAACGAAAACTGGATCACGCTCGCGCTGATGCTCGCCCAGACCATCGCTCCCGCCTTCGTCTACCGCGTGCAGGAAACGGCCCGGCTCAAACGCAATCTGCTGCGGATCTTCGCGATGACGGCCGTACTGATGATCGCCGGCGCCCTCGTGCTCGACGCGCTGGCCGGCTTCATCATCGGCCGCGTGTTCGGGCCGGCCTATGCGGGCGCAACGGATATCTTCCGCTGGGCCGTGTGGCTCTCCGTGCCCGCGGGTATCGAGGCGATCGGCAATCTCGTCGTGCTCAAATACCAGGCCAGGTTCGTGCTGCTCGCGAAATGGCTGCTCGCACTCGCGGTAGCCTTTGCCGTGAACCTCGTGGCCATCGCACGCCTTGGCGCCTATGGCGCCCTCGTGGGACTCGCCGCCGGCTATGTTGCGGCCGCCTGCGTGAACTTCTATTACATCCGCCTCAAGCTCGCCTCATGACGAACACCCCCGGGACCCTGCGCGAGGGCGCGCTCGCCGACGTCGCTGTGCTGATGCCCGCGTATAACGGCCAGGCCGATGTCGAGCGCACGCTCGCGTCGTTCCGGGAAGAGGCGCCGATTTACGCGCTCGTCGTGGATGACGGGAGCACGCCCCCCATCGTCGCGCCCGAGGTGCCGGGCATGCGGGTCGAGATTCTGCGCATGCCGAAAAACGGCGGCATCGAGCGCGCACTGGAGGCCGGTATCGACGCGCTCGCCGCGCGCGGCTTTCGCTATGCGGCGCGTATCGACGCGGGCGACCTGGCCGTACCGCAGCGGCTCGCGAAGCAGCGCGCGCGCATGGAGGCATCGCCAAGGCTGGCCGCGCTGGGTATGTGGACGCAGGTGGTGAACCGCGCGGGGGAGCCGCTTTTCATGCTACGGCCGCCCGCCGATGCGCGGACGCTCAGGCGCACGCGTTTTCTTCGCTCACCGCTCGTCCATCCTTCGGTCATGCTGCGCGTGGAGGCGGTTCGGGCGGTGGGCAACTATCGCGTGAAATATCCGGCGGCCGAGGACCTCGACCTGTTTCTGCGGCTGATGGAGCGTTACGACTGCGAGAATCTGGCCGAGCAAGGGCTCTTCTACGAACTCAATGAAGGCGGGATCAGCGCCACGAAGCGGCGGCGTCAGATTGTTTCGACACTGCGGCTGCAACTCGCGCATCTGAATGTGCTGAACTGGCGCGACTGGGCCGGGGTTGCGAAGAGCCTGATGCACTTCGTGACGCCCTATGGGATGCTCCAGCGCGTCAAGCGAAGGATATTCGCGGCGCACCGGCGATGACCTCATCTGCTGCAGGCATTCTGGACAGAGATGAGTGTTAGTGTTTCACGGCAATTTTCCCCATGAGGCGGGAGGTTGGCGATGAAACGCAAAATCAGACGGTGGCCAGCATTAGACGCGCGGGCGCCGCGCCGATGTGTAATCCGTCGGTGCGGTTCGCCAGATAACGCCGGTTCAGTTCGTCCGGGGTCCAGCTGTTGCAGTGGCTGAAGCCCAGCGTGTTCAGCACCGCGGTCAACGCAGCGGGTTCAAAGAAGCTCTTCCACGGCTCGCCACGTTCGGCAAATTGTGCCGTCAACTGCTCCATGGCGATACGCATCATCGGGGGCAAGCTGGGCAGCGGTATCGCGTATTCGAATAACACTGCGCTACCTTTGGCGCAACCAGCGATGAAACGCAAGGTCTCGATGACCGCGGCCTCGTCGAGGTACATGGTCACGCCGAGCCAGCTAAACATGGCCGGCGCATTGGCATCGAAGCCGGCACGCGCCAGGCCCTCGGCAAGGCTGACGCTCTCAAAGTCGACCGGCACGAAATTCAGCGACGGCGGCACGGCGATTCCGGTCTCTTGCAGGCGCGCCTGCTTCCATCGCTGCATGGCCGGCAGATCGACCTCGAAGATACGACCCGGCGCGTCGGGCTGCCGGTACGCACTGGTATCAAGGCCTGCACCAAGGACGACATACTGGCGTATTCCGCGCTCGACGGCCTCGGCCCACACGTCGTCGGCGAGTCGGCTGCGCACGACCACCGAACTGCGCATCCCCAACGACATCGGATGGCGGAACCTGTCGAGGTTGTCACAAAGCGCTTGTGCCTCCGCCGCGCCGAGGATGGTCAACGCGACCGGATCGTCGAACACCAGCGGCCGATCCAGCAGTTGATGCGCAGCCCGCTGAGTTGCGACCATCAGCGCACTGGGCTTGGGTCCGGCGTTTTCCGGCGTCATGTCGTAGCCGGCAGCGTGCGCCTTGTGCAGATAGGCCAGCAACGTATCGTCGAAGCCGACTCCCAGTTGCAGATCCGGTTCGCGCGTCACGGCATCGCGCACACGCGCCTCCAGGACCGCGTCTTCGCCACAGAAGCTGTCGCGAAACAGTTGCTGCCAGCGCCTGACGATCGCCTGCACGGGCGCGGCGCCGGCTTCGACACCTGCCTCCATGTGCGCCCTCAGTTCCATCACCAGCGCCGGCCATGCTTGCATGCAAGTGTTATCGAGCTGGCGCCGCCGCACCTCGTTAGCCTGCGCCGGAGTCAGATACCTGGCGAACAGCGTGCAGCGCGCGTGCGTGAACGCTTCGTCGATCCATGCCAGCATCGCAGCCGTGACGCCAACGATGTGCTGGGCGCGTGGCTCGCCAATCTGCATCTTCATCAGCTTGGTGGCGAGCGTCGGGTCGTTGCGGGTCAGGCGTATCACGAGCCGGGTCCAGCGCCACGCCAGCGCCTCGGCCGCGTCGCTGTCAGCGGGCAGCGCTTGCTGCATGGCATGACGAACTTCATCGATCAGCTCGATCCATGACGGATCCGTCGGAGTGACCGTATCCGGCCCCGAGGCAAACAGCGTGTCGAGTTCTTCGTCGTTGAGGTGCCTTTGATACATATTCATCAGCTCCAGAGTGTTCAACCAGTCAGTCGCCGGAGTCTCGCTGCCGCTGGCGACCATGTCGACGAGGTGTTGCAGATGGCGACTCAGGCGCTGCGCGCGCAACGCCTGTGCGTCGAGCTCCGCGATCTGGCGTCGCAGAATCTGTAGCGGCGTGCCGACCAGTTGGCCATCCAGGCTGGCCTTGATGTCGGGAAGCGAATATCCGAAACGTTTCAGCGCCTCTATGCGATGCAGGCGGATCAGGTCATCACGCCCGTAGAGCCGCGCGCCGCCATCCGTCCGCTGCGAGGGTGACAGCAACCCGATTGCATCGTAGTGATGCAGCGCCCGAACACTCAATCCCGCCTTCTTCGCCAGTTCTCCGATCTTGAGTCGCATGGTTCATCCAGTCGTCGGGAGCCAACTATAGGACGTGACGTAACGTCAGGTGCAAATGAAATTGGCACATTCACGGGCACTTGCCCTGTGGGTCAGGAACGCGAGCCGGTTCAGATTGCGTATGCTGCCCGTCGCCCCCTGGCCGCATCCAATGCGCCGCGTTGACCCACTCTTGCGGCGACCGCTCAGAAGCCGGTTCTGGCAATTGATTTTTTCAAATCGCGCATAAATTACAGCGTTTAATGGTTCGTAAGAGTTCGTTATCGAGCCATGCACTGCTTCGGATAGACTTCCTCGTTCTACCTCATCAGATGGGTGGAAAAAACCCGCACTGGTCAAGTGACGCGTACTCGCGTCTCTTTTGTGAGGTAGGGGCAAGGTGGCTACACTTTTATCGGCGGAAAGCGACAACCAGCAGGACTTCCTTGAATCTGTCATTGCGGCACCAGCGGCTACCGCCGATACCGGCACGCTGATCGTCGTTCTCGGCATGCATCGCGGTGGCACGAGCGCCATCAACCGCGCGATGGTCACCATGGGCGCCGATCTCGGCGACCATCTGGGCACGCCCAAAGCGGGCGAGAACGACAAGGGCTTTTTCGAGGATCTCGATATCGTCGAGATCAACGAGCAGATTCTCGCAGCCACCCATAGCAAGTGGCACACGCTGGCGCCCGTGGATTTCAGCCGTATCGATCCGGCAAAACTGGCTGCCCTGCGAATGCGGGCCGCCTCGGTCCTGCGCGAGAAGTGCCGCAACAGGACATTCGCACTCAAAGACCCCCGACTTTCACGCCTGCTGGCTTTCTGGCAGCCCGTGTTCGATCAGGCTCAACTGCGCGTCGCCTACGTCATTGCCGTCCGCAATCCGGTCAGTGTCGGCCTGTCGCTGCAAAAGAGAAACGGCTTCGCACCAGAAAGATCGTACGCGCTGTGGCTGGGCCACATGGTGCCCGCGCTTCAGGCCACGCACAACAAGCTACGCACGGTCGTCGATTACGACGGTCTGCTGGACTCGCCCCTCGACGAATTGACGAGAATGGCCGGGCAGCTTGGTTTCGCGCTCAACGATGAGCGAGTGCGGACATTCGAGAGCGAATTCCTGGACCGAAATCTCCAGCACTGGCGGTGTGCAACGCACGACCTCGCGGGCATGCGCGCGGTCCCTCAAGAGGTGCGCGAGCTGTTCACGGCGCTTGTCGCAGTCAGCCGTATCGATCGGTGCGCGAATGTATGCGACCTCCCGATCAAGAACCCGTAAAAATTCCGGACTCTTATGCCAGAACTGCCGTATATGCAAATTCATTACCCGAGCGAACAGGGGGTAACTCTGACGAATATCGTCGATTCTCAACATTGGCCCAATGCACTCAACGTCATTGAATGTATTGAGCATTGCCAGGTAGATTTCAATGGCATCCGCACCTACGCTAGCGAGTTCCACGTCACAGTCAGTAACTATATATGCATTGGGTTCGCGAACTGCAAAAACAGCAGAAATCGTTTCATCAACGAGATTCAACTCATCCGCATGAGTAATAGGTGGGCGCCTGAAAACCTGTAACCCGTCTCGCTCCAGGTCATCAAGAATCTCAAGTGTTTGCCGGTCATCACTGCCATTGTCATGCACAAAAATTTCCAATGGAATTGATTGCCGGCGATAAGAGGCAATAGCGCGACATAGCATATCCCCTCTATTGTATGAAATTATAATAAGTGGCAACGGCTTGAAACTCTTCTCACCAGGAAGAGATTCTCGCCTCTCGTACCGTATAACTTTGTATTGCCTTCTTTCGCCAATTCCGTGTTGAAGATAGTGCGTAGCAGCGTCAACACCTGCCGCACGCACATCGGGATTCAGGCGCAGATACTCCTCAGGAGAAAAGTCGGATGGAAGTTGGTCCATAGGTACTCCAAAAAAATGAAAAATCATGATCTGCGGAGCAAAACCAATCACAATAAGATTAATCAGTCCGCGTGGAGCAGGCGCGATGAAAATAGATTAAATCTTAACGATACGCTCAAAAACAGACCAATATCCACCAATTTTCCGCAACATGCAGACAAAAGATGCCGCACTGACCAGAAAATAAGAATTTGCTTACTGGTTAAGTTAGCGCAGCGCCCCCCGCATGACCCATCAGGAGATCGATTCTTCATGTACGCGCCGATCTGGGCAAAGTAATCGATATTATGCCGGACACCAACTGAACACGTCGAAATCACTACTGCGTCGTTGGGGCATACGCCCGGGCCGCCAGCCGGGCGATGGATCCCGTCGTTGCCTTATTCCGCAGATATTCCGACCACGACGACGAAAAATCGCACCAGCCCGACTGGAGCCCTTGCCGATCTCCAGTCGGCATAAAATGTACCCCGCACTTCTCACGGGAGCCGACGCCACACCTCCCGCGCGGTCCCGAACCAAACCTTACGCCGTCACTCGAGTGAACCTTTCTGTCGATCCCGTTACCCGATCCCCCTCGCCACTGCACATTGCTCTCGTCTGCAACACCGCATGGGCGATCTATACCTATCGGCCGGGACTGCTACGCGCACTGACGGAGGCCGGCGCACGAGTCACCGTCATTGCCCCACGCGATCGTACGTTCGCACCACTCACCGCAATGGGGTGTCGCTGCATCGACCTGCCAGTCGCATCGAAGGGCACAAATCCCCTGAGCGATCTCGGCACACTGCGTGCACTCTACCGCCACTATCGCGCGCTTAGGCCCGACGTCGTTTTTCATTACACGATCAAGCCAAATATTTACGGATCGATAGCCGCGTGGCTCGCACGCTTACCCTCGGTGGCAGTGACAACCGGGCTCGGCTATGTATTCATTCAGAAGAGCCGCGCCGCGCGGATCGCCAAGCGGCTCTATCGCTTCGCTTTCCGCTTCCCACGCGAAGTGTGGTTTCTCAACCGCGATGACGAAGCGGCTTTCAAGGATCAGAACCTGCTCGTTCACCCCGAGCGCGCTCGCCTCCTGCACGGCGAAGGCGTGGACCTCGACGAGTTCGCCTTCACGCCGCTGCCCACGGGCGACACCTTCTCGTTCGTGCTGATCGGCCGGCTGCTATGGGACAAGGGCGTGGGCGAGTACGTCGAAGCCGCGCGTGCCTTGCGCGCGCGCTACCCGCATGCGCGTTTCCAGTTGCTCGGGCCGGTGGGCGTCGACAACCCGAGCGCGATTTCGCGCGAGGAGGTAACCGCGTGGGAACGCGAAGGAGTAATCGAATACCTCGGTGAAACCGCCGACGTGCGCCCTTTCATCGCCCGCGCGGACTGCGTCGTGCTGCCGTCCTACCGCGAAGGCGTGCCGCGCACGCTGATGGAAGCGAGCGCGATGGGCCGCCCGATCGTCGCCACCGACGTGCCCGGCTGCCGCGAAGTGGTCGAAAATGGCGTCAACGGGCTGCTTTGCGAGGCACGCGATGCGGCGTCGCTTACGGCGCAGCTGGCGGCCATGCTGGATCTCCCCCAGGCCGAGCGACAAAAAATGGCGGAACTCGGCCGAAAAAAAATCGAGAAAGAATTCGACGAACGTGCTGTGGTACAACGTTACCGCGAACTGGTTCGTCAGATCACCGGCATGACGTTCTGAGCGAACCGGACCTCATTCAAAATTCGGGAATTCAGCATGGCAACGACGACCTCCAAAGGCGCTATCCTCGTGACCGGCGGCGCAGGCTTTATCGGCTCGCATACCTGCGTGGAACTGCTCAACGGCGGCTACGAAGTGATCGCCGTGGACAGCCTCGTGAACAGCCATCGCGAGTCGCTCGCGCGCGTCGAGCGGATTACCGGCAAGGCGGTGACGTTTTACGAAGCCGACGTTTGCGACGAAGCCGCCCTGAACCCGATTTTTGAACAGCATGCCATTGCCGGCGTAATCCACTTCGCGGCGCTCAAAGCGGTGGGGGAATCGGTCGCCAAGCCGATCGAGTATTACCGCAACAACCTCGACGGCTTGCTGGTCGTGCTCGACGTGATGCGCAAGCACGACGTGAAGCAGTTCGTGTTCAGCTCGTCGGCAACGGTGTATGGCGTGCCCGAGCGCTCGCCTATCGACGAGACGTTTCCGCTCTCCGCGACGAACCCGTATGGCCAGTCCAAGCTTATCGCCGAGCAGATCCTGCGCGACGTAGTGGTCGCGGATCCGTCGTGGCGTATCGCGGTGCTGCGTTATTTCAATCCGGTTGGCGCTCACGAAAGCGGGCTCATTGGTGAAGATCCGGCAGGGATTCCCAACAATCTCATGCCTTATGTCGCGCAGGTGGCGGTGGGCAAGCTCGAAAGGCTGCGCGTGTTCGGGGACGATTATCCGACGCCCGATGGCACGGGCGTGCGGGACTATATCCACGTGGTCGATCTGGCGCGGGGGCATTTGTCCGCACTCGACGCGCTCGCGGCGCTCGATGCCGGATTCGTGGTGAATCTTGGCACCGGGCGTGGCTATAGCGTGCTCGAAGTCGTGAAAGCGTTCGAGCAGGCAAGCGGACGACCGGTTCCTTACGAAATCGTTGCGCGCCGGCCCGGCGATATCGCCGAGTGCTATGCGAATCCGGCAACGGCCGAGCGGCTTCTGGGATGGAAAGCGGAGTTCGGGATCGAGCGGATGTGCCAGGATCATTGGCGGTGGCAAGAGAAGAATCCGCAGGGGTTCAAATAACGGCCTCTCCACGAGAGTGCCCACTAACGTCGTGACCGGCACCAAACGATGCAACCGGCTTTACGAGCCGGCATCGAATGTTGCAGATTATTACATCGACGTTACAGGGATTAAATTCCCGCTACAATTTAACGGTTAGGCATCGTCGAATTGGAGCGGGTGCGGTGGAAACAACAACCCCA
Organism: Paraburkholderia sp. AV2; assembly: GCF_054968425.1. NCBI lineage: Bacteria > Pseudomonadati > Pseudomonadota > Betaproteobacteria > Burkholderiales > Burkholderiaceae > Paraburkholderia > Paraburkholderia sp. AV2. The sequence continues at coordinate 41,287 of NZ_JBANLK010000029.1, forward strand.
AAGGGAGTCGTAGTCTGGCTTACGGGCATGTCGGGTGCCGGCAAGTCGACCATTGCGCAGGCGCTGGTCAAGCGACTGCAAACGTTTGCTCTTCGCGCCACCGTGCTCGACGGTGATGCCCTGCGCACAGGTCTCAATTCGGACCTCGGATTTAGCGAAGCGGAGCGTACGGAAAACTTGCGGCGCGTCGCTCATGTGGCGGCGCTGTTCTGCGATGAAGGGTTTGTCGCCATTACTGCGACGATCTCGCCTGAATCGAAGCATCGCGACAACGCGCGACGGATCGTTGGGGATGCGGCGTTTGTCGAGGTCTTCATCGATACGCCGCTCGACGTGTGTGAGAAGCGGGATCCCAAGGGTCTCTACAAGCGCGCTCGCCGCGGCGAAATCAATCAGTTCACGGGTCTGAGCGCCCCATACGAACCGCCTCTCAATCCCGACGTAATCGTTCATACACAGAGTGCCGACGTTACCCAATGCGTCGATCGGATCATTGATTACCTGGTCCGTACGCACCGTATCCAACCAAAACTCAATCAATGGAAAGTGTCTTCCCAGCACCCGCACCTCAGCGCCCCACACTGATTGTCGTTCTGGGCATGCATCGAAGTGGCACCAGCGTAACGACGCGTGCCATGGAAACGATGGGTGCGAGTTTTGGCGACAACCTCATGCCGCCTGCGGCAGGCAACAACCCAAAAGGCTTCTTTGAAGACATGGACGTTGCCGGCCTGGACATCGAATTGATGAACGCGGTTGGCGTGGACTGGCACGCGCTACCCGATCCGGACTTCAACCGTCTTACAAGCGGACAATTCTATGACTTCAGGGCACGCGCGTTGGCGCTTCTGCGCGAAAAATGCCAGAGCGGTATTTTTGCGCTCAAAGACCCTCGAGTTGCACGCCTGCTCCCGTTCTGGCAACCCATATTCGACGAACTCGGCGCCCGCGTGCTTTACGTAGTAGCGTTCAGACATCCGCTCAGCGTCGCCCGCTCGCTCGAAGCACGCGATTCACTTACGGCCGAAAAGTCATATCTACTGTGGCTCGCTCATGTCGTTCCCGCTCTCAGGTACTCCAGCCGGGCGACCCGCGCGTTCGTCAACTACGACACAATGATGGAGGCCCCGCGCGACACGCTTGAGCGCCTAAGCGCGGAACTGAACCTTCCGCTGGATACGGATCGGCTCGAAGCTTTCGAACGCGATTTTCTGGAGAAAGGTTTGCGGCATACGTGCTTCGGCCCCGCAGACCTCGAGCAAGACGGTAACGCACCCTCGATCGTAAAATTGCTGTTTGGTGCACTCAAAGCGTTCGCCGAGGCTCCCTCGTCCGCGAACGCGCAATGCCTCGATGAAATGCTGAGTCGAGCAGAAGCTTTCCTCGCCGACACGGCACCTCTTCTGGCACGCGACTGGCAACGCGAACTGGATCTGCACACTACGCATCAGCACGTTGACGAGTTGGAGCACGCGGTAAGTACGCAGACGGTGCGCACAGCGGACATCGAGCGTGAGCTTGTCCGAGCCAACGGCTGCGTCACAGGCTTGGAACAAGAGCGGCAAACTGCACATGCGCGCATCGAAGTGCTCGAGCAGGATTCGCGATTGGCACATACGCGCATCGAAACGCTCGAACAAGATTCGCAGTTGGCGCATGCGCGCATCGAAGTACTCGAGCAGGATTTGCAGATGGCACACACACGTATCGAAACACTCGAAGAAAACGGTCGTACCCTGGAAACGGTAACAACGGCCCAGCAACGCGAACTAAATCAAGCCCTAACTACGCTGAGCGAGGTGCTCGGATCGACATCATGGCGTGTTACCGCACCACTTCGCGCCGTACGCAGGTGCTTTTCTCATTAAGCAGCATGGGGAATGGTGACGAATCGTCACCATTCCCCATTCTCTAGCGAGCTGCCCGCCCCCCTTGCACATTGACGCTCTGCAGATTTGGAGCAGTCGCCGGCTCATACTCGGGTACCCAACGACGCAGATCGCGTCGTACTTCGTCGTCGCCCGGTACACGGTGCTGCATAAGCCAAGGCAGCAACTCGTCCAGTAGATTAGACGGCACCTCGCGTGCTTTAGCTGTTCGCAGCTTTGGGTGAGGCGTACGGGTGGTCGTCTCATCGTCAGCGAGCAATTCTTCGTAGAGCTTTTCGCCAGGACGAAGCCCAGTGAATACGACGCGAATCTGCTCTTCCGAGAAGCCGTAGAGACGAATCAGGTCGCGCGCAAGATCGACTATCTTCACCGGCTTGCCCATGTCGAGAATGAATATTTCACCGCCGAGCCCCATACTTGACGCCTGCAGTACAAGTTGCGATGCCTCGGGAATCGTCATGAAAAAACGCGTAATTTCCGGGTGCGTAACCGTAATCGGGCCACCCTTCGCGATTTGTTGCTGAAACTTTGGAATCACGCTGCCAGCACTACCCAGCACGTTGCCGAAGCGCACTGTCTCAAACTGGGTGCGCTCGCTCGTCTGCTGCAGGGCTTGGCAAACCATCTCGGCAAGGCGCTTGCTCGCCCCCATGACATTAGTCGGATTCACCGCCTTGTCAGTCGAAATCAACACGAAATGTCGAACTTGATGCTTGATCGCCGCACGCGCCACCCGATATGTTCCCAGTACGTTATTGCGCAGGGCTTGCCACGCGTTGAACTCCTCCATCAGCGGCACATGCTTGTACGCGGCGGCATGAAACACGATATGCGGGGTATAGCGTGACATCACTTGATCGAGCAGCAGGAAATCTTTCGCATCACCGATGATCGGAATAATCGCCTGATCGGGAAAACGCTCACGGATTTCTTCGGTGAGCCGGTAGATCGCGTACTCGGACACGTCGAATGCGATAAGTTGCGCAGGCCTGAACTTCAGAATCTGGCGGCAAAGCTCAGAACCGATCGACCCTCCCGCACCTGTAACCATCGTGACGCGATCGCGCAATAACGCCTCAACGTGCGGCGTGTCGATCGAGACCGCATCGCGACCGAGTAAATCCTCCAGATCGATCTGGCGGATCTGGGAAAGGAAGCCTTGGCCAGGCATCAGCGCCGTGAGCGACGGTATGACCATTGCCTTAATGCCGGAGCGCACGCAGAGGGTAGCCAGGCGCCGCTGGGTTTCCACCGAAGCGGAAGGAATCGCGATAATTGCGTGCTCAACCTTGAGTGCTTCGCTCCAATGCGCCATCTCGTCGATTGGACCGAGCACCTTATAACCATAGACCTCGCGGCCCTGCTTTGCGGCGTCGTCGTCCAGAAGACCGACTAGACGCCATTCGCCCGAGCGGGACAACTCGCGAGCGAGGCTCGCACCCGCCCCTCCCGCGCCAAGCACGATTACCGGCTTACCCTGGCCGACGAGGCCGCCATACATATAGAACTCTTTGGCAGCACGATAAACAGCACGGGCACCGCCCATCGCAAGGAACAGCAGCATCGGCGAAAGCAGCAGCACGGAACGCGGAATAATCGGGCTCGGCTGGAGCATCACCGCGCCGATCATCGCCATGATGCCGCCGGCGGCGACCGCTTTCACTATACGAACGAGATCGGGAAGGCTCGCGAATACCCATAGGCCCCGGTACAACCCGAAGGCCCGAAACATCAGCGCATAAGTCGGCAGCACCCAGACGAGCGTCGTCCACGCCCCTCCGAAAAATTCAGCCGGAATGCGACCATTGAACCGAACGAGGTACGCGACAAGCCAGGCGGCAACAACGGCCACCAAGTCGAAAAGAAATGCACTGAACGACAACCACGTTGCCTTGGATCGAAACATCGGCGGCAAACCCTCGAAATTATTCTTTGTCAGCACTATGAAAGAGGAGCCAACGCCGATCGATGACAGCTCCCAAACATGCCAACACTCCGTACCATGCCGCAAGAATCGCCCATTGCTGCCATACAGGTCGCCTTAGCGCCCATAGGGCAACAATTATGCCCGCCAGCATAACGACGTACCAGTAGATCGCGGTGCGCGCGTGGCCGACGCCCGAGCGCACCATCCTTTGATAGTAATGCTCCCGGTGGGCCTGCCAGAATTTCTCACCACGTAACAAACGTTTCAATAATGTTACAGATGCGTCTGCAATAAAAGGGGAAAAAACAATTGCCGGAAACCAAAGCGGCCAAGTGCCCTCGCGCCATCCCCAGTAGCCGAGTGCTCCGGCCAGGAAACCCAGTGGGATCGAACCGGCATCACCCAGAAACAGCTTGGCCGGATGGAAATTGAACAGGAGGAACCCCAGTGCGGCGCCAGCAACGGCGGCACCGGATATCTCAAGCGCTGGGGACGATTGCGCGCTAATCGATGCGGCAGTCGCGTAGGCACCAAAGCCGAAGAGCGCCATCCCGCCAGCCAGGCCATCGGCGCCGTCCATGAAGTTGTACAGATTGATGAGCCAAAGCATCACAAAGCCGACGCCTGCCACCAGCCACCAACCGTAAGCGGTGGGGTAAAGGGCCAGGAGCACGACCACCGCCGCGAGATGGGCCGTAAAACGTACGCGGGCTGACAGACCTCGTCGATCGTCGATCTGCGACATCAACGCAAGTCCCACCGCCGCGAGCGCAATCAACCAGAGCGACGGCGCACACCAGAGAAGCGCGACCACGCAAACAGGCACAATGCCCCAGCCGCCAATGCGCGGCGTTGGGCGGGTATGCAGCGAGCGATGATTGGGTACGTCAGTGGCAAGGCGCCACGCAAGACCCGTGGCGAGCAGCAACCACAGGATCAGCGCGCACGCGGTAGCCGTGGCCACCGTCGTCCATCCCGCTGCGCTCCATAAACGAATTACAAATTGCATGACGAGATTACTCTCGAGAGTGACGAGCGCGATACCAGGCCCCGGTCGCGGCGAGCCCTTCGCGGGTCGAGCAAGGCGGCCGCCAGCCCAAGACTTCGCACAGCCTCGTCGTATCGAGTTGCAGGCCGCCGGTAAGGCGGCTGATCTGCGCAGTACGGCCGGTCAGCCACCCGGCTGCCCGTAGCACGGACACTGGCACGGGAATGAGGGACGCAGGCCGGTCAAGGGCCTCCGCTACCATGCGCAACAGTTCGGACACCGACGGCGCATCGTCGTCGGCAACGTGAAAGCAACCGTGTGCTGCCCGTGGATCCAGCGCGCAGCATAGCAATGCGTCAGCCAGATTTTCGACGTAGAGCACGCTGCGGCGCGCGGAAACCGTGCCAAACGGAAGCGGCAGCTGCCGCCAGACCGCATCCATCATTCGCAGGAAGTTCGCTCGCACGCCCGGTCCATAGACGAGCGGCGGACGAACGATGACTACATCAAGACCCGTCGACACAGCAAGCTCGATGAGCGCGCGTTCCGCTTTCAGCTTCGAGCGGCCATAGGGATCATCCGGACGAGGCGTGGCGTCCTCCGCAAGCGGTGCACCAGCGTCGAGTTCGGCGATCGCCTTGACACTGCTCACAAACACGAAACGCGACACCCCATGCTTGCGAGCCGCCTCAGCCACGCGAAGCGACCCTGCGACGTTGGTCGCATCGAATGCCGCTTGCGGATCCGCAGCCTCCTCGCGCATCACATGCACGCGAGCGGCGAGATGTACGACGCAGTCCGCTTCGAGGCCGGCCGGCCACGCAGAGGTCAGACCATCGAAGTCCGGCCTGTCATACACCCATTCCCGCACGCCATCGACACATCCCCCCGGCCGACGCACCAAGCCTGTGACGGCGTGGCCTCGCGCAAGCGCGAGCGTGCATAGCACACGTCCGACGAACCCGTTCGCGCCGGTTACGACGAGGCGACTCAACACACCCTCCATCCGAAGCGGTTGAAAAACTTGAATGCCGATGTGACAAACATGCGGATATGCGCACTCCCCTTGCGGGCTGCCCCCCCTCCGTAGTGAACGACGCGGACCGACGGCACATAGACAATCTGCGCAACCTCATGGGTACGTAGACTGAGATCGTAATCCTCGAAATACAGGAAGTAGCGCGGATCGAAGCCGCCGAGCCGCTTCAGCACATTCGTGCGAAACAGCATAAAGCAGCCGCTGACGATAGGTGGATCCCAGAATACGTCGAGGGCGTTGATCCTGTCCCGCAGCTCATATCGAGCAAGGCGCCGAGCAAAGCGCCGACGGATGCTGGCCGGCATGAAACCACGTATGAACAGGTCGGCAAGCGACGGATACCGTCGGCAAAGGTACTGTTGTTCCCCATCCGTATCGCCAATCCAGGGCGTCAGAAGCCCTGCTTCTGAATGACTCTCAAAGAAGTCGCATGCGTTCACGAGCGCCGACGGGTCGAGGTCGATATCAGGATTCAACACCAGATGCAATGCACTCGCCGCACGCTCAATAGCAAGGTTATGGCCTGGACCAAAGCCGACGTTGCCATGTCCCGACAGAATCTCACAGGCCATGCGCTTTGCGCGGAGTGCCGCGAAGGCATCCGGTTCCGGACCTAGTCCCCCGTTATCGATCAAGTAGAGCGTGGCGTGCAGATCGGGGCGTGCAGCGCGTAGCCTTTCGCACGCAGTCCCAAGGCTCATGAGCGTGCGCTTGAGTTGCGCGCGGTCCGGCCGATAGACGACGATCGAGACAGACAGGCCGTCGGCTCGGGGGGATCGCGCGCTTTCAATATTCATTGACAATTTGGCTGCGTGCCTGTTCAGGGCGATGCTCTCGCTGGAGGTTTCTGTTGCGACGCGCAAGTTTAGTTATATTTTACTGCAGGACCGACCTGGCCCCCGGGTCTCCCCTGGGCACTCTTTTGCTCGTGCGTTAGCCGATGTCTCAGGAGGCTATCCGAAACCTTTCATGAAGCTGGCCGATCAAGAGAGCCTGTTACTCAAAACGTACCGTCGGGTGGCAGTTGTAGCTGACATGGCGAACGAAAACGCAGAGATCCTGACGGTCGCCAACCGCTACTACTTGATGTTGTCTGCCAACCGCTTGTCGAGGGCCAGAGCCGCTTTGTGCAAGCTATTGAAGCGGCCGCCAGACTGGCAGGGCTGCTGCCCACTTTGGCATCCTGCCCTCTGCCCTGGAAACCGACTTTGGCTAAATCGAGGCAGGCAGAACCCTGGATAGCAGCAAACGTGTGCTGCGCTTCGCCGAGAAACACAACTTGGAGAAAGCCCCCAAATATCTCCTGGGTCGCCGTTCGCGAACTGTCCACATCCGATGCCGACGAGATGGGCTGAAGCGCGTGGGCGGGGCTTGCTGTCCCGGGCTTGTACCGCGAATTGGGCATCGGCACAGCGATGTCTTATAAATAGCGTTCGCAATACGGCGGTAGGGACGTCCCGCTGATGACACAGATACCGGAGCGGAGTGCCCAACACTTTCACCTTTCAATCGTAGCCGATATCAGCGGCGCGGGATGCTTCTGCGATTGCTTGGATAGACATGGTGTTCCTCTCTTCAGTTTCCACAAATGAAGCTGCGCCTGCCGACCGAGCTGAAGGACTGGCTGACTGCGCTGGCGAACAAGAACGGCCGCCCCCTGAATGCACGGATCGTGAGACGCTTGGAAGAGAGCTTGGAGCGGGAGAAGAGGCGCGCAAAGCGGCAATTTTGATTCGTGGCGTGCCGCCGCATTTCCATTGTCCGGTTTTTGATCCACCTAGAAGCTCTTTCGGGCCAACGCCGGCATTTTGGACATTGATCAACGTTGATACAAGCATAGCGACGAAACAGACTCTGCTACGGTTTTGTTTCCCTGTGTAAAAATTGGTCATATCCTGAAATAAACGTACCGGATGACCTGACTTTCGATTTCGACGCAAAGTACTACAAGAGCCATTACGACGATCTGGCCCATATATCGGATCAAGGTGTGTTCCAGCATTACATCGGTCATAGGCACTGGGAGGCTCGTGCGCCAAGCGGCGTTGCAACGCGCGAAGATTTGCTCTTGCAGATTCCTCAAGATGTGCCTGTCCTTGAGTTAGGTCCCTTCAGTGGTGATCCGCACCACCACGATGGGTCTATGTAGCTTGCGCTTCGTGCTTATCGACATCTGTTAGCCATGGCAAACGCACACGAGGAGGGAAGTTTGGGCGGAAATCACCCCCGCTAACGGTCAAATTCGGATTGTAGAAGGGATCGTGCTTGATCATGTCGGCCCAGATTCGCCGAAAATTGTCGCACTCCTGGAGGAACTGGCGGCGTCGCCCCTCGTTCGTCGGTAGCCCTAGACTTGCCGATTCGTGATGGTAAAGAAGCGCTCCAGGTGTCCAAACGTTCGCGTATCCAGTCTTACCGAGCCGGAGGCCAAGATCAACATCGTTGAAAGCAACTGCGAAGTTAACGTCGTCAAAACCACCAACTTCAAGAAACACCTCACGCCGCATCAGCATACAAGCCGCCGTCACCGCAGAGTATCGCTGCGTGCATGCAGCCCTGCCAAAATACCCGAACGTGTCGCCACGCTCACCGACATGTGGATGTCCTGCAAGACCGCCAATGCCAACAACTACACCGCTGTGCTGGATTGTCCCATTCGGATAGAGCAGTTTGGCCCCAACTGATCCGACTTCCGGACGCAATGCGTGCCCAACCATTTCACCGAGCCAATTTGCCTCGATCACCTCGATGTCGTTATTCACGAATGCGAGCAGGGGAGCGTCGGTTTGCGTAACCGCCCAGTTATTCAGAGCTGCAAAGCTGTATGGTTTCTTATAGTTGATTAACCGTACGCTAGCCTCCCGCACAATCTGCTCAAAATACGCCATCGTATCGTGTTCAACGCTATTGTTATTCACGATCACGATTTCATAGTTCTTGTATGTGGTTTTTTCGATAATGGAGGTTACCGCGACACGGAGCAAATCAACCTTATCCTTCGTCGGAATGATTATTGCAACCTTCGGCTCTGGCTGAGCGACAGGCCATGTCACCTGGTAGTAACCGAGATGCTCTTGCCTCGCGATCGTCGCATTGCGGCCTGTGCGAAAAAGATGATCGCGAATAGCTCGCTCCGCAGCCTCGTATGGATAAAGCTTCTCCGTCGTGGCCAAAGCGACCGATCCGCTGATGGCCCGCCAGTGATAAAGTATAAATGGGATATGCCTGATACGCTCAGGCGTAGTCTGCTCGCTGAATCGCAGCGTTACGTCGTAATCCTGGCTGCCATTGAATTCGCTCCGAAATCCGCCAATCTCGCGGAGAATCGATATTCGATAGACAGCCAGATGGACAACTGCGTTTTGAGACAGCATCAAATCATAGTTCCAGTCCGATTTGAACCAAGGTTCATAACGCTTGCCCTGCTCATCAATCTTATCCTCGTCTGAGAACAGGAAATCGAGCTCCGGCTGCGCATTCAATTCCGCCGCCACCATATAGAGAGCATGAGGTGCGAGTTCATCGTCGTGATCGAGCAGTGCAGCAAATTGCCCTGTGGCTAATTCGAGCGCCGAATTAGTGGCCTCCGCTATATGTCCGTTGACTTCCCGTCGGACGTAGCGGATCCTCGCATCTTTTCGTGCATATTGCTCGCAAACGTTCCGCACGTGCGGCTGCGGTGACGCATCGTCCACCAGGCAAAGCTCCCAATGTTCGTAGATTTGCTCTCGCACTGAATCGATACAGCGACGCAGAAATACTTCTGGCGTGTTGTAAAGAGGGACCAGCACTGAGATGAGCGGTCGATTCGTAAAACTTCCGATATGCGCTGAGATTTTTGCGACGTCATCCAACGACAGCGTATCGTATAGCGCAATCCAATCGCCATAGTCGTTGGCCTGCGAACTCGTCTGCACACCTTCGCCCGTACGATCTCGAAGTGCGTGCCGCAGTGCCCCGACCACGCCACGCCGCTTGACGAGGCCCGCTGCATGAACTGCATATGGCCAGATGAGCTTCGGATGCTTGCGGAGTATGTCAAGCAACGGCTTGGCCCGACGACGTGCCAAAGAGAAACGAGAAACTGGTTTAATGGAAAAGCGCCTGATTTTGAAACGCCCCAAACCGCTCATGGGATCCAGCCGAATTGAACGAATATTTGTAGGTATGGGAAGTATTGCACCGTCCGAGTCGAGCAGACGCATCGGAAGATCCCGTGTAAGGTCCTGGGAAAAACCGGTGCCCACGTCGAAATAGAGGGTCGGGCCCAGGCTTCCGCTCTCCACCTCGACGTCGAGACGAACTTGATTCCACCCTGTCGGAATGGGTGACGTGCCAAATTCCAGCAGGAAGTATGGGTCCGCGCCGGTGGAGACCCACCACCCGTCCTCCCGAGTCAAATCGTTCGCTGGTTTGAGAGTCGGTTCAATCATGACGTGCAATTCCGGAGTCACTGGTTATGCGATTCGATAGCTGCGCGAGGTAGCTCGGCAACCAGACTACGCACCGTCTCGACGAAGCGTTGTGGTGAACAATCTGTCGCTACTCGCGCAAGCGCGTTGCTTCTCACTGACTCCCAAAGCGCTTGATCTGTGTACAGACGCACACACGCATCTGCAAAGGCTTCTGGCTCATCCTCCGCGAGCAGATCCACGCCCGGCTCCCAGTCCAATTGCTCCGCAATAAGCCCTGTGGCCACAACCGGAACTCCATGCGCAGCAGCCACGTGCACTTTCAACGGAATGCCTGCCGCAATCCGGGTGGGTGCAATCACAACACGTGCGTCGTCATACCAAGGTGTCAAGTCATCCACTTTGCCGACCAGACGTACCGTACTATCCCTCAACGCCAGCACGGCGGAAGCGCGGTTATGGCCTACGATTTGAAGCTTGATCTCTGGGCCGAGCCTTTCTACCACGCGCGGCCAAATCTGCTTCACAAACCAGCGAAGTGAGTCTGCGTTTGGAGATTTGTCGTCGTGAATCCCACCGACAAACAGAAAATCAGAACGCTGAGCAAAAGGTCGCTTCGTCGGAACGGGTTCAGCTGAATGACCCAAGACGTATACCGGCCCGACACCACGCATCTCGAATTGCCGCTTTTCCGCTTCGGATACGGAAATAATTGCTTTCGCAGGCTCTGTCAGCGCAATCTCGTCGGCAATCAGCTTCCTTGCTTCGCCCTCCGAAACCACATCACCCTGCAATTTCCTCTCGAGAAGCAAACGTGCGGAAAATAGCGATTCGGCATCGTAGACGACGGCCGCGTTACCCACCCATTTGGCGCTGGCGCCATTGGATGCCTTGAGAAAAGCTTCCATGTTATGCGGCCGACAAACGACAACCGCATCATAGTAGCCCGCCCTCCCCAACAAGAACTGTGATAGATCCTGCGCTGAATGACCACGCATCACCTCGATGGAAGCAGGCACGGTCCGCCGAATGGCCGCCCAGGTCTCATCATGGTGAAACATCGGAAACAGCGTCAGCTCCGCACCAGTTTGTTCAAGCGCGCAAAGAAGTTCGCGCGATCGCGGATACCCGGAGCCCAGATTTTCATGCGGAACCCGGTCTTCGATGAAGAGTACCCGCCGCTTCTCATTACGAGCGCGCCTCACCCAGAGCATCTTTTCCAGCGCGACATCCTGCTGTTTTGCGAGCCAGTCGACATGACGCTCGCAAAATATTGCATGATTACGCTGCTGCAATTGAAGGGCCTGCGCGGAGCTCGAAGAACTGCCAAACTCATAGTGCAGAATGACGACATCTGGATCGAACACGACGCGATATCCCGATTCCCACAACCTCAGACAGTAGTCGGTCTCTTCATAATACGCGGGTGCATACCGCTCATCGAACGCATTCAATTCCTCGAACAAGGCACGAGGGGTAAGCAGAAAAGCACCGGAGCAATAGTCGACGTCCCGACGGAACATGAACTCAGGGGCATCCGGTGCCGCTCCACGCCCGTAGCCAGTGCACGCGCCATTACGCCACACAACGGAACCCGCCTCCTGAAGCAATCCATCTGGCAAGATGATGCGACCGCCCACAGCACCAATGTCGCTGTTTGCTTCGCAAAGTGACACAGCGGCCTCGAGCGCCCCAGGCAGCAGAAGAGCGTCATTGTTCAGGAAAAGCAGATATTTTCCACGCGCGTCCTTTGAAGCACGGTTCGCACCCCTCAGAAAGTGCAGATTTTCTCTGCTGCGAATGATCGTCGCGCCCTCGATTCGATCGAGCAATTTTGACGTTGCGTCACTCGAACCGTTGTCCAATATGATCACTTCCGCCCGGACGGTGCTATCGTTCAGCACCTCAGCCACCGAAGCGAGGCAAGCGTAACTCAGTTCGGCGCTGTTATAAAAGACCAGCAGAATACTGATATCGGGAGACGGTTCACGCTTGAAGCGCAGCATTCCGCTGGAAGTCAAAAAAGCATCCAACCGCACCTTGAATCCCGCTCGCATCGCCGATTTTGCGTTTCCATTGCCAAGCGCGTCCAGCGCAACTCCTTCCGCTATCGAAGACTCCACGGCACCCGTTGTCCCGGCAGCCAAAGTTGCGCGCGGCCTCGGCATTCTCAACCCTCGGAGCCGACTGATCGTCGCCCGCATTGGCGCCGTAACCCGCCACGACGTCGAGTTCCGAAAGGACTCAACGATCCGATTTCGCTCGCGTAATTCGTCCTCGATCAGGCTATGAATTTCGCCTTCATGCACATTGCGCTGAGATGCAAGTTCCGCCTCAAACTCTTTGCGCCGCGACGCAAGCTCCTCATCATATTTCTTGCGCTGCGACGCAAGCTCCTCATCAAATTTCCCGCGCTGCGACGCAAGTTGCGCCTCCAGATTCTTCAAGCTAGTTGCCAACTGATCGGCTTGCTCAACTTGAGAAGCCAGTGCTGACTGCTCGTCCCTTGCACGAGCCAAGTCTGAGGTCAGGGCTTCGATGCGTTGGTTCAACTCGCCGCGAAGCGCCTCATTGCTTTGCGTCGCTTGCACACGGTTGTCCAATTCACCCCGGGTCGCCAGGACTTCCTGCGACAAGCGCGCAATCTCACCCGAGAGGTTGTTTACGTGTCTGTTGAGGTCGATCACCTGAGCTTGACGTCTAAACGCTTCGCCGCGCGCCGTGAACAATGTGCGAATCTTCGAAGCCGCCTCAGAAATTGCGCCGAGTTCCACAAGCTTGGTAATGTGCGGTGCGCACTCCTTTCCCACACAAAGAACCCCAAGACCCTCGGAATTATCGAATTCGAAGGCTGGATATTTCGTTGACAATTCCTGCCAGAGCTTCCAAACACCAAAATTACGCTCGCGGACGTTAATGTCGTGAAAAAGAACAACTGCTCGGTCTGAAAGCGCGTCGAGCCAGGTTTCGAAATCGTGCTTAACTGCCTCATACGTGTGCAAGCCGTCGATATGCAGAAGATCGATCTCACCATGTGGCTGACTGGGGAAGTATCCTCGAGCCTCGTCAAAGGTCATGCGAAGCAGTTTCGAAAAGCCAGCATAATGAAGCTCATTGAATTTTGAAATATCTCGAAAGACATCCTCTTCGTACTCCCCAGCATGCTCATCCCCCTCCCAGGTATCGACGGCAAAGCAGCGCGTCGACAGGCCAATCTGGGACACTGATTGACAGAAGGCAGAGTAGGAGTTCCCACTATGTGTTCCTAGTTCGACCAGGATACGTGGACGTATCGCCTTCACGAGCCAGAATGCAGTCGCGATATGACCTGTCCACGCCCCAGGGGAGACAAGTCGGCGGGGATCCCAAAACAGTTCTCCTTCGATCCCTAATGCCGTAATGATTTCAGGAAGCGAATATTGATCGACTAAATTTTGCACTGGACACCTTTCTGATCAGACCAGGATCCCATCGCCCTCTCAGCGAACGCGACTAGCTTTCCTGTCGATTTGCTCGACCCTCCCCCGGAGGGAGGAAATGCTCACGATATTTTGACATCGCGGCCGTAATTGTCCTCGAAGCGAACAATATCGTCTTCGCTAAGGTAAGAACCCGACTGCACCTCAATCAACTCAAGAGGAATTCTTCCGGGGTTCTGAAGACGATGCTTCGCACCAAGCGGGATGTATGTGGACTGGTTTTCAGTAAGCAACAATTCCCGCCCCTCGTTGAAAACACGCGCGGTACCCCGCACGACAATCCAGTGTTCTGCGCGATGGTGATGCATCTGAAGACTGAGCGAAGATCCGGGATTGACGATGATGCGTTTGACCTGGAAGCGCTCCCCCCGATCGATGCCTTCGTATGATCCCCAGGGACGGATTACCTTGCGGTGAGTAACCGACTCGTGACGCCCCAATGCGCTGAGGCGCTCGACGATCCGCTTGACTCGCTCCGACTGATCACGGTGAGCAACCAGCAGAGCATCGGCCGTCTCTATGATCACCAGATCCTTGACGCCGATGGCTGCAACCATCCGGTGTTCGGCGCGAATGTAGCTGTCAGTTACATCGTCGATCAACACGTCGCCGAATATTGAGTTGCGGTCGGCATCCTTCAAGGATATCTCCGCGAGCGCCGCCCACGAACCAATGTCGCTCCAGTTAAGGCCGCGCGCCGCAACCATGACTGCATTTGTGGTTCTCTCCATGACCGCATAGTCGATCGAGATATTCGGGCTTGCCTGGAACGCCTGCGGATCGAGCCGAATGAAATCGTCATCTCGCTTTGCAGCGTCCATGGACTTCCGAACCTGCTCGAGAACGGTCGGCTCGAAGCGTGCGAGTTCGTCCAGATAGACCGAAGCCTTAACCATGAACATGCCACTGTTCCAGTAGTGCCCACCGTTCGCCAGAAATCGTTCAGCGGTCGCCGTATCAGGCTTCTCGGTAAACGCATCGACGTGCCACGCACAGTCACTTCCGGGCAAAGCTTCGCCACAGCGTATGTAGCCGTAGCCCGTGTGAGGTTTCGTCGGTTCGATGCCGAAAGTGACCAGATTGCCGTGTGCGGCGATGTCCCGCGCAGTACCAGCGAGCTTTGCAAAAACAGTCTCTTCGAGAATGACGTGATCCGAAGGCAAGATCAGCAGCAGCGCATCGGGATCCAATTCCATCGCGAGAAGTGCAGCAGCAGTCACGGCTGGGGCAGTATTCCGCCCCACCGGCTCGAGCACAATCGCCGAAGGTTGCACGTCGATACTTCGCAACTGGTCCGCTACCAGAAAGCGCTGCTCCGTATTCGTGATGACGATCGGTGCCGCAACATTCTCCAAACCGTGTAGACGCCGTACCGTCTGCTGCACCAGCGTGTCGCTCCCCGTGAGTTTCAGATATTGCTTCGGATATCCGCCGCGCGACATGGGCCAAAGGCGCGTACCGCTGCCACCGCACAAGACAACAGGGAATACGTTCACGTCAACTCCATAAAAGGGCAATGCTTAAAACAGTTGGTGCGTTTCCGATGTTGGCACCAACGGCTTCACCCTGGGAGGCCAAGCCAGATCAAAATCGTCACGATCCAATGTGAGATTAGGACTATAGAAGGGATCGTCCCGCAAACGCTCCTTCCAGCGCTCATGCATATAGCTAGCCTCTCGCTCCAGGCGCGCCCGCCGCACTGGATCAGCGTCCTCGCCGCGTGTGGCGGATTCATGGTGGTACAGTTCTGCAAACGGGCTCCATACATTGCGGTAACCCGCCTCCCCAAGGCGCAGACAAAAATCGACGTCGTTATAGGCAACGGCCAGATCCTTTTCGTTCAGCCCGCCCACTTCCTCATAGACTTCCTTGCGCACAACGAAGCATGCTGCTGTCACAGCAGAAAAGGCGCCTGTCAGCGCCGCGCGCCCGAAATAGCCGCGCGCCGCACGAGGAAAATGCTTACCCACATTGCCGGCCACTCCAGCTATCCCAAGCACAAGACCGGCATGCTGAACCGTGTCGTCCGCGTAAAGTAACTTTGCGCCCACCGCCCCAATGTCCGTCTGCATCGCCAGACTGACCATCTCGGTCAGCCAGTCCGGAGAAATGACCTCGATATCATTGTTCACGAGGGCAACCAGAGTCCCGGCCGCCAGCGCCACTGCTGCATTGTTTAACGCAGAATAGTTGAACGGCCCATCGTCGCGCACCACCCGGATGCGAGGATTCTCCGCGATAGCCTCAAGATAGCGTAACGTTTGATCATCATCGGACCCGTTGTCCACCACGACCACTTCGAAGTTCCGATAAGTCGTTTTCCGCAAAATGCTGTCGATGCAGCGACGCAATAGATGAAGCCCATTACGCGTTGGCACGATCACGCTCACGAGTGGAGCCTCCACTGGGAGGGCCTTTCGCACACGATATCCGTACCCTAAATACTCAACGTGCCAGTCCAAACCCCTCCGCGCAAAGTGCTCATTGAGCGCCCGCTCGCCGGCTACGGCAGCATAGGGCTTTGCCTCCGTTGTAGAGGCGGTGCTAAGCGCATGCACACGCCAGTGATATAGCACTCGCGGAATATGCCGAATCGCCGTGGCGTCCACGCGCTCGATGCAGCGTAATGCGAGATCGTAATCCTGCGAACCTTCGTAGCCCACCCGGAAGCCACTAATCTCCTCCAGCAATGCTTTATGGTAAACCCCGAGGTGGCTGAACATATTCTGCGAATAAAACAGCTCAGGATTCCACGCGCATTTGAAATACGGGTCACGCCGCACGCCAGACGCATCGATCTTGTCTTCGTCCGAGTAAAACATCCGTGCCGACGGGTTCTGCGCAATTGCCTCAGCCACGCAATACAGCGCATGCTCGGGCAACAGATCATCGTGGTCAAGTAACGCCACCCACTCGCCGCTCGCCAATTCAAGCGCGCTGTTCGACGCCGCTGAAATATGGCCATTGGTGTTTCGAAACACTACCTTGATACGCTCGTCCTCACGGACATAGCGCTCAATTAGAGGACGAATGGCCGGATTTGTAGAGACATCATCCGCAATACATAGCTCCCAGTGCGGATAGAGTTGAGCAAGCACCGATTCGATGGCTTCAGCGAGCCATTCTGGCTTAGGGTTGTAGACCGGCATGATCACCGAGATTTTCGGTGCGCGGTCTAGATTAGTGACACGGGTGCGAATAGCATTACGCGTCGCATCGTCAGTCTGGTCGTATAGTCGCACCCACTTTGCATAATCATTTTGACTGATACCTCCCGGCGCGCCCGCCCTCAGCCAGACCAACTTGTCCCTCACCCCGGCGAAACCCTCACGACGATATACGCCATACGCCTTGCGCATAACTGCGCCGATGCTCCCTCCACCGGTAACCCGACTCACGATCGAACGTACATCCGATAGCTTCAATTTACTTCGTACCCTGTCGAGGCATGATAAAGACCACATATGAGTCCCATCACGAGCCGTTGAGCCGTTATATGCGAGCCGCCGGCTATTCATTCGTCGCTCGTACCGCTAGCACAATCGCAAACATATCCGCAGCTGGTGCGCTACGTAGAAACAATCACGCCATCGCCACCTCGTATTGCGAAACGACGTCCTCCACTGGTCCGAACGCGCGAATACGCCCGCGCTCCATCCACAGCACCTTGTTGCAGACCTTGCGGATCTGGTTGTTCGAATGCATGGCCAGCACGACGATCTCAGCCCGGCTATGGAGATCCGCGAGCCGCGCTTCCGCCTTGTGCATGAACGAAACGTCGCCCACACCCATCACTTCGTCGAGCAGCAGGATTTCGGCATCCACCGCGGTCGAGACAGCGAACGCAAGGCGGACTCGCATCCCGCTCGAATAGGTACGAATCGGCAGATCGAGATAGTCGCCGAGTTCGCTAAACTGAGCGATCTCGCCCTGCTTTTCGCGAATCTCCGCTTCGGTCATGCCAAGCAGCAAACCGCGCAGCCGGATGTTCTGCATGCCCGTCGAGTTCTCGTCCATGCCAAGGCTGATATCGAGCAGCGGAACGGCCCTGCCTTCGCACGTCACGGTTCCACCAGTCGGCGGATAGATGCCGGCCATTACGCGCAACAGCGTGGACTTGCCTGCGCCGTTGTGGCCGATTAAGCCGATGCGGTCACCGCGCTCGAAGCGTAGCGTCACGTCGTCAAGCGCACGCACGACAATGACACCGTCATTATCTTCCGCGATTCGATTACGGCGTCCCATGCGCAGCACCTGCTTTTTCAACGAGCGGCCCTGGACGTCGTAGATCGGCAAATCGAGGGTCACGTTCTTCAGTTCTACATAAGCCATAACGTGTCCTCAAATCCAGTATGGAATACGCTTTACATATCGACCGGTGAGCCATAGCGAAAAGGTCCAGCCGATCACCGCCATGCCGCCCGCCACACCCCACGTCAATGCGCTTGGCGCCTGGCCGATCAGCGGGCCGCGCACAAGATCAAGCAGATACGCTAGCGGATTCCACTCGACGATGAACTGAAAGCGGCTCAGCGCGTTGGGCCGGAAAATAATCGGCGTAACATAGAATGCCACCTGAAGCAGCGCGCCAATGATCTGCGGCAGATCGCGAAAGCGCGCCGACAACAGGCCTGCCAACATCGCAATCCACAGGATGTTGAGGATGTAGAGCAGCAAGCCCGGAATGAAAAGGGGCAACGTTGTCCAGTCCTTCACGCCGAAGATCACCAGTAGTGCGATAATGATTACGGCGTTGTGCGTCATCACGATCAGGTTGCGCCACATGACCTGGAGCATGTAGATAAGCTTCGGCGTAGCCATCTGCCGAATGTAAGAGCCGCTATTGATATACGCGACGCTACCGTCCTGGACCGTTTGTGAGAAAAGCGCCCACATCACAAGGCTTGCTGCAAGAAACGGCAGGTAGTCGTGCATGTTCTGGCCGAACAGTGTCCCATAGACGACACCGAGCGAGCCGATCATTACGCCCATGCTGATGGTCAGCCAGAATGGACCGACGCGCGAACGCGCATAGCGTTGTCGAATTTCCAGCCAACCGAGCAGCGTCCACAACCGCCATGAAACGACGCTTTGTTTGAGGTCAGCGAGTGCGAGAGTCAGCATGCGAGCCTTCAAGAATTACAGATAACAAAAGAAAATTCGCAGCGAACGCTGCGTCAAAGGGCACCGCTGCGGCCGGTCAGTCCATGCCAGATTCCGAGCAGCGCCATTTTCAGATGCTCCGCGCGCTGCGACATGAACAACCCATAAATCACAAGGCGCCCCGGTAATTTCACCAACTCCGTGGACTTCCAGCTCCATGGCATGTAGCCGCGCTTCATCAGCGCAACAGCGTTGCGAAACTGATAATAATGCCGCAATGCGCTATGACCCGGATAGGCGCGGCCGAGCACCCGTACGGGCTCACCGCCCAGCGAATGCGCGAGCCTCAGCGCGGGCGCGCCCAGCACCGAATAACCCCTCTTGCGCGCACGCGCGCACCATTCGAGATCAACAAAATCGATGAACAATGCGTCGTCCATCGGACCAATAGTCGGCCACACGGCGAGATTAATGCACGACCCCGACGTGATCAGGAAATCGACCTCAAGCGGACGGACCCCGACGGGAGCGATCCGCTGGAGCCGCCACATTCCGAATCGCACGAACGGTGCAATGCCGCCCAGCCTGCCGTCCTCGTAAGCTGGGCCGACGAGCGCCACCTTCGCACCGCGCGCAAGCTCATTCTCCATGGTTTGCGGCAACGCGCGCAGCAACTCGTCCGAAGGCTCGCTATCCTGATCGAAAAGGATCGCGTGCCTGCAACCGCATGCGATCAATGCCTCGACGCCCTGGTTGATCGCGGTCGCAACGCCGAGATTGGCACCGTTCGCAAGATACTGAACGCGTGGGTCTAGCCCGAGTGCGGCGGCGTCGCACACCTGCTCGGTGTTATCGACCGCCACGCAAGGGCCGAAACTGGCTAGCCGGTTCGCCCGCGCAACACATCCGGCGTCGGGACGGTAGAAAACGATGACCGTGCCGGTCCCGGCATCGTCAACCACACTTGCATCCATCAATCAATCTTCGAGGCAAAGACGCAGCGCCTCATCCCACATCGGCAGTCGCAGTCCGAAAGCTTGCGCAAGCTTGTCGCCCGCGAGCCGCGAATTCGCCGGCCGCTTCGCCGGCACCGGGTATTCCGAGGCAGGGATCGGCAGCACCTTGGGAGCCTTGTCGCCCATCACCATGTCAAGAATGGCCTGCGTAAAGCCGTGCCACGACGTCGCGCCGCCGGCCGTCAGGTTGTAGATGCCCGAGCGCTCGTGCCACCACTGCGCATTGCCGCTGCGCCGCGCCACCAGGCCTTGCGCGACAATATGCGCGGTCGCCGTCGCGATCGTACGCGACCAGGTCGGCGCACCAATCTGGTCGGCCACCACGCGCAACTCGGGACGCTCCGCACCAAGCTTGAGCATCGTCAGCAGGAAGTTCTTTCCGCGACGGCCATAAACCCAGCTCGTGCGCAGCACGAGGTACGCGCAACCGCTCGCCGCGATCTCCTGCTCGCCTTCGAGCTTGGTGCGGCCATAGACGTTCTGCGGGTTCGTGACGTCGTCTTCCGCATACGACGCGTTTTTCGTACCGTCGAATACGTAGTCGGTCGAATAGTGGATCAGCGTGGCGCCGCACTTCGCAGCCTCTTCGGCAAGCACGCGCGGCGTTTCGGCATTGAGCCGCCGCGCCATAGCCTCGTCCGACTCGGCCTTATCCACGGCGGTATAAGCCGCAGGATTCACGATGATCGACGGCTTCGTTGCACGCACTACTTCGCGCACTCGATCAAGATCCGCGAGATCGAGCGCCGAGCGATCAAGACCGATCACGCGCCCCAATCCCTGCAAGCTGCGCAGTAACTCGAACCCGACCTGACCGTTGATGCCCGTGACGAGAATCGTCGGCTGCTTGTCCATCACACCCTCACGCATAGACTTCAGCTTCCGCCAACCGCTTGCCCGCTGCATCCTTCGCCGCGAGCAACGGCTCGAAGTCGATCGGCCACTCGATACCGATCTCCGGATCGTTCCACACGATGCTGCGCTCGAACTCCGGGAACCAGTAATCGGTCGTCTTGTAGAGGAACTGCGCCGACTCCGAAAGCACGACGAAGCCGTGCGCGAAACCGGGCGGCACCCATAGCTGACGATGATTGTCGACGGACAGCGTCACACCCACCCACTTGCCGAAATTCGGCGAACTGCGCCGGACATCGACCGCAACGTCGAACACCTCGCCCTCGACCACACGCACGAGCTTGCCCTGCGCGTGCTCGATCTGATAGTGCAGCCCGCGCAGCACGCCCCTCGCCGAACGCGAATGGTTGTCCTGAACGAATTCGACGCCAGGTTCGACCAGCTCGGCGAATTCGCGCCCATTGAAGCTTTCGAAGAAAAATCCTCGCGTATCGCCGAACACCTTCGGCTCGATGATCTTGACTTCGGGAAGCGCTGTAGCAGTTACCGTGATGGCCATGCAACCTGATCCGTGAGAATGTTCAACAAATACTTACCATAGCCGTTCTTCGCGAGCGGCGCCGCCAGCTTCTTTACCTGCTCCGCGCCGATCCACTGGCGGCGGTAGGCAATTTCCTCCGGGCAAGCGACCACGAGGCCCTGACGCTTTTGCAGCGTCGCAATGAACGTCGCCGCTTCGATCAATGAATCGTGCGTGCCTGTGTCGAGCCATGCGTAACCGCGGCCCATGATTTCGACGTTCAACGCACCGTCTTCCAGATAGCGCGAGTTGACGTCGGTGATCTCCAGTTCGCCGCGCGGCGACGGCTTGATGTCGGCCGCGATGTCGCAAACGCGGTTATCGTAGAAGTAAAGCCCCGTCACCGCATAGTTCGACCGTGGCTTCACGGGTTTCTCTTCGATCGAAATCGCGCGAAAACCCTGATCGAACTCCACCACGCCGTAACGCTCTGGATCATGCACGTGATACGCGAACACCGTGGCGCCAGCCTGCTGGGCATCTGCGCGTTCCAACTGCTTAGCCAGATCGTGTCCGTAGAAGATGTTGTCGCCCAGAATCAACGCCGAAGGATCGCTACCCACGAAATCCCGGCCGATGACGAACGCCTGCGCAAGCCCGTCCGGCGACGGCTGCACCGCATACTGGATGTTCATGCCCCACTGGCTGCCGTCGCCGAGCATCCCTTCGAAACGCGGCGTATCCTGCGGCGTCGAAATGATCAGCACGTCGCGAATGCCCGCGATCATGAGCGTCGAAAGCGGGTAGTAGATCATCGGCTTGTCGTACACCGGCAGCAGCTGTTTCGACACCGCATGGGTGATCGGATAGAGCCGCGTGCCGGAACCGCCAGCCAGGATGATGCCTTTGCGTGCCATCGCTCCCGCCTTTACGCGCGCTGCGCGTAGTTCGTTTCCACCCACTTGCGATAGTCGCCCGAGGCGACTTCGTCGACCCATTGCTGGTTGTCGAGATACCAGCGCACCGTCTTCGCAAGACCCGTTTCAAACGTTTCCGCCGGCTTCCAGCCGAGCTCGCGCTCGAGCTTGCGCGCGTCGATCGCATAGCGCCGGTCGTGACCGGGACGATCCTTCACGTAGGTGATCTGGTCGCGGTACGAACCCGCGGCCTTCGGACGCTGTTCGTCAAGCAGGTCGCACAGCGTATGCACGACCTCGAGATTCTTCTTCTCGTTCCAGCCGCCCACGTTGTACGTTTCACCGAGCTTGCCGCGCGCGAGCACCTCGCGAATCGCGCTGCAATGATCGCCCACGTACAGCCAGTCGCGCACGTTCTGGCCATCGCCGTACACGGGCAGCGGCTTGCCGGCCAATGCATTGGCGATCATCAGAGGAATGAGCTTTTCCGGGAACTGATACGGGCCGTAGTTGTTCGAGCAGTTCGTGGTGAGCACCGGCATGCCATAAGTGTGATGCCAGGCGCGCACGAGGTGATCCGAACCCGCCTTGCTCGCCGAGTACGGGCTGTTCGGCGCATACGGCGTGGTTTCCGAGAACTGCGGATCGGTGGCCGATAGCGAACCGAAAACTTCGTCCGTGGAAACGTGCAGGAAGCGGAACGCAGCCTTGTCGGCGTCGTTCAGGCTGCTCCAGTGCTGGCGCGCGGCTTCAAGCAACGTGAAAGTTCCGATCACATTGGTCTGAACAAAATCAGCCGGGCCGTGGATCGAGCGGTCGACGTGGCTTTCCGCCGCAAAGTGCAGGACCGCGCGCGGCCGATGCTCGGCGAACAGGGCATCGAGCGCCTCGCGATCGCAGATATCCACGCGGGCAAACACGTGCTTCGGATTGCCTTGCAGCGACTTCAACGTTCCCAGGTTGCCGGCGTAGGTCAGCTTGTCGACGTTGAGGATGGCCTCGTCGGACTGACGGAACCAGTCAAGCACAAAGTTGGCGCCGATAAAGCCGGCACCGCCCGTCACCAGAATCATGGAACTCCCTTGCAAGCGTTGAAGCAGGTCTACTACGCTGCCGCACAATCTGCAGCCAGCCATTTGAAAGTCTGCTGTAAAAAACCTGGCCCTGGCCAGCCGATCAGTCGAAACTTATGCGGTCAGCATGTCGAGACCCGATTTTCGAAGCAGTAATTATAAGGCGAGCCCGAACGAAAGCCATACCACTAACATCTTGAAACAGCTTGACAAATTACCGATTCAGCACGTTGCATACCTGGTTCGGCGGCTACGGATAGCCGCTTGCAGTCAGCGGGAGCGACACGGCTTTCATTTTCCTGTGTTACCGTCTGCGCTGATCAACGCAACAGACGCCACCGGTTTCCGCTTCGATGACCCAGCCTCAGCCGCACCCGGCCCCACTCGCTTTCGGCGACCTCCAGGGGTGCCGCGACTCGTTCCGCGAACTCCTTGCCAAAGCCGCTCCTTCACCCAGCACACCTCTGTGGTTTGCGGGCGACCTGATCAACCGCGGCCCCGATTCGCTCGCCACCCTGCGCGACGTCATCGCTCAAGGTGAACGCGCCACCGCCGTGCTCGGCAATCACGATCTGCACCTGCTCTCGGTATCGGCTGGCATTCGTAAATCGAAGAAAGGCGACACGATCGACGACATCCTGAACGCGCCGGACGCCGCCGATCTGCTCCACTGGGTACGCCACCGCCCGATCGCGCACTACGAGCACGGGATGCTGATGGTGCACGCGGGCGTACTGCCGCAATGGGACGTCGATCTCACGCTGGAGCTCGCCCACGATCTGGAGAAGGCACTGCAACGCGACAACTGGCAAGAGACGCTCGCTGGCCTCTACGGCAACGAGCCGAATCGCTGGTCGAAGGATCTGAAGGGCATCGACCGGCTGCGCATCACGTGCAGCGCGCTCACCCGCATGCGTTTCTGCAACGACGATGGCGCGATGGATTTCAGCGCGAGCGGCGGGATCGACTCCGCGCCAGCCGGCTATATGCCGTGGTTCGACGTGCCGGGGCGCAAGACGAGCAACGCCACCGTCGTGTTCGGTCACTGGGCCGCGCTCGGCCTCACGTTGCGCGACAACCTGATCGGACTCGACTCCGGCTGTGTCTGGGGCAACCAGCTTTCGGCAGTCCGCCTCGAAGCCGATCCCGCGCGCCGCACGCTCACCCAGGTCGAGTGCCCGGGCTGCCGTACCATCGACTCGTAACGCGCCCCTACGACACCCACTCCACCCCCTGCCGTCCGCCAGCGTCCGCCCGCCCCCGCAACTTCTCCAGCGCGGCCTCCACCGCCGCCTGCGCCTGCGCCGCCAGCTTGCGGCGGTCGCCTTCAGGCCGAATCGGCTCACCCACAAAAACGTGCGCGGTTAGCGGCGCAGCCTTCAGCATCGCGTCCAGCGCCTGCTTGAGCGACACGTCGTCGATATACGCCGGCGCCACCGACTGCTGCCCCCGCGCGTCCTCGTAGAGGATACAGATCGGCTGCACCGGCTGCCCGGCTTCCACCGCCGCCTGGAACAGGTTCGTGTGGAACGGCTTGACCGCGCGGCCATCCGTGGTCGTGCCCTCGGGAAACACGCACATCAGCTCGCCGCGCGTGAGGCGCTCGGCAAGCTCGTGCATGATGCGCTTCGCGTCGCTGCGCTTCTCGCGCTCGACGAACACGGTGTCGAGGTTCTTCGCGAACCAGCCGATCAGCGGCCAGTTGCGGACCTCGGCCTTGGAGACGAACGGCGTCGGTCGCCAGGCGTTGATCACGTAGATATCGATCCACGAAATGTGATTGCTGACGACGAGCGCGCCCGCGTCGAGCCGCGCCGCGTCGTTGTGCACGACGAGTTTCATGCCGCACAACGCGAGCATCTTGAGCGACCATGCGCGGTTCAAGGCATGACGCTCGTCGGCGCTGGCGCGCGGAAAGCGCAGCGCGACGGTCCACGCACCGTGCGCCAGGTGGGCCAGCAGTCGGGTCTTGCGTACGAGAAGACTCATGGTCAACAGACGAATACGATATCGATTGGTCTCAGCAGGTACCGTCGGGTACCTGCGTGCCGCGTGCGGCGGGCGCGCAGGCCTCAGTGGCGCTCGAAGCCGATGCGCCCCGCGACTATCGTCGCGCGCACCACGGCAGGCAGTTCGTAGCCAAGGAACGGCGTGTTGTGGCCCTGGCTCTTGAGCGCCCGCGGCTCGACACGCCAGTGCGCGCGCGCGTCGAACACACAGAGGTCCGCATTGTCGCCCACCGCGAGGCGTCCCGCGTCCACCTTCATCACGGCAGCCGGTGCCGACGTGACGCGCGCAAGCGCCTGCACGAGCGGCACGCCCGCCTCCTGCGCCCACTTCACGGTAAGCGAAAGCAGCAATTCGAGACCCGTCGCGCCCGGCGTCGCCTCGGCGAAGGGCAGCAGCTTTTCGTCGTCGTCCACGGGTGTGTGGACGGAGCAGATCGCGTCGATCGTGCCGTCCGCGAGGCCCGCACGGATCGCTTCGCGGTCGCGCTGCTGGCGCAGCGGCGGGTCGAGCCGGAACTGCGCGTCAAAATAGCCGATGTCCATGTCGATCAGATGCAGGTGGTTGGCGCCCACGTCGCACGTCACCGGCAAGCCTTCAGCCTTGGCGGCGCGCACGAGCTCGACGCCCGCCGCCGACGAGAGGTGCATCACGTGCACGCGCGCGCCCGTCACGCGCATCAACTCGAACAGCGTGAAGAGCGCGATGGTCTCGGCGCTCACCGGCACGCCCGAAAGACCGAGCCGCGACGCCAGCGCACCGCTCGCGGCCACGCCGCCCTTCGAAAGCCAGGCATCCTGCGGACGCAGCCAGACTGCGTAGCCGTACGTGCTCGCATACTGGAGCGCGCGCAGCAATGCCTGCGTGTCGGCGATCGGCCGGTCGGCCTGCGTGAAGCCGATGCAGCCGGCCTCGGACAACGAGACCATTTCGGTGATCACCTCGCCCTTCAAGCCCACTGTCAGCGCGCCGAGCGGATAGACGCGGGAGCGCTCGAGCTTGCCGACGCGGAAATTGAGCATCTCGATCAAGCCCGCTTCGTCGAGCACGGGATCGGTATCCGGCGGGCAAACGAGGCTCGTCACGCCGCCTGCCAGCGCCGCGGCCATTTCCGATTCGAGCGTCGCCTTGTGCTCGTAGCCCGGTTCGCGCAGCCGCGCGCACAAATCGACGAGGCCGGGAGCGATGTGCAGTCCGCGCGCGTCGAGGGTTCTTTCGGCCTGGAAGCCGGCGGGCGCCGCGCCCAATGCGGCGATCTTCCCCGCCGCGATATAGACGTCCTGCTGCTGTTCGGTGCCGGAGGCGGGATCGATCAGCGTGCCGCCTTGAATGTGGATCTTCATGCGCTGCCCTTGTTGTTCTCGCCGTCTTACTCGTTGTTGCCTGCCACGATGCCCATCACGGCCATGCGGACCGCAATGCCGAAGCTCACCTGATCGAGGATCACTGACTGCGGGCCGTCCGCCACCGGCGAGTCGATCTCGACGCCGCGGTTCATCGGCCCCGGGTGCATCACGATCGCATCGGGGGCGGCAAGCGCGAGGCGCTCGGGCGTGAGCCCCCAGCTCTTGAAGTACTCCTGCGCAGAGGGCAGCAGCGCACCGCTCATGCGCTCGTTCTGCAGGCGCAGCATGATGATGACGTCGACGTCCTTCAGCCCTTCGTCCAGGTTATGGAACACGCGCGCGCCCATCTGCTCGAGGCCGCCCGGCAGCAGCGTGCGCGGCCCGATGGCGCGCACTTCGGGCACGCCGAGCGTCGTGAGCGCGTGGATGTCCGAGCGCGCGACGCGTGAATGCAGGATGTCGCCGACAATCGCCACGCGCAGATTCGTGAAGTCGCGCTTGTAGTGGCGGATCGTGTACATGTCGAGGAGGCCCTGCGTCGGGTGCGCGTGGCGTCCGTCGCCGGCGTTGATGACGTGCACGTGCGGCGCGCAGTGTTCGGCGATCAGATACGGCGCGCCGCTCGAAGCATGGCGCACGACGAACATGTCGGCATGCATGGCCGAGAGGTTGCCGATCGTGTCGAGCAGCGACTCGCCCTTGCTCGTCGACGAGGCGGCGATGTTCAGGTTCAGCACGTCGGCCGAGAGCCGCTTCGCCGCGATTTCGAAGGTCGTGCGCGTGCGCGTGGAGTTCTCGAAGAACAGGTTGAACACGGACTTGCCGCGCAGGAGCGGCACCTTCTTCACCTCTCGGTCGGTGACGCTCACGAACTGCGCGGCCGTGTCGAGAATATGCGTGACGATCGAGCGCGGCAGGCCTTCGATCGACAGCAGGTGCTTGAGCTCGCCGTTCTTCGTGAGCTGCGGATTGCCCTTCAGGAAGCCGTAACGAAAGCGTCCGCTTTCGGCGGCATCGGCGCGGGCGGCCTGGTCCGGGGTGGGCTGGGTGTTCATCGTAGGGGTCCTCTGGATGCAGGGCCGGGTTCGGACGAAAGATGCGCTTAGGGTGCCTTCGCGAGGCCGCCTGAAACGCTAAAAAAATCAGGCGACGCCTTGCGGCTCGATGGAAAAGGCGAAACGGCCATCGTCGCCGCGTTCGAGCACAAGGGTCGAGCCGGCAGGCAGGTCCGCGCTGCCGCCCGCGAAGCGCGCGGCCACCGGCAACTCGCGGCCGCCGCGATCGGCAAGCACGGCGAGTTCCACCGAGGCGGGACGGCCGTAGTCGTACAGTTCGTTGAGCGCCGCGCGGACGGTGCGGCCCGTATGCAGCACGTCGTCCACCAGCACGATGCGACGCCCTTCCACGTCGAACGGCAGCGAGGTTGGCTCTGCCTGGCTGTGCAAACCTTTTTTCGCGTAGTCGTCGCGATGCAGCGCGACGTTGACGACGCCCCAGCCGCTTGCGCCCAGGTCCTGTGCCAGCCGCCCGGCAATCCACGCGCCGCCGCTGTGGATGCCCGCGAGAGCAACGCCGTCGGGCCCACCGAAGGCATCCGGGGGATACGCGGCGCGGATCTGGTCGAGGACGGCGCGATATAGCGCCTCGGCGTCTAGCGTGTCGCGGGTAGTCATGGCGTGGAGGCGGAACGTTCGTCGAGGTATTGCTGGAGGATCACGCAGGCGGCTTCGGCATCGAGCTCGTCAAGGCCGTCACCGCGTTCGCGCAGGCGCGCCTCGGCATCGACCGAGGAGTAGCGCTCGTCCACCCACACAACGGGCAGGTTGAAGCGGCCATTGAGCTGGTTGCCGAAGCGTTTGGCCTGCTGCGTCATGGCGTGCGGCGCACCGTCCGGATGCGACGGCAAGCCGACCACGAGCAGATCGGGTTGCCACTCGCGCAGGAGCGCGCCTACGGCTTCGAAACGGTAGTCGCGGTTGCGGTTCTGGATCACGGTAAGCGGGCGGGCGCTCTGCGTGAGCGCGTTGCCGAGCGCCACACCGATGCGCTTTTCGCCGTAGTCGAACGCAAGCAGGGTCGCCTCCGCGGCACCCCGCCCGGCGGCCACGCTCATGCGTGACCCGCCTCGCCCGAGAGCATTGTCGACGAAATGCCGAGCAGCGCGAGGGCCGCTTCGAAACGCTCTTCGGCAGGCACGTCGAAGACGATCTTCGGATCGGCCTCGACGGTGAGCCAGCCGTTCCGCGAGATTTCGTCTTCGAGCTGGCCCGCGCCCCAGCCGGCGTGGCCGAGCGTGAGCAGGAAACGTTCGGGACCCTTGCCGTTCGCGACGGCTTCGAGCACGTCCTTGGACGTGGTCATTTCGAGGCCGCCCGGCACCGACATCGACGACGTGTAGTTCGTGCCCTCTTCGGGCGCGTGCAGCACGAAACCGCGCTCGGTCTGCACGGGGCCGCCGAAATAGACGGGCACGTGCAGCAGCGGTTCGATTTCGAGCTTGAGGTCGATGCGCGAGAAAAGCGCCTGCAGATCGATGTCGGTAGGACGATTGATAACGAGGCCAAGCGCGCCGCGCTCGGAATGATCGCAAAGGTAGACCACCGTTCCTGAAAACGTGGGATCCGCCATGTTGGGCATGGCGATCAGGAACTGGTTGGTCAGATTGATGCGATCGTTACTCTTGGACATGGTTTGAATTCTAGCAAAGACGATGCGAAATGGCGGACAGCCGCCGGCGCACTCAAAGTGGCTTGGCGCGGCCCTGCGCGCCGTGGCGCCAGGTGGCCACGCCCCTTTTTTTGTTGCAGCGCGTTTCGCTCACTCTAACATGCGGACCTCTTGCGTCCGCCCCGGCGATAGCCGAATCCGCACCGGGTGGCACCGGGTGGCATCAGGCAGCGATCGGGTCCGATATCCCGTCCAGGACAGCTAGTGCGGAAGAGGATCGGCCTCGCCCGCGGTGCCTGCCTGGCGTGACGGCGCAGCCGCAATCGCCTCGCCCAGCGCGCGCACCGCGCTCGTCGCGTCGGGCTGCGGCACCCCCGCTGCGATCTTGTGCAGCATAGCGCGCAGCGCTTCGCTCGCATGCTCGATGGCAGCGGCGTCCGGCGCCGCGACAGGACTCGCGGCTCGCTCGGCCTCACCCGCCTCTTGCGGCACCGCGTGCGCGGTGCGCCGCCACGCGAGGCCCAGCGCGTCCGCGAGCAAACCCACATGACCCAGCCCGAGCGCCCACGCTGCCGCGCCGAGGCGGTAGGCCGCCTCGGCCGCGAGCAGCGCCTGCGCGGCATCGCGCGGCGCACGCCTTGCGTGCGTACGCGCGTGCCCCTCCAGCTCGACCATCGAGGCATCGGCGGTCTGCAGGAAATCGTCGTACGCATTGGCGTTCACCGCGAGCGCGCCCAGCTGACGCGTGGGGGCAACGTGCGATGCCACGGCGTCGGCCTGCGCCGCCCCCACCTCCCAGAGCGCCTCGGAAGCCTGCGTGCCCGCCACGTGCCAATCCACTGTCACGCCGTAGTCATGCAGCAGTTCCACGTCGGCGGTATCTTCCGCGGCTGCGCCGAAGAGCGCGTAGTCGCGCCATAACAGCGCGAGCGTCGCCCGCACGAGCGATTGCGGCGCAACGCGCAGACCATGCGCGTGATCGCCCAGCAGCAGATTGCAGCGGGCGTAGAAACGCCGTGCCTCGTCGTCGCCCCAGACGGACGCGCCGCGGCGCAGCGCATGGGCACAGGCCAGCGCGAGGCGCCAGTAGTCGTAGGGGTCGGAGCTTGCGAGCTCGGCGAAACAGGTATTCATTTCGTCGAAGGCCGCACTCGCCCACGCGGCCGCGGCACGGTTGCCGCTGGCAAGCCGCGTCTTGAGCGCGGGCAATAGCGCCGCCTCGTAGCGGGCGCGCAGTTGGGCCAGCTTGTGGGCCGGTTGCGCGCGCAGCGTGGCAGCCGCAACCGGCCGGCCGAACAGCGCCACGTCCTCGTAATGCAGCGAGACGCCGGGCGTATGCTCGGCAAGCACGCCGAAGAGCGCATGTTGCTGCGCATACAGCGCGGGCGAGCAGCTCAACTCGCGCAGGTTGTGGCGTTCGAGCGCCGCCAGCAGATTCGCGGCCGCGTCCCGGAAGAGCAGGTGCACACCGGCGTCGGTATCGTCGTCGGGTGCGGGGCGTGGCAGTTGGCCGGGCGGGGTCACCACGCG
The DNA here is from genome assembly GCF_054968425.1 of Paraburkholderia sp. AV2. NCBI lineage: Bacteria > Pseudomonadati > Pseudomonadota > Betaproteobacteria > Burkholderiales > Burkholderiaceae > Paraburkholderia > Paraburkholderia sp. AV2. The sequence goes on from NZ_JBANLK010000029.1 coordinate 72,055, forward strand.
CGCCGGCGCCACCATCGCGAGCGGCGAAGCGAGCAGCAAGGTATCGGCGAAGCGTGCCGCCGCGAGCCAGCCCGCGTCGCGCAGCGTACGCGCGGCGCGGCGCAGCGGCGTGGCCACGTCGCCGTGCGCGTCGAGCGCGGCGAGCACTTCGGCAAGCGCCGTCTGGGCGAGCGGCACCCGGCCGCCACGAGGATTGGGCAGCGCTTCGAAATGAGCGACGAACGTTGAACGAAGACTCATGAGCGAACGCCGAAATCGGTTGTGAACCTCGCGGTCGTAAACCTCGCGATTGCGAACCTGGCCCACGACCGTCGTGGGCGGGCGGACTGGGCACGAAACATGCCGCAGCCGCCCCCGACGCGCGGAAAGCGCGTCAGATCTGGACCATCTCGAAGTCTTCCTTGCGCGCGCCGCACTCGGGACAGGTCCAGTTGATCGGGACGTCCTCCCAGCGCGTGCCGGGGGCAATGCCCTCGTCCGGCAAACCGGCTTCTTCGTCGTAGATCCAGCCGCAGATCAGGCACATCCAGCTTCTATATTCCATTCTTATGCCGCGTCGAAAGGTCGAAAAATCGGTCAGAAAACAAGAGCCATGATGGTACCGTGTTGCCGATTGTGTGCCTAGCAACCGTGCCTCGGAATCGTCGTGTGTCAGGGGCGCGCTTTACGATGAGGCGTCGGAGCGGCGTGCCGCTACGCAAAAATCCCCGCTCCGCCCATGCCATCCGTCCCCAGACGTGCGGATAAGCCGCATAATTGGAGCGTCGGCGCGACTCGCGCCACGTGTAACTGCACACTCGCCACCTCCATGCCCAGCGACACCCCTCCCATCGTCCTTACTTTCGGCCTTTCCGATCCGACCGGCGGCGGCGGCCTGCAAGCCGACCTGCTCACGCTCGCCAGCATGGGCTGCCACGGCGTCAGCGTGCTCACCGGCTACACGGTACGCGACTCGGCGGGCTGCGACGAGGTGACCGGCCTCGACCCCGAAGTCGTCGCGACCCAGGCGCGCATGCTGCTGGAAGACATGCCGGTGGCCGCCTTCAAGGTAGGCGCGGCAACGCGCGCCGAAGTCGTGAGCGCGATCGCCGAAGTCGTGGCCGACTACGACGACATCCCGCTCATCCTCACGCCCGACTTCACGCTCGACGACGAGCACGTGCTGGCCGCCGACGAACTGCGCGAGACGATTGCCGATCTGCTCGCGCCGCAAACCACGCTCCTGATCGCCGACGCCGCGACGCTGCTTGCGCTGGCCCAGCCCGACAGCGACGCGGAAGCGCCCAGCCTCGACGCCGCGATCGCCCACCTGCTCTCGACCGGATGCGAGTACATCCTTGCGATGGAGACCGGCACGCATCGCCTCGTCAACACGCTCTACTGCGAGGACGGCCAGTTGCGCCAGGATCTGTGGGACCGCCCCGCGCAACCGCTGATGGGCCTTAACGATACGCTTGGCGCCGCCATCGCGGCGCTGCTCGCCAACGGCCAGGAACCGCCCGAAGCGGTGCGCGAGGCGCAGGAGTATCTCTATCAGGCCGCGCAGAGCGCGTTCAGGCCCGGGATGGGCGCGTGGATTCCGGACCGGTTCTTCTGGGCGCGGAGCAACGACAGCGAAGACGGCGAGAAGCCGTCGGGCGATGTGGGAGAGGCGCCACCGCCGGCTGGCGAGGCTCAGCACTGATTGGAACGTTGCGCCGCCGGTCCGCGGTCGGTAGCGCAAAATTCAGGCGTAAAAAAACCCGCATCTCTGCGGGTTTTTTGTCTGGGCAGGAAACACGCCTCGCAGCGTGTTTCCCTGCACTTCGATGTAATCGCGGCGCGAGCCGTTCTTACATGTCCATGCCCATGCCGCCCATGCCGCCGGGCATGCCGCCAGGCATCGGAGCATCTTCCTTCGGCACTTCTGCGACAGCGGCGTCCGTCGTCAGGAGCAGGCCTGCGACCGAAGCTGCGTTTTGCAGCGCGGTGCGCGTGACCTTCGTCGGGTCGACCACGCCGGCTTCCACCAGGTCGCCGTACTCGCCGGTCGCTGCGTTGTAGCCGTAGTTGCCGCTGCCAGCCGCAACCGCTGCCACGACGACCGAAGCTTCTTCGCCGCCGTTCGTGACGATCTGGCGCAGCGGCTCTTCCATGGCGCGCAGGACGATCTTGATACCGGCATCCTGGTCTGCGTTGGCGCCCTTCACGCTGGCGATTGCCGTGCGTGCGCGGATCAGCGCAACGCCGCCGCCGGGGACGATGCCTTCTTCAACGGCAGCGCGGGTGGCGTGCAGCGCGTCTTCCACGCGTGCCTTCTTTTCCTTCATTTCGACTTCGGTCGCAGCGCCAACCTTGATCACTGCCACGCCGCCTGCCAGCTTGGCAACGCGCTCTTGCAGCTTTTCACGGTCGTAGTCCGACGTCGCTTCTTCGATCTGCGTGCGGATTTGCTTGACGCGCGCTTCGATGTTCGCGGCCACGCCTGCGCCGTCGATGATCGTCGTGTTTTCCTTGCCCACTTCGATGCGCTTCGCTTGACCGAGTTCGTTCAGCGTTGCCTTTTCGAGCGTCAGGCCAGTTTCTTCAGCGATGACCTGGCCGCCGGTCAGGATCGCGATGTCTTCCAGCATGGCCTTGCGACGGTCGCCGAAGCCCGGAGCCTTGACGGCGACGGTCTTCAGGATGCCACGGATGTTGTTGACGACCAGCGTTGCCAGAGCTTCGCCTTCGACGTCTTCGGCGATGATCAGCAGCGGACGGCCAGCCTTCGCGACTTGTTCCAGAACCGGCAGCAGATCGCGGATGTTCGAGATCTTCTTGTCGAACAGCAGGACGAACGGGCTTTCCAGCACGGCGACTTGCTTGTCCGGGTTGTTGATGAAGTACGGCGAGAGGTAGCCGCGGTCGAACTGCATACCTTCGACCACTTCCAGCTCGTCTTGCAGCGACTTGCCGTCTTCGACGGTGATGACGCCTTCCTTGCCGACCTTGTCCATCGCTTCAGCGATACGGTCGCCGATCGACGAATCGCTATTCGCCGAGATCGAGCCGACTTGCGCGATTTCCTTGTTGGTCGTGCAGGGCTTGCTGATCTTGCGCAGTTCTTCGATTGCTGCGGCGACGGCCTTGTCGATGCCGCGCTTCAGGTCCATCGGGTTCATGCCCGATGCGACGTACTTCATGCCTTCGCGGACGATCGACTGGGCCAGAACCGTAGCCGTCGTCGTGCCGTCGCCGGCGTTGTCGCTGGTCTTGGAAGCCACTTCCTTGACCATTTGCGCGCCCATGTTCTGGAGCTTGTCCTTGAGCTCGATTTCCTTCGCGACCGAGACACCGTCCTTGGTGACCGTCGGGCCGCCGAACGAGCGCTCGAGGACCACGTTGCGGCCCTTCGGACCCAGCGTGACCTTCACAGCGTTGGCGAGAATGTTCACGCCTTCAACCATCTTGGAACGGGCGGAATCGCCGAACACGACGTCTTTAGCTGCCATCTTTTAACTCCTTGAATTCTGGGAAATTTCTCGGCGCGGCGATGAACTTACTTGTTCACCACGGCCATGATGTCTTCTTCGCGCATCACCAGCAGTTCGTTGCCGTCGACCTTGACGGTCTGGCCAGCGTACTTGCCGAACAGGACGCGATCGCCAACCTTCACGTCGAGCGCGATCAGGGCGCCCTTGTCGTCGCGCTTGCCCGGGCCGATGGCCAGGACTTCACCTTGATCCGGCTTTTCTGCCGCTGCGTCCGGGATCACGATGCCCGAAGCGGTCTTGGTTTCTTGATCCAGGCGCTTGACGATCACGCGATCATGCAAAGGACGAAGGTTCATGGATGGATCCTCTCTTGATTAGGACTTGAAGACAGTCAAGAACACCTGACTGGCGAGCGGGCCAGCCAGAGAATTGTTAGCACTCTCGTGCAGTGAGTGCTAATTATATGGACGAGGAGTGACAAATTCAAGAACGGGGGCGGATGGTCTTGGTATTGTCGAGATTCACTCAACCTGGAACTTTGTTCACTTAAGCTGGAACTCAACACCAAGAGGCAGCCCACGCAGAACTCCATTTCCCCCGAAAAAACAATGCCTTAACCCCCACACTTGCTATGGTGGGCGGTCAGCGTCCAAGAGGACGCACGTCGTTTTCCCAATGGACAAGACCGCCATGCACGCCAGGTAAGGCGGACGTCCCTGGGGGAAATCCCGATCTCTACCCAGAAAGTCCGACCCAAATATCTAGGAGGGAGGACTGGAGCCCAGCTTCCGCCTCTGGCATGGCAGAGATGCCCCAACGGCCGGCCGCGTACCGGCGCAGCAACGAACAGGCCACCCTGACCTCCGCATCCGCGCGCGGAAGGCCGTCACGGAGTAGCAGTCGGCAGGCGTGCTTCCGCGTACTTTTTGTTCCGCCGCACCGTAAGCAGGTTGTTTTCTGTCGCGATGGAGGCAATTTGCTCCAGATATGAATCCTGCGCCGAACAACCTTCGTGGAAGCCCCCAATCCCGTCCGTACAACCCCGAACAGCGTCGCTCCCGGCCTATGGTAAAGTCGATTCATACCATTCCGGTATCGATTCTCAAAACTAGCTGCAATCGTGACCAAACCTAGCTTCCAGCCCGTCGGCGGTGCACATGCCATTGAAATGATGGCGATCGGAATTGAGTGGGCAACTCCGCTCACTGAGACGCAACTCGGAGATCTGCAGAAGGTCTACGACAGCGCGCCCGAGATTCGCGACTTTCTTCCTAGTCATGCCCCGCTCCAAGGTTTTTCAATACAGCATGTCGCACAGTTCGATGCTGCGAAGCAACAGCCCCAGATAATTTCGCCGCCGCAGTTTGTGACACAAATTTCCGGCTTCGATATGAGTCAACTTGACTCGGCTGGAAAGGTTTCGTGGGTGACGTCGGTTCGCCCCCCGGTCTTATCCTGCACCTGCAGCGTCTACGACCGTTGGAAGAACGTCAAACCGAAGTCCCTCTCTATCCTGCAGCCGTTTATCGACGTGGTACTGAGCGCCGGTGTAAAAATCCGCGCCATTGGCTTGCAATATCAGGATGCTTTCCGTCTGCCAGATGGAATCTCTCAAGAGGTCTCCAAGGAACTTTTCCGTCAGGACGGACTTTGGCTTCCACGCCACGTATTTAACGAACCATCGTATTGGCACTGCCATCAGGGCTGGTTCTCAAAGGGTCCAACCGAACGTCGGATTCTGAACAACGTAACGACTGACATTTCTGACGTAAATGGCGCTTGCTTCGCCCGTCTCGGCGGCCAACATCGCGTCTTCTCTACGTCGTTTGACGCGAAAGACCCAATCGATATACAGGGATCTGACATTGACGAAATGCTTGACTTTCTGCATGAGCAAAACAAGCAGGTAATCAATGGCATCCTGAGTGATGTTGCACTTGAATCCATCGGTTGTTCTGTGGGGGACGCATGAGTGTCAATTTCGATCTACCAGACCCTGCCGGCTATTTCTACGGGACGCCGACAACTAGCTTGCTCCGTAGCGATCAAACGTCGACGAGCCAAACATCCGTTTTAGTTGTGAGCGAATATTTCGTCTCGCGCCTGCAGCCGACCGCAGAGTCATATGTCAACTATTTTCAGTCGCCACTTCAAGAGATCCAGATTCGACTGAATCAATGGCTCGCTGACTTAGGAAGCCAGACTCAACTGCAGTGCGAAGATTCAGCACTCTATGTCGCACCTGTAGCCAGGATTTCGCCTGAATTCTTCGACGGGTACAAGCCTTTCTTCAGGGCCATCGTTTTGTATCGCGCACATTTAGCAAATTCGGATGACGAAGATACGACGCCACCATCGGAGGCACAGATGAGCGCTGCCTACTTGGGGCTCGCAAACCTCATGCTTGCACTTGTGCCTGCGCCGTCCCCGATGCTGTTGGAGAACGGAACAATTGGAGGCTACTGGCGCCGCGGCAGGAGCTACGCAAGCATTGACTTCGAAGTTGATGGAGAGCACACCTGGGTCGAAACCGATGGGGAAGAACTAAGGTCTGGCACGTGGAAATCGCCAGAGGGGCCAATGCCATTAGCGTTGTTCAATGAATTAATCGCACTTGCGTCGTGAGTCTGCCGATGAGTTTTTACGATCTCGACACGTCGCCAGACACGACACGCGCAGAAAAATTAGTTGCCAAAGATGCGGATGGAAGCAAGCAGCACGAAAAAGTGTCTGAGCATGCCCCTAGTCACGTTGACGATGCAGAGCTTCTAGCACGGAGTCTAGAGTTCCCGTCTAAGTTTCTTGATGGAGGGGGATTGAATGACTCCCTATTCCAAGATGCGTACACTCATGGCGCGTCAGCGCAACGCCTACCAGAAGGTTGGGTAACGCACGAGGTATGCGTTCATAAACGGTTCGAGAACCGAGCGATAGCGCGCCGCGCGGGATCAGACGGAAAGCGGGCGAAACCCGATTTCACCTACATCGGGTCATTCCATATGACCGCAAGGGAATTGCGTGACACCCAATTGCCCGCTGAGCAGGTGAAACGAGTGCGAGTATATGATGCCGGTACTGATCCTGCGGATCCACTTCACGCCGAGATTATTGCGGACGCCACTGGTCTAGAAAAACTGCAGCGACACGAATTGCGGGTTCAACTGATGAATTTGGCGCAAAAGCGTGGCTTATACGTCTCTCCGTTTCTTAATGAAGAAGGGATGCGCAGGGCTACAAGCAGTCAGTGTGCGCTAGTGCAACCTTCAGAGCAAACTTTGACGACCGATGAGCAGGCAATAGTGAACGTTGCAAAAGCAAGTTCAGCTACCGCCTTACCCTCTTCTGGCGACATTGCCGCTTGATCCAAGTATGAAGTTCTAGCGCGGTAAAAGGAGGCGCGGGCGCTGCCTCGTCACTTGCGGAGGCTACCGACACGCCGACCGCCGTGCTCGCACTGTCCGATTGCTTATTCGCTGCGCTCAGCCCTCGGCTTGCCTGCGAACCTTCACATTCCGACGACGGCAGAATGACTAGGCTGCCGCGCTTGCCGGCGCGTCGGCAAACTAATACCAGAACGCAATCGCCGCACGCCCAAAGTGCATAACACCTTGTAACGCGCCTCACAGAATTAAACGACCTAACCAAATCGCAAATTTGCAATTTGCAAAGAAAATCCTCATTTTGATCTCAGCACAAGAATCAAAGAGAAATACATCTTGATAGGAAGAAAATATTTACCTACTCTACCAGCAGATTTCTGCACCCGAGCGAATAAACGATATGACACCGTTCTCGGTCGTACTCCGGACTCTGCGGGCTCGATTTGAACTTGGACAGGGACAGTTTGCAGAACGCCTTGGTTATCGCCAAGCGTACATATCGGCGCTCGAATGTGGCACAAAGCTACCAAAGGATCAGTCGCTAGTGCCAAAGATAGCGAGGTTACTAAATCTGGCACCTGATGAAGAAGCTAACCTTCAGCATGCCTTTGCTATCTCTCGCCGCTTTGACTTCCCACCTGCCGGAGCTCCGGTAGATTCCTACGCACTATGTGCCCAGCTATTCGAGATGCTTCCCATACTATCGCATGGGGACATCCGCTTCATCCGCGGTGTGCTTGACGGTGTTCGACAAGGAAAGGCACACAATTCTGCGTCAAAGCTGAATCGCGGCCCGGCAACCGCACAGGAGATGCCGATGTAGAAATAAAAACGCCGCCTAGCCCCTGAGGACGAGACGGCGTCGCGCGCATCTACAGATACACGCCCTAGCAAGCTCAGTATCGGTGCCGTTCGCGACCATGTCAAGTCCTCTTCAAGCTCTTCCCACGTCGGAAGCGGATATCTTTCGCTTGGAGAAAGACCATGCCTGGTGTCAGAAAGGTGGTCACGCGCTCGCCCTATCGACGCGTCGGCCTCGTCGCATGTCCCTGGTTTCAACCCACCGCCATCGAGTACGAGAGCCTGCTCGAGCGAGATTTCCTTCGTCTGGCCGTCCTCGATCTAGAAAATTCCGCCATATCCGCGCAGCCGTTTACCATGGACCTCGGAGAATTCGGCAACTACACGCCGGATTTCCTGCTAGACCAAAAGCACGGCAAAACCGTCGTCGAGGTAAAGCCGAGCGTACACGCAGCTAATCCCAAACACAGCGCGCGCCTCGAATACGCGGGTCTCGTCCTTGCTGACAAGGGCTATCGATTCCTGGTGGCGACGGAACAATACATCCACGCCGATAAACGTCACGAACGAGCTGGAATCCTGCTCCGCCACGCCCGCAGCCGCCTGCCTACTGGAATAACCATCGGCGTACTGGCAATTGCATTTCGCCATCGCAAAGGTATCGCGATCGACGAGTTATCTCGCGCTGCGGAAGTCCCCATATCAACGGTTCTTCACCTCATAGGCCGGCGGCAACTACGCGTAAGCCCATCGCTACATTTTGATGATGCCCAATTTGTATATCCGATCGGGGGCGATGATGGCTGTCTACATACTTGAACGAGGGCTCGTCCTGCGGTGCGGCAACGCTCAATGGCGGGTGCAGCGAGTCGTGGATGATCGGCATGTTCAACTCGAGCACGCCGAAACCGGCAAGATCCGCACCGAGACAATCGCGCGCCTTACCGCCGACATTACAGTCGGCAAATTCGAAGTCATACGCGACGCTGACGCACTCGGTGGTAAGGGCACGCTGGCCACCGAGCGCAACCTTGTCTGCGTGGCGTCGATCCCTGAACGCTATCAGCACGCGTATGCACGCGCAAATGACTACCTGCGTTATATGCGCCGCCGTGGAATCTCAAAGGGCCAGCGCTCGCGCATCACCGAAGCGATTGAGCACTTCGCCACGTCGATCCGGGACAATCAACCGCCCAGCACATCAACGGTCATGCGTTGGATGCGCTTGTTTGAGAGTAACGCCGGCAACCCGAGCTGCCTTGTCTCTGGGCACGTGCGCCGCAGACGACGGGAACGCATACCTCCCGCAGTTCGAAATGTAATCGAGAAGGTGCTTGCCCGATATTACTTTAGAAAAAGTGGATCGTCTCTGCGCCAAGTACACGATCGCGTCATTCAAGCGCTCAACGAGGAAGCCAAGGCAGGCCGAATGCCCCTCGGGGTTGCCAATGTAAGCTCATCGACCGTGCGTCGCATCGCGTACGAAGTGCCTCCATTTGATCGAGATCGCCTACGCCTCGGAACAGCCGAGGCTCGACATAAATGGCGATCGTCGAAGCCTGGGATCTACGCGACGCGCCCGCTCGAGCGCGTCGAAATGGACCACACGCTGCTCGACATCTGGGTGATCGATGATCGCTGGGGTATTCCCTTGGGACGGCCAACAATCACGTTTCTGGTTTGCGGCTACAGCAGCTATATCCTGGGCTTCTACATTTCGTTCGAAGGCGAAACGCTCGCCCGGATCTTGCAGAGCATAAAAATAGCAGTCCAGCCGAAAGATGCGATCACCACCGCTGCAAAGCTATCGAATCGATGGCACGCGATGGGGCTGTGGGAAACACTCGTTGTCGACAACGCCCTGTCGGTCCATTCAGACCGACTACGCCTCATCATGAACGAGTTGTGTTCCGATCTCGAGTATTGCCCCGTTCGTATGCCGTGGTTCAAACCGACGGTCGAGCGCAGCTTGGGAGAATTGACACGCCAGCTACCTGCGCACGGGCGGCCGCAAAAACCCGGGCGCCAGCCGGATCCGATTGATCCCGGCGTGACAGCGTGCATCACGTTTTCTGATCTGTGTCACGGCATATTGCAATGGGTGGTTGACGTCCATCCCTTCGAAATCAATCAGCGGAAGATGAGTCGTCCGGTTGATCTTTTTCTGGAGGGCCTGAATGCTTGCCCGGCGCCCGCTTTCGTCGACAACTATTCGAGCCTCGATGTCCTGGCAGGCCCGCGTAAAACGGTTGCCGTTCGGCATGACGGCATCGTCCACGAATGGCTGACCTATACCGGCGACGAGCTCGCGCAGATGCGGCGCGAAATGGGCACAAATTTTCGAGCGACAATGACCTACAACCCTTACGACCTCGGCTCGATCTTCGTACAACATCCCCACACTGGGGCATGGGTATCGGTGCAGGCAAAAGACCAGGAATATGCGACCGGCCTTTCCTCGACACAGCATCGACTAATTCGCGCCGCAGCGAAGCAGAGGCTGACGCTTGCAAATGCACCCGACCTGCTGCGCAAAGCCAGGCTCGAATTGCAAGATGGCTGGCTAGCAGCGTTTGCTTCGGGCAAGCGCATCAAGCGTGCACCCCGCGATTTCTCCCTGTTTCAGCAGGTCAGTGCCGTGTCGATCGCACCGGCATCGTCACCACATCGACGGCCTCCGCCACCTGAGAAGTTCGCCTCCGACGAGGAAACCATCGAACTGAAAAGACCCATTCCTTCGTTCGAAACGTTTTTGGAGGATGCGAAATGATCTACAGTGAACAAGCACTTGTGGTCGGCTCTCGCATTGCCGGTATTCGCGTCCATCACACGAGATTTAAGGAGGCTCTGGAGGGCATCGGTCGCGTTGTGCAGTTAGGCAACCACTTTCGTCATCCGGTCGGAGTCAGCATCATTGCACCCGCGGGCTCCGGCAAGACTCTTTTGATCGATTCCGTGCGAAGTAACATCTGCGAATGGACATTTCTGACACCCAACAGCGTGATCGTTGCTTCGCTTAAGGAGGCCCCAACTGTCAGCCAGATCCAGGAGGATCTGTTAGCAAATTTCAACTACGCCATACCGCCACGATCAAGGCCGAGGACCAATGCCGCATTGTTCAATGTCCTTGTCGACGCGATCGAACAGCACAATATCCGGCTGATCGCTCTAGACGAATTCCAGCACGTGTTTCTCGCCCGTAAGGTAGAGGTTCATGCAGCAATCATTGACTGGACCAAGCGGCTGATGTCTCGAACGGGGTGCCCGATTTTGCTATCGGGAACCGAAACGCTGAGATCGATAGAAAGGGCAGACCCACAACTCTCCACTCGAATACCGACAGTCATCACCCTCCCTGCCTTCGACAATGACGAGGACTGGCGAGGCATCCTCCAGGCGTTCGCATCCGCGGTGCCGGACATCGATCTATCGTCGCTGCGCACCGATTACGCCACCGCCATCTTCAAAGCCACCAAAGGCACCATGCGCTTGCTGAAATCCCTCATTATCGAGTCCTCGATGATCGCGATTGACAAGAGCGAGCGGGAGGTGACCCGGAGCCACTTGAGCTTGGCATTCCGTCGCGTGTTCGGCACTGACACTAGTTCGGCGAACCCGTTCGAGTAATGTGATGTTCGTCGAGGCAACCGTTCCATACCCGCGGCAAGACGAAATTGATGCCGATGAGGACGGCGTCGGCTTCGCTTTGCGGATGGCGACGCTCAATGGAATTACGTTCAACGAGCTCGCCCGGCGGCTGGCCTCGCCGGGCCATTTATACCTTCCCGCCAATTCCTCCGGCGCCATTGCGCTCATGTTCGGCTGCACGCCAGTGCGACTTCGCAGTGCCTTTGTCACTCGATACTTTCGCGGCGAGGCGCATGGAGCCCGCTTCCTTGGGCACGACTTTCTTCGCCCATACCATCTCCGGCAAACCCGGCCTCAGTTGTGCCCTGCTTGTATCCGGCAGCATGCGCGAACCCTTGCCGCATGGTCGGTCTGTCTCGTTACGGCATGCCCGACACACAAGTTGCGTCTGCTAGATCGGTGCATTTGCGGGCGCCCCGTTAGCTGGAGGCGTCCTTCGATCGACATCTGCGAGTGCGGCCGCCTTCTGACCGATGCGGATCAACCCGTCCAGCGCGGCGACCCGCGAGAACTAGCGGTCAGCAGTCAGATCATGTACCTCCTCGGCGTGGCTCATTTTCGCCTGCATCCGTTGGACGAAGCACTCAGCATGTTCGATGGCCTGTCGGTCGATACATTTGCGCGGCTACTTTGGATATTCGGTGCGGTCGACAGCAATGTGGGCCCTCGCGAATCACATGCAGCGAATCGATTGTTGTCTACGAATGAAGCCTCTGCACTTTGCTGTCGTGCTTACGACCAACTAATTCGAGTCATCGAGTCAAAAAGACACGCGACTGGTGCTGCCATACATCGCGCCGCGCTGGAAGCGCTCCGACTTGATTGCGGATCTCTTGCGGACGTTCAACTCGTCGAATCCATATGCTCTCGGCTGATTGGCAAACGCGTCTGCGACCGTAACCGCTCGCCGCGTCGCAACGAACGGCAGTTACTTCTATTCGACGAGTAAGATGAGTAAGAGGCCACCCAGCATCCTGCTCGCGCCCCTGCCATTCGACGACGAGTCCCCCGCTTCATGGATAATCCGCACCTGTCAGATGCACGCGGTCACATATCACGAGTTGCTCGGATACCTCGGGATACCCCGGCGCCGCGATCCCGATGTTCAGTTGCCAATCGATCATCTTTGCCGTATTGGAAGCAACACGCGCGTTGCTGAGAAACGCCTGCGTTCGCTTGGGAGCGTATTCAAGAGCGTCCGCGATTTTCCACGCGTGAAGACGCTCCTGAACTTTGACATCCACGGCGAGCCGAGCTATCGAGTATGCGCGTTATGCCTAGCGGACGATGAGGTCCCATATCTACGAATTCAATGGCGATTCAAGGACTGGAAGTATTGCCCCGTCCATCGCAATGCGCTCATGGAGCGCTGTCCGGAATGTGGCGTTTCTATCATCAGCACCAAGGTCAGTCTCGGCCACTCTCCCAACGGAGACCTATTGGACATATCACACTGCTACCTTTGCGGACACTCAAGAGCTCATAGTGGTGCAGCCTGCCCTTGTGCAACCATTGATGATCGAGAACTGGCAGTCCAGAATTTCCTGGTATCTGCAGTGTTGCACGGGCACTTCTTCATCGAAGGGTTCGCCAAGCGGTTCGACCTCGACTTCCTCCTATGGCTACGAGGAAATTATCAGTGGGATGGCCCGCGGGTTGCGCCGACAAACTCTGCAACGGCAGATGCCCGTGCGATATAGATCGCCGGTTGCTTTGCATCAGTAATGCAGAGTATATGACTGAGCATGGTCAGCCATCCGGAGAACCGACCGTTGCAGCCAGCCGCCTCCCCCTCAAGCCGCATGTATGCGACTGGCTCGAATAGCCGTTGCTGGACAGCCAGGACCGGCACTTCGCGACCCTTAGCCGCCGCTCGCACTTGTCCGACTGCAACGGCCGTTTCTGGAGTGCTGCCGCCACATCCGCACTTCGCCGAGCACTTACTTCCACAGTGCGCTCGAAGACCACACTCTGACCCAGCGTGTGGCTGACATCGGTTTCGACAGCGAATTCACCGACGCTTAACCGATGGTCGGCGGCGCTTGACGCAAAGGCCGATATTCGTGGTTGGGCGAGGCGTAGTCGATGTACTGATCAGCCGCGTTCGTCATCCGTAGCAATAGGCGCTGGAACAGCCCCCTCAGCAGCTTCATGTCCCGGATCGCAGCCACCTCCTGACCCTGCGGGATCGGCGTGCCATGGGCGGCTTTGTTCCGTCGGCGCCACGCGGCGTCCTCGTCATCGCCCAGCTCAAGGTTCAAGGCGGCCATCACGTCTTTCAGCCGCTGACGCTGATCAATGCCATTGAAGGTAGGCAGCTTATTCTTCAAGGCCATCTTCGCCTCAAGGCAGATGTTGCCGCCGTCGATGACGTCGCTGAGTGCAGTCTTGAGGATCTTCCATTCGTCTCGGGTGGCCCAGCCCTCTCGCACCTTTCCGGGGTTGGCTTTGGTGTAGGCACTCTGCAAGCCCTCGATCGCCGCGCCGAAGTGAGCGGGCGCGATGTGCGGAGTGGCGGCGCAGGCATGCCAGAAGGCCCAGTGCAGGTTCGCAAGATCTAGGGAGTCGAACGCCGTCACAAATGCCTGGATCGCCTGTGTCAGTTGTGGGGCGCCAAGCTCATTCAGGAAGCGGTCGCCGAGCGGCGCGAGCTGGAGAGTTTCAATGTCGAAGGCATGGCGGCGCAGGCTGTAGGCGCTCCGTGCGAGCGTGGACACGACGTTCCATTCGGCATCGTAGTGGGTTGTGCCGAGATCGACCAAGTACACGCCCATCGCGAAAGAAAGGCCTGTGCGGACCTTCTTTCGAAACTCGTCGTCTGGGGCGCCATCGTAGACGATGCACCCCGGCTTGATGGCGCCGGGGCGGTCTTCTCTGTCGAGCGCGCAAACGTAGAAGGTCGCGCCATCCACCGTCACCTTGGCAGAGTTCCACGAGGTGCTGGAACGGTCGGTATCGCTCGCGATAGTGATGCCGTCGTTCAGAGAAATTCTTCGAGTGGTGATGGTTCTGGTAACCACGCCGGAAGCCGCTGGCCAAACGTATGGGCTCGTGGGCAGGTTTTCGAGCCAGTCGATGACGTATGCCGCGGGCGCCCCGGACGGGTTGTTTGTCTTGGCGACATCGACCCGAGCCAGCTCCTTGAGGGGCTGCTCGGTCACACCGAGGGTCTGGCGATTCTGACTGTAGGGCATCAGCCCAAAGAATTCCCCTTCGAGACCACCCACGCTCCGGAGGAGCGCCCGCTCGTTCGTCAAACGAACCGTGCCTGGCGGCAGATTGATCGCCGCCGACGTCGCATTGGGGGCGGCCTCAGTCTCCAAGATAAGGTTCAGCTTTTCGTCCCGGCGGATCGAAAAGCTACGAATTGGCTGATGGAGTGGGCCGGGATCGGTGATCTCGAATAAGCCCTTGTTCAGGATTCGAAGGCATTCCTCGGTCAGGTCGCGCATCATCAGAAGAGCCGCCAGATATCAGTTATCGGCCGAAATAGCTTCATGGGCTGATCGGGCAATGCGAGGAGACTCTCCCGCTCATAGAAGCGACGAGCGCCCTCATCTTTCGCGTCGACGATAACAGCGAACGACGCAATTTCACTCCGTGCGGCGCGGTGGAGCGCATCCGGTGGCAAGAACCGGCCATATACTTCCAATTTAAACTTGGCTCAATTCATGAACACCGCCCCATATCGTCGTATCAACGTCGTCGGTGCTCCTGGATCAGGGTCCACGACACTGGGTCGTGCGCTATCGGTCCAGCTTGGCTTCGGCTTTGCGGATGCTGACAGCTTTTATTGGAAGCCGACCGTTCCACCGTTCAAAGAGAAATACGATCCCGAGGTGCGGCTGAAGATGCTTCTAGCCGAACTCACCTCATCGCATGCATCCATAGTCTCTGGCTCAGTGTGCGGCTGGGGCAGCTGTTACGGCTCGGGCTATTTGAGTTTGGGCGGGGGGTATTTGTCTCGCGTTCGTC
>NZ_JBANLK010000030.1:0-87185 GCF_054968425.1 Paraburkholderia sp. AV2
CGAGCTGCGCGGGCGTGAGCTGCGCCATCTTGTTGTAGGCGCCGCGCAGCTTGAACGAGAACACGGGCTGGTTGTCCTCGCGCTTGAGCCAGACCGTGTTGGACAGGCGCGCCGAGAGGTTCGGCGCGCGTTCGAGTTCGGTCTCGCGCGCCACGTCGTAGACGCGCGCGGTGAGGATCTTTTTCAGGTAATCGTACTGGCCGGTGACGACCGTTTCGGTTTCGACAACGGCAAAGCCTGCTTCGGCTGACATGGATGCTCCTGGGCTAGTTCTCGTTTTGTCCAGGAGGCGGAAACAAAAAACCCGCCTCTTGGGGCGGGTTATCGTCGCTGCTGTCAGACGTGCACTAACCCACCATTCGATGAATGGTGCTAATAATCAGTGCAATACGGAAGGGACGGCAGTTCATGGACGACAGCATCGCCTGGGGAGCATGAATTTGTCAATCATCATGGCTTCGAGCGCATCGTACTGAATATCTTTATTTACGTATTAAACAATACATTTTCGCGTACAACTTGGTGATATGACGGGAAAACAATCGCTACGGCCCCCAAAAATCTTTCCGACTTGATCCGATGCTTGCCGATTCGTGAAACATTCTAGGAAATAGGCACTATCCATTTGATTTCTATGGAGAAACTTCGCATCTGAAAAGATACTGCCATGTTTCACGGATTCGACCCCGGGGACGATTTCACCGGAGTCGGCGAGCCTTGGCGAAAGGTCTCCGAGCGCGGCAGCCCTGCCCTACCGTCAAGCCCATATCAGGCGCGCTTACGCGGCTTCCGGTGCATCGATCTCGGACGCCCACTGCTCGATTGCGGCTTTTACCCGCTCGGCCAACCGCTGCTGGTCGGCAGGAGCGATACCTTTGAGACTCAGCTCCGCACGCCCGTCGCCGAATAACTTCAGCTCGCCTAGCGCAACCCCGTCCCGGCGATTGAACTGGACACGTGACTGGTAGTGCGTGCGGCGCGGGCCAATACGGCGCGCACCCGCCTCTGCGGAAGCCGCGGCCTCAAGCTTGCGAACGCTGGCCTTGCCTTCGACGACCTGCTGTAGCCAATGCTCCGCGACCGTCGCCCCGGCACGATCGAAAATAAGCTTGATGTTGTACGCGTGACCCAGACCCATGGCATCGCGATGTTGCGCCATGCGCTGAAGCAGGAACGGCGGGAGCGACGTCAGCGAAATCACCTTGCTGATGTGTTTCGGATCCTCACCGACCGCCACCCCCAACTCCACCTGGTCGACGTAAACGCCATCTTCGAGCAGTTTCTTCCACGCGAGTGCGTCGTCGAACACCGTCTGCTCTTCGCGCTCCTTGTTCGCATGGTAGGCGCGCAGATAGAGGTTCTGGTTGTCGAGGCCTTCGCGGATGTCCGCTTCGATCGTCTTGTCGCCTCGCGAACGCGCGGCCCGGATACGCCGCTCGCCGTCGACGATCACGTACTTGCCGGGAAACTCCGCAAGACGCGTGACCAGAATCGGCGTGATCTGGCCTTGCTTCTCGAAGCTGTCGGCCAACTCGTCGATCGTTTCTGCGCTATAGAAGGCGCGCGGATTATAGGGATTCGAAACGACGTCTTCGACCGCTATCTGTCGAAGCGCATGCGATGGTGCCTGCACCTCGTCGACCTCAGGCTGCGTGACCGTACCGGCGTCGCGCTGCGCGATATTGACAACGTCGGCTTCGGCTAGGCGCTCTCCGGCCGAAACACGTTCGGCCGCCATGCCCGCGCGGACCTTGCTGGTGAAATTGAGCTTAGCGGCCATCTGCAACCTCCTCTTCTTGTACGAGCGCGATGATTTCGTTGTAGACGGCGTTGATTTCGTCCTTTGCGATCTTGGTGCCGCGCACACCACGGACGTCGAAGACGGTGCGACCGAGCGCGGCGGTCTGCCGATAAAGCTCCCGCTGCTTGATCGTCGACGACAGAACACGGACATTGCTCTCCGCGAGGATGGCACTCATTTGCGTATGTAGCAGCGTCTTCGAATTCGATTTATTTAGCAAAATTGCGAACTTTCCGGCCGGATTGGCCACGCGAGTGCGCTCGACCAACTCCATCATTCCTTCGCTACTCCAGATGTCGATAGGTGAAGCGTCGGTCGGAATGACCGTTGCGTCGGCAACAGCCAGTACGCGGGCGGTGGTTAGATCGTTGATGTTTGGGGGGCAGTCGACAATGACGACGTCGTAGTCGTCAGCGAGGGCGGCGACTTCCGGCCCGATCATTTTTTCAAGCTTGTGGATGCTTCCCACCCGGAACGGTAATGGGCTTTCCGGCCCAGCCGCAGCGCACCAGCTCATGCAGGATTGCTGGCCGTCGGCGTCTGCAACATAGACTTTGTATCCTTCGGATTGAAACGCTCCGGCCAGATTCATTGTGGTGGTGGTTTTACCCACCCCACCTTTTTGGTTCGCTACGGCAATGACCAGTCCCATTCGGCTCTCCAAGACAGATGTTCCAAGAGCTGTCGTCCCTGTGTGCGCTCTCCACGTGGAGACTTCAGCGAAGCACCTCGAAGTCTAGCGGGAAGTTAAAGTAAATTCTAGGTTTTACCTCGATTTTGTTGTCTGCTCACAACCTTTTGATCAACTGGACAAGATTTTGCTCATTTCCATTACGGCTTTTTGTTAATCAAACAGCAGACACAGAGTGTTCCTCGCTCTCCACGTGGAGACTGTGAGGCCACGTCTTCTAAACCATCAATGGTGGCTAATTCCGCGTTTCTCTAATCGGGAAAAGCCTTCGGCTCGCGAATGTACGTCTGTACTCAGCCAAAGCTGATCAACAGAGATTCAACGCAGTCACGCAGAATGAACAATCGCCTCATACAGAGCTTTCTCCACGTGGAGATATGTACTCGGTGCTATCGAGTCTACGAAATATGCGGCAGCCCAAGCCACACAGGCTGGCAGCCTATGAAGCGATTCTTCGTACACACAACGTTAGAGGGAGCGAGGCTTCACAAGTCTCCACGTGGAGACTTGTGAAAGGCAAACAGCCGAACCAAGGAAGGGGAAGAAATGCCGTAAAGGTCGAAGTTTGAGATGATGTCTGCCGGTGTCGGATAACTGAAACCAGTCAGTAGAGCAGGGGGCGTGTTGCCGCATCCATGGCTCACTACAGCGTCCACCGTCGAATTATATTTTCTTGGAATAATAGATAAATTCGGCTAAATCCCGGCGTAATCCAATCTGGCAGGAATAGTTAACGACCAGCAGGGCTGGGTGCCCAACCTCTCACTCGAAACGCGCTTTCAGCGCAAGATCGACATCCGCTGCCGAAAGCGCATCGGCCGCGACCGCTCCTTGCTGTCCGTTCAGCAAAAACTCGAGAAGATCCGCCGCGGTCGGCTGTCCCCAGGTGTCCAGCACGACCCAGCGGAAGAAGTTCGTCGATGCCATCTTCGAAGGCACCTTCGTCGTCGACACCTTGAGCTTGTCCATCCCGACCGTCTCGTTGTAGCGCTTGATGAGCGCCGTTTGGTCGTCGTACTCGAGCTCGTTGAAATAGGAACGCGCCTCGGTGATCTTCGCGGCGATATAGCGATCCTTCACTTGATCCTGGCTTTCGCGTGCCTTCGCCGTTTCGGCACCCGCACCGACAGCCGCCGCATTCGCGCCCGGCAACTGGTAGCCCTGCATCAGCGCCTTGCGGAAATACGCGGCCACGTTTGCAAGCGGTGCCGCGTTCTTTTGTGCAACACGCGCTGCCGTGTAGGCCACGGCCGTCCGGATCTTCTCTTCGCCGTACTGTTTCAGCAGCCGGCGCGCCTCGGAAACCGGGATACTGAATTTCGACATCTCGCCGATCAGCACGGTCTCGTTTGCACGCAATTCCTGGGAGGAATCGGTCTCCGGCTTGCGCGTGACGCGAAACTGCAGCGAGACGACCGAGCGTCCCACCTTATGTTCGATCAATTCGAAGAGATGATCCGAGATCTCGTTGACCTCCTTGATGCACGGCACCAGCACGCGGCTCTTGAACTGCTTGTAGAGCTTGTACGACTGCGCCGACGTATCCTGGCCGAGAATCAGATCGCGCAAGGTCGCCAGCGGAAAGCGCGCTGTCATGCCGACGGCTTCGTAGCGCACGACGTTCTCCCACAAGGCAAGCGAGTGCGCCTTCCTGAACTGCCGCGTGATCCGCATGTCGATCATCGCGTAGATCTCGGGGTTCAGCAGTTCGCCGCGAATCTGTTCCGAGAACGTATAGCGCAGTACCGAGCGCTCGAGTTCGGCGCCCGCGAGCAGACCGGATGCCTTCCAGATGCTGCGCTTGTCCTGGGTGAGGTAGTCCCAGTTGACGACCGTACTGATGAGCGAGTTGATCGTCTCTTTGACGTACTCGGTGTTGTTGCTGTTCAGATCGACGTCCTGCGAGAGGGCGGAGATGGTGATTTCAAACGACGACCGGCCCGGCTCCAGCGAATCCTGACGGATGGCGTTCTTGATCAGAGAGCTGAACATCTTGCGCTGCTGGAGGCTGATCGACCCGGACTTCGGTGCGATGTGAATCGCCGGGACGGCCTTGCGGAAGAGATCAGGCGGCTGGCCTTGCTGAAATACGAGTGCGCCTTGTTTGTCGGCGTCGCCGGCATCGGCCTTCTTTCTTGCCATATGACCCACGGTGTAAGGGAACCTGATCGGTTGGTAACTGTATACCAAGCGATCAGGTGACTCAAGGGTGCATTCTATTCGGTGCTGTCACACGACAGCCGGACACGTAGCAGTTGACAGCCCCGCCTGCATCGCCCTGAACGCACCTGTCGATGCCCTCCAAGGCGATGCGCAAGTCTCCCATAGCACGGGACCTTTGGATTCCAATCACCCAACAAGACTCCCATAGATGGTGACCTGAAGAATAAGAGTGAGTGCTCACATACCAAGATGAAACACGACAATGATGGAAAGGTACCCGCTTATGGGATAAATCGCCATCAGGCAGTTGTCCACAGACCGGCGAGTCGATGACCGGAACGATATCCCATTCCCGGTGACCTTCGAGACACCCCATAACCAGCTACCTAAACACTGCGCCGCCGGCGTGAATACAGGGACCTGCCGGGCATAAAACCCCCATAATCGGTAACCTTCAATTTCTCCCATAATCAGATACCAATGAATCGGCGTGCGGGGCAAAGGGGCTCCACGAAAGGACACGGCCCTTGTCGAGCCAAGCGACCTTTCCCACGGATCCAGGTACGCTCCCATAATCGGTTACCCAGAAATACCCCCATAACCAGTGACCAAACCAGCCCGTTCATCCTTGGGCCCGGACTCCCAATCGTCCCAAATTCCCCATAAACAGGAACCTGACTAGCGTCCCATAACATGCTACCTGGAGCGAGATGGGCCATTGATCCCATACACCGAGACCTTTCTCCCATATCCACGACCTCAAATTCCCATCGTTGGCTACCGGTTTCCCATATCCACAAACCCGAACTCCCATACGAGGTAACCGGAATCCCACAAGAGGGCACCCAATCGCCCGGAAAGCCTTACCAGGCAAGGCTTTGAGCCTGCTAAAGGTTTACTAAAGTAGTTAAAGCGTTGAAGTAAACACAGAAACCCGTGTTCGAGGAGAAAGAAGTCTCCCAAAACCGGTACCCTATAGACAAGTAAGTGGTCACCAACTTCCCCGGACCCCATAGCTGGCTACCATCCCCATCCGGCGGGGGTTACGTGACCTCCTGCTTTTTGGCTTGATTACGCGAGATGCTGAGGATCTACATTCAGTTAGGTGCGCAACCCTATGATCAACTGAAGAAATGTGCTCTATGGTTGCCAGCTATGGGAGCTCGGGAAGGCAAAAGGTCACGGGTTATGGGAGAACCTGCGGCTCTTCGCGGAGTGCACCGAACTGTTGCTGCCCGCTCTCGGATCCCAAGATTCCTTGCTGAATTGAATCCATCAATCCATCGAAGGCGTGTCGCTCGCAGAGCGACAAAAAGTTTCCCATACACGGTTACCTGGCTCAGGTCACCAAACATGGGAACCAACAGGATGATCTGCTGGAGTTCGGATCCGAGGCCAGCGCCAATTCAACTGGTGCACTGCAGCGGGTGCTCAGGTGACCTTGCGCAGGTCCACCGTCCAACAGGTCCAAAATCACCCTAAGAGCATGACGTCTTCCGTCGGTGGTTACTCACAAGGTATCCCCGGCTGACCGAAAATTCGACAGACTCATGTTAGCTATTCGTAAAAAAATAACCTGGTATTCATCGTACTGATGCCGTTGCCGTCGCAAGTCCCCACTATGATTGGCCGTTAAAGGCAGTGTTACGTCCGTGAACCTGCCGTAGCACGGAACACATATAGATAAGCCTTCGGGGATCGTCATGTCAGTCAGCACCTTCGGGCCGCCGGCGCCTTGCAATGGCCGGGGGCGTCGCGTACGCCTCGCCGCGATGCGCCCGTCGGTCTCCGCAGCCCGGTGCGAGCGAGGTTTGCGATGAGTCCACCCGGCTGGGCCACTGGCAAGTCCGGCAAGTTGGTGCCCGTGCCGTCGCGGCATGTCGCCGCAACTGCGGGTGTCTCCCGCGATCGCTGGCAGACCACCACGTTTCGGTGGTTCACCGCGTACGCGGCGATCTTTTCGCTGTCGTTCATGGCGCTGCTCGGCGTGATCGAATATTCGGTGACCCGCGCGATGGAGCGCGAAACCGATAGCGGCCTGCGCTGGCAACTCCGGTACTTCGATTCGCGCCCCGACGATGCCGTCGCGGGCGCAATCGGCGAGCGTCTTAAACGCGAGGAGCACCAGCATAACTTCTATGGCCTGTTCGACGGCGCCGGCCACTGGCAGGCCGGGGATATCCGCATGCTGCCCGAGGGTCTCAAGCTGGAGCGCTACGGGCACACGTTCGAGCACAAGATCGGGCAGTCCCTGAGCGTAGACATCGGCGACGACCGGCCCGCGCTGCGCGTCATGGGCGAGATTCGTGCGAACGGATCGGTGCTCGTGGTGGCCCGCACGCTTTCGGATGTGCACCATGTGCACGACGAGCTCATGAAAGCGATCTTCGGCGGCGGCCTGCTTTGCCTTGCCGCGAGCCTCGGCGCCGGGCTCGTGCTGAGCATGCGGCAGATCCGCCGTGTGGCGGAAATCCGGCGGGTGACGGGCCGCATTGCGAGCGGCGATCTCGCCCAGCGGTTGCCGGTGGCCGGCCGCGACGAACTCGATATGCTGTCGCACCTCGTGAACCGCATGCTCGACGAAGTGGAGCGCCTGATGGGAGAGGTCAAGAGCGCCTGCGACGGCATCGCGCACGACCTGCGCACGCCGCTCACGCGTCTGCGCCTGCGCCTCTCGACGGCTGCCGACACGTTCGAACGCCGCGGCGAACCTGGCGTCGCGCAGATGCTGGTCGGCGCGCGCGACGAAGCCGATTCGGTGCTCGGCCGCTTCGCAGCGCTCCTGCGCATCTCCGAAATCGGTGCGATGCAGCGGCGCAGCGGCTTCGGGTCCGTCGCGCTGCCGGACCTCGTCGGCGAGCTCTACGAGCTTTATGCGCCGCTTGCCGAAGAGAAGTCCATCGTCCTCACCTCGTCGATCGCGCCGGCCAATCCGATCCATGCGGACCCGGAATTGCTGTTCGAGGCGTTCAGCAATCTGCTCGACAACGCGATCAAGTTTGCGCCCGAGGGCGGCCATGTGGACGTGGTCCTGCGCGCGGGAGAAGCAGGATCGCAACTGGTGGTCAGCGACGACGGGCCGGGTATCGCGCCCGACGAACGCAGCGCGGTGCTCGGCCGCTTCTACCGCAGCGAGCGCACGCGGCACCTGCCGGGCAGCGGGCTCGGTCTTGGCATCGTCCTCGCGATCGTGCGGCTGCACGATTTCGAATTGTCCATTGGCGGTGCAGACAAGGGGACGGTCGTGACGATAGACTGCTGGCCGCACCATACCTAGCCGCTCATAACAACCTGCCGATGAGAGTCCTGCTGTGCTCCTCCTCCGATACGGAGCGAGGCTACCTGCATAAAGCCCTGAGCGAGAGCCTGAACAGCGTCGAGATTGCCGACAATCTTCACGACGCGGCCTACCTTGCCTCGCAAGAGCCCTTCGACGCGATCCTCCTCTGCACGCCGGGCGCCCAGACGCCCGAGGGCCTTGCCGAGGCGCTGGCCGCGTTTGCGCAGTTGCCCGCGGCCCCGGCCATCATCGTCACCCTGATGCGAGCGACGCCGGCCGCCTGCGCGCGGCTGCTGCGCGCAGGCGCCGACGCCTGCTTCGTTCAGCCGTGGTCGATCCTCGAGATCCAGGAGCGCATGCTGGCCCTGCAGCGTGCCACCCAAACGCCGACGGCCCCCTTGCCCGTGCGCCTCGACCCGTTGACGCGCGATCTCGTCGAGGACGCCCAGCGCATCTCCCTCACCACGCGTGAATATCTGCTCATCGAATGCCTGCTGCGCTACGTCGGCGCACCGGTCGCCCGTGACCATCTGATTCGCTATGCGTGGCCCGAGAAGGGCGATGTCGAAGCCTCCAGCGTGAACCTCGTCGTCTCGCGGCTGCGCCGCAAGCTCGGCGCCGAAGGTGCGCGTACCACCATCGAGACCGTCAGTCGCTACG
Source organism: Paraburkholderia sp. AV2 (assembly GCF_054968425.1). Lineage (NCBI taxonomy): Bacteria > Pseudomonadati > Pseudomonadota > Betaproteobacteria > Burkholderiales > Burkholderiaceae > Paraburkholderia > Paraburkholderia sp. AV2. Next base: position 8,596 of record NZ_JBANLK010000030.1, read on the forward strand.
GCTACCAGCTCGACGTCCGGCCGCCAGAGGCGTTCGGGCCACAATCGTAAGGGCAGTGCAGGCCTTCTTCTCCGGATACGGACGCTCGTTCCGTCCGTCTGGGGACTTGCGTCCCTCAAAATTTAAATTTATTTTCATGAAAGAATCGCAGAAATCGGGCGAGGCGACGGTAAACTCGAAATTTCTGAAAGGTCGTGCGGTCGGCACGACGGAGTGCGAAACGGATGAGCCAGGTGCGCGTATTGACGGTGGAAGACGACGCCGTCACAGCCAATGAAATTGTCAGCGAACTGAAGCAGCGCGGCTACGAGGTCGACTGGGTCGACAACGGCCGCGACGGCATGGCTCGCGCGCTGAGCGACGACTACAACATCATCACGCTCGACCGCATGTTGCCGGGCGTGGATGGCCTGTCCATCGTCACGGCCATGCGCACGGTCGGCATCCAGACGCCGGTGCTGATGCTGAGCGCCTTGGGCGACGTGGATGAACGCGTGCGCGGCCTGCGCGCGGGCGGCGACGACTACCTCACCAAGCCTTTCGATCCTGAAGAACTGACGGCGCGTCTCGAAGTGCTGCTGCGGCGGCGCCAGGCGGCTACCGTCGCGCGCGAGACGGCGCTGCGCGTGGGCCCGCTCGAACTCGACCTGATTTCGCGCAAGGTGCACCGTGACGGCGAGGAGGTGACCTTGCTGCCCACCGAGTACCGCGTGCTCGAATTCATGATGCGTCACGCAGGCAAGACCATTACGCGCACGATGCTGTTCGAGGCCGTGTGGGGCTACCACTTCGATCCGGGCACCAATCTGATCGACGTGCACATGGGGCGCCTGCGCAAGAAAATCGACCCGCCGGGCGTGCCGCCACTGATCCAGACGGTGCGCGGCTCCGGCTACATCATCGGATAACGCTGCGTGGAGAGCCGCTCTTCCGCCGCGCCGCCGGTCCGTTCCGGACGGCGCTGGTACACCACGACGTTTCGCTGGCTCATCGGTTACACGGCGCTCTTCGGCATCCTGCTCATTTCGCTCGTGGGTTTCGTCGCGTGGACGGCAAACGCTTCGATCGAAGACGACACCGACTCGATTCTCAAGTGGCAACTGATCTACTTCGATTCGCTGGCCGACGAGGCCCTGCCGGGCGCGATCCGCGAGCGCCTCGAACACGAACACATGCACGCGAACTACTACGGCCTCTTCGCCCCGGATGGCCAGTACGTAGCCGGCGACATGCTGGTGCCGCCGCCCAACCTCACGTTCACGCGTACGGGCCGCACGCTTCACCACACCCTGCGGCTGCAGTCCGGCGGACCGTCGCCTATCGTGCGCGCGATGGGCGAGGTGCGGCCGAACGGTCTGCATCTCGTCGTGGCGCGCGACATGACCTATGTGCTGCGCATTCGCCAGTTCGTGATCCGCACGCTCGTGGTGGGCGGCGCGGTGGCCATGCTCGCGGCGGTGGCGAGCGGCTTCGTGCTGGGCATGCGGCAGATCCGGCGCGTGCGCGAGATTCGCAGTGCCACGCTGTCCATCGCGCGCGGCGATCTGGCTCAGCGCTTGCCCGTGGCGGGCCGCGATGAGATCGACATGCTTGCGCAGCTCGTCAATCACATGCTCGACGAAGTCGAGCGCCTGATGACCGAGGTGAAAGGGGCTTGCGACGGCATCGCGCACGACCTGCGCACGCCGCTCGTGCATCTGCACGCCCTGCTCGCACGCGTTGCCGAACGCGAGAGCATGAAGGGCGACGCGGAAGGTGCGGGGATGCTCGAACGCGCCCGCACCGAAACCGGTCAATTGCTCGAACGTTTCCGCGCGATGCTGCGCATTTCCGAAATCGGCACGCTCAAACGGCGCGGCGGGTTTGCGGCGGTGGACCTCAAACCGCTGATCGCGGACCTCGCGGACCTGTACGAACCGCTCGCGGAAAGCCGCGAGGTGTGCTGGAGCGTGAAGGTCGAGCCGGTGCCTGAAATTCACGGCGACCGTGCCTTGCTCTTCGAGGCGTTCAGCAACCTTATCGACAACGCGATCAAATTCGCGCCGCCCGGCGGCGCCGTGCGCGTGACCTTGCGCGCCACGAAGCAGGGACCGCTCGTCGAGGTGGCCGACAACGGCTCGGGCATCGCCCGCAGCGAGCGCGCGGCCGTGCTGCAACGGTTCTATCGCGGCGACACCGTGCGACATCTGGCTGGCTCGGGGCTGGGCCTTTCCATCGTCGCCGCCGTGCTGCGCGTACACGACTTCACGCTTCACATCGACGACGCACCCGACATGGACCGCGCAGGCGGCCCGGGAACGCGCATGAGCGTCGAGTGCTGGTCGAGCACGCTGGCCTGACAATCAACCGGATGCAAGTTCATGCGCATACTGCTTATTTCCCCCTTGCATGCGGAAGGGGCCTGGCTGCAGAAGGCGTTGCAGGAAAGCGCCCACAGCCTGCAGCGCGCCGAGGATCTGCGCGACGGCCTCTTTCTGGCGAGCGAAGAGCCATTCGATGCGGTGATCGTCATGGCGCTGGACAGCGCGTGGCTAACGCCGCTGCTCGACATGCTGCCGAAGCTCGTGAAGGCGACGCCCGGCGCCACGATACTCGCCGTGCTCGGTATCGAAGCCGGTGCCCACGCGCGATCCCAGGTGTTGCGCGCCGGCGCGGATGCCTGCTTTCGTTATCCGTTTTCCTTCATCGAAATGCACGAACGTTTGCTTGCACTGATGCGCACGGTGAGCGCCGCGCCCGTTTCCGCATCGGCCAAAGCGGCTACGGCGAAGAGCGCGATTCCGCAGCTCGATGCCGGCACGCGCGAGATTGTCGAGGGTACGCATCGCGTCGAGCTGACGCGTCGTGAATATCTGTTGGTGGAGTGCCTGCTGCGCCATCCCGACACGCCGGTGCCGCGCGACCAGATGATCCGCTACGCGTGGCCGGACAAGGACGAGATCGACCCGTCCACCGTCAATCTCGTTGTGTCGCGCTTGCGCCGCAAGCTCGAACGCGAAGCCTTCGAAGCGCGCATCGAAACGATCAGCCGGTACGGCTATCAACTGACGTTGCCTAAACCACATTGAGGAAGATGCGCGTGCTCAAGGTAACCGTTTGTGGGAACTGGCCAGAGGCTTTTCTCACCGAGGCGTCGGTTCGCAGAAAGCCCTTGTCTGGCCTTGTCCGACTCGCTTGAGGCTGGTACTACGCCGATCAAATGGTCGCTTGTTTTACGGCCACAGAACTTAGGCTTGCTTGGGACTTTGCTGCTTGTCGTAGAGCGTGCGAGCGGCGCGCACCAACTTGAGTATCTTCTTCGAGTCGTCAACGCAAGAAGCAACGTCGCGCGGATTGACGGGATCGGCGATCTCGTAGTCTGCGTTCTTGCGGGCTTTCTTCAGAGTGGCCAGACTTCTGGCCGCCTGTTGTGCGTCGGTACGGCCGGGTGCCGCCGCTTTTCCCCACCTTGCCAAACTATCGATGATCGCCTTGTGCGTTTCTCCGTGGCTAAGCTCGGCCTCGGTTGCTGCAAAGGGAAGCGGCACGCTATGACGACTTGCATGCAACGCGCCGTAGTATGCACGCGAGATGGCGCTTCGCCGATCAGCCTCCTTGCACGGCTCGACGAGCAAGCGCTCGGCGGTCTCGATAAATTCCTCAGGAGACACGTGCGTCCTCCCGCTCTTCAGCTACAAGGCCAATGCAAAACGACCCCAGAGGTAAATCGTCAACCGCGTCGAACAGGACAGGGGTCAATTCCTCGTCCAGCCGCTTCACTTGCTCAAGATCACCTCTGATTCTGACCATGATATAGATCGATTCCTCTCCGGGAGTCGTATCCGAATGGCAGGTCGTTCCAACCGAATGGACGCGCCGGTCATGGAGAAACGAATACAGCGCCGTGTGCAGCGTCTCAATCGTCGACAGCGAGACGCCATTGCGTTCAGCCATGGCGATGAGTTGTTTTTGCGTCTCAAGGTGAGGGAACTCTTCATCAGGAGAACGTTGTGCCAGCACGTCCGCCAGTTCAAGAGTTCGCTGCCACCGGCCTGCTTGCCAGTTGGCCCGCATTGCGAGACGCCAGATCGCGAGGTCGGTTGGGTGCGTATTTGCCGCACGCTCGTACATGTTTGCGCTTTCAATACAACGCTCCACACCGTCGAGCGTAGACGCGTAATTTTCTTCCACAGTCGCCCCCGTGTCGTAGCGCATGGCTATGCCGAACTGTTCGTCCATAGTGGCGTCATCCCACCGGATGGCCGCCACTATGCCGAGAACCTGATGGGCCAGAATGGGATCGACGGAAATGCCGTTCCTGGCGGCTCGCTCGAGGCGGGCGAGGGTAAACGGGTCGAGGGAGTCCCAATCGTTGTGCACAAGGGACGACAGTTCGTCGAATGCTTCTTCGGCGACAGATTTTGCTCGTGGAGCGACCATGAAGTAGAAATTCTTATTCCGCGCAAAGGCGCAAACGCACGTTGGATTCCGTGGATAACGCGAATACTAACATTTTCGATGAAAATCAAATCTTTTTGTGCACCCGGGCGTCTCCGCCGTTCGGCTAATCTCGAGTGCCCCACAAGCCGGAAACGGAACTTGTATAGCCTTGCGTCCCCGGTGACTTCATGCTCACCTCCAACTCGGGCACCGTCTCGACGAGCTTGCGCTGAGTCTTGCTGTCGACACATTTGCGAGCCGCGCCGATATAGCACTGCATGCTCGGCGTTGATCTCTCCGTGCGCACCGATTCCAGAAGTTGCAAGTCATAGTGACGCTCGTATCGGACAGCCGCAGATCCCTCGAGACGCATGACATCGTCGTGCTGGGTTTGCGAACTGCTACCGCGTGCCGCTTGCGGGGACGTTACAGCGCGCGGTCGAACGAGGCTTGTCGATGAATAGCACTGGAATAGCACGGTGCCTCTTCGAAGCCTTATGCAGCGGAAAAAGTAACCGTTTGTGGGAACCGGTTACCTTTTCGTCGTTTGCTATGCGTAACGTGTCCACAAAAAACTAACGGCACGCGAAGCGCATGCCGTTCTCCCTGATTGTTGTCTGTCGCTTCGCGTACTGGCCGTTCAATGCGCGTACACCGTCGAGTTCAGATACGCAAGCTGGCCATCCTGCTCGGCCTGCACGAGTTCCTGATAAACCTGCGCGCGGGTCTTCTGCGCGACCGGTTGGCCATACGGCTGCGCGGTTGCATTCGCTGCGACCTGCGTGGCCGCGGCCGGTTGGGCGAGTGGGGTGCCTGCGTTGGCGCTCTGGGCGAATGCGGACGTGGTCGTGGCGAGACCGGCGAGTGCTGCGATGATCATAAGGGTCTTCATGTTGCCTGTTCTCCAGTAACGAAATCGTTGGCCGGTAAGCGAATGCGATAAATCGCATCCCGGTATTGGAAGCATAGTGAGGCGGCACTATCGAACCGGAAGCAGGAACATGAATAAAAATTTAGAGACAAAACTGAGATCGTTCGGTGCCCGGTCAGCACGTTGCAGGCCCTGAGTTTCAAGAAGGATTACTGATTAAATCGATGCTAAAAAACGCGCCGGCAGGCGGCGCGTCCTGTTAGCCGAGCAGATAGCCCGACCCGCGTATCGTGCGGATCAGCGAGGGCTCTCCGGGCGTATCCACGCGGTTGCGCAGCCGCCCGACGTGAACGTCCACGAGGTTGGTGCCCGGATCGAAGCGGCCGCCCCACACGCCCTCGAAGATCATCGTGCGCGTGAGGACCTGGCCCGCGTGGCGCATCATGAATTCGAGCACGCGCAATTCCGTGGGCCGCAGGCGCAGGATCTTGTCGCGGCACGTCAGCTTGCGTTTGACGAGGTCGAGTTCGAGCGGGCCCACGCGCAGCACCGTTTCCGTGGAGGTAGGGCGCGAGCGGCGCCGTACGAGCGCTTCGAGGCGGGCGGACATCTCGTCGATGGAGAACGGTCGCGTGAGATAGTCGTCGCAGCCGGCGCGCAGGCCTTGGATACGTTCTTCCACGCCGCTCGTGGAGCTCATGACGAGCACGGGGGTTTCGATGCCGACGCCGCGCATCGTCGTGACGATGGTCAGACCGTCCAGGTCGGGCAGGCGCCGTTCGAGCGCGATGACGTCGTAGTCGCCGGCCATCACCATCGCGATGCCTTCGCGTCCGGTGCGGGCGACATCGACGGTAAACCCGGCGGAGGTGAGCGTAGGGATGACGCTGTGTTCGGTGACGGCGTCGTCTTCGATGGTCAGGAGTCTGGGCATGGTGATCCAGGTTTCGTGACGGTGTTACAGAGGAAAAGGCATCAGGCGACGGCGCGCAGCGGCACCGGCGAGCTTTGCGCGGGGTTCGCGCGGAACTGTTCCACGGCGAAATCGATGAAGCTGCGCACCTTCATGGTGAGGTAATTGCGGCCGGAGTACACGATCGAGATGTGCTGCAGGCCGCCGTTGACGTCGTACTGGTTGAGCACCGGCACGAGCCCGCCGCGCGCAATGTCGTCGGCCACGACGGGTAGCGGCAGCAGCGCGATGCCCATGTCGGCCAGCGCGGCCGTGCGGACCATGGCATAGCCGTTCGCCGTGAGCGGACCGTTGGCGCTCACGCGCTGCGCGCCTTCGGCATCCGAGAACTCCCATGCGCGCGGCGCGTCGGAAACCGCGAGCAGATCGTGCTGCGCGAGATCGGTGGGCGTGCGCGGCGCGCCCCGGCGCGAAAGATACGCGGGCGAGGCGACGACGATTTCCTTCACGGACGCGATCTTGCGGCTCACGAGCGAGGCGTTGACCGGCTGGCGGTCGGTGGCGAAGCAGACGTCGAAACCGCCCTCGATCATGTCGATATGCGTATCGTAGGCCGTGATGTCGAAGTCGACGCGCGGATTCGACGCGCGATAGGTGCCCAGCAGGGTAGCGAGCCCCGAATTGGCGAACACCGCCGGCGCGGCGATGCGCAGCACGCCGCTCGGATCGCGCGTGGCGCGTACGAGCTCCGATTCGACCTCGTCGAGCTTTTCGATCACGGCGCGGCAGCCGTCCAGGTACAGCCGGCCCGCCTCGGTAAGCGAAAGGCTGCGCGTCGAGCGGTTCAGCAGGCGCATGTTCAGATGCGCCTCGAGCATGCCGACGCTACGCGTGACGGCCGCCGCGGACATGCCGAGCTGCTTGCCGGCAAGGCTGAAGCTGTTTAGATCGACGACGCGTGTGAAGACGCGCATGGCTTGTAGCTGGTTCATCTGCGAGTCCGTAGTGTTGAGGCAAATGCGAGATCGAGCAGCAAGCTGGGAACTCGCCGCACCTGTCCGGGCTGCGCTCGCGTCCCATCGTGCCTCGTGCGCCGGCCTAGTTCGGCAAAGCGTGCGGATCCTGAACGGCTGCCGCCTCCTGCGCCTCGATCGCCGACTTGAGCCGTTGCATGCTTTCCGTGGGGATCGCGAATCCCGCCCAGCCGAGCCCCGTGTGGCGGAAGAACACCACGGTGCCGTCGAAGAGCGGGTTGCGCTCGGTGTACCAGCTCGGGTCCATTTCGATCACGTACTGATGCGTGCGCAATAGCTGCTCGGGCACTGCCGGACGCATTTGTGCGCGCAGCTTCCCGAGTTCTTCGATCAGGCCGTCGACATCCGCCGCATCGAGCAGCGCCGCATTGCCGTTCACATTCACGCAGACCGCGTGCTCGCCGTACTCGTTGACGAGTTCAACCGACATCGGCTTGGACATTCGCCATTCCTTGCAGTCCTGAAACTGCAAGGATTATCGACGGGCACTTGATGTCAGTGTTTTAAGATGTCGTGCGCTGAAAATGAATAATTATTTAATAAATAACAAAAATCCTTCAATTTCTTTCAAAAACTTTTCTTCTGGGTGCCTTGCGAGGCGGGGGCCAGCGGGGAGATGTAGTGCGGAGGGAGTTCGAGAAGCGCTAATTACATGAAAGGGGTTTCATGTGGCGCAAGGAAGGTATGGGCTGGATGAAAAAACGGCGAATGCCCGCGCCGTAACGCATGGCATTCGCCGTTCGTGGCGATCGGGAACGATCAGAACTTGTGGCGGATACCGACCATTGCCATGGTCTGGTTGTTGCCCACTGCGTCGTTGCCGAAGTCGCCCATCGAGGCCGTGGCCGTCGTCAGAGTAGTGAGGCCACTGGTCGAGTTGTAAGCCACCGTGTTGCCCGATGCGTGCTGGTAGCCTGCGAGCACGTAGACGTCGGTACGCTTGGACAGGAAGTAGTCGCCGCCGAGGCTGACCTGGCTGTAGGCAGCGTTGACACCGTTGCCATAGCCCTTCGTGTAGTCGTAACCGACACCGAGGATCGCAGCCGGCGTGACCTGATAGTTCAGGAATGCCTGTCCGGTGTTGAAACGGCTGGTGCCTTGAACGTTCGCACCGGTGCTGTTCGTAAAGCCGTAGTTTGCGTATTCGACGTTGCTGTACGCGATGCCGAACGTGACCGGGCCAAACACGTAGTCGCCGGCAGCACGGATGATCTGCTGCGAGTTGGCGCCGCGGAAGCCGCCAGTGATCGCCTGCGAATCGAACTGGGCGCCAGAAACGCCTGCACCCGAGTTGAACGTATCAAACGTCGAGTTGCCGCCGGCGTTGTTCGCGCGGAAGTAGCCAGCGCCGAGGCCGAGCGGACCATGGTTGTACGCAGCCGCCACAGCGATCGTCTGACCCGCGCCGGTGCTGCCAGGCACGCCGCCGAACGCGTACATTGCGCCGATCTGCAGGCCGGCGAAGTTCGGGCTCGTGTACTTGACCGAGTTGTTCGTACGATAGCTGTTATCGTAGTTGTCCATGTCGCCCGGGGTGGCGAACGTCGGACCGAACGCACCGTCGTTGGTGAGCGGCTGGATCAGGTCGATCAGCGGGTCGTACTGGCGACCCAGGGTGAAGGTACCGCCCTGGTTCGAATCAAGGCCGACATAAGCCTGGCGACCGAACAGACGGTCGCCCTGACCGCTCGCACCGGTATTGACATTGAAGCCGCTTTCGATCTTGAAGATTGCCGAGAGGCCGCTACCCAGATCTTCCGTGCCCTTCAGGCCCCAGAGGTTCGGCGAGAGGTTACCCGGCGAGAGTTGCCACGTGCCGCCCGACTTGCCGTCGGCACCCTTCTGATGGCTGAAATACGCGATCGAGTCGTCGAGCGCGCCGTAGATCGTGACGCTGCTTTGTGCATGGGCTGCAGTTGCTGCGAAAGACGCCAGCGCAGCTGCGGCGAGAGCGATTTTTTTCATTGACGGATCTTTATAGTGAGTTGCGGTTGTCAGTGAGAGCTTCATGAAATTGCGGCCCGCCCGGCGAGCCGAATTCAGCGGGATTATCCGTAGATGCCCTGGTTGGTCAAATTCTAGGACCGGAAATACTGAATTTCAAGAAACGAAATCGCTCGATTGCCCCGGCGGGCGGGGCGTGCACGCCCATGCTGCGCACGCCCTTGTTGTTTTATCGCCACGACCCGCCGGGTCATTTACATCAGAAAATCGTGCGGAGGCCACCTGCAGCGATGTAGTTGTTCGTCTGGTAGTGGTTCGTCCAGTTGCTGAACTCGGCGCCGTTGTACTTCGAGAACATGTAACCGGCATACACGTCGGTGCGGTGGCTCAGGTGGTAGTCAGCCAGAACCGAGTATTGCAGCTGGTTGCCGCCGTACTGGTTGGCATTGCCCATCTGCTGCGTGTCATAGAAGCCAACTGCCACGTCAAACGCCGGCGTGATCTTGTAGTCGCCGCCGAAGAAGTACACGTTGTTGACCGACGTGAAGCCCTGGTTCGATACCGTACCCGAGTAGCCGAAGTACGAAACCGTCGAGCCCGGAACGTCCGGATCGCTCGGCGCACTGAGGATGTAGTGCTCGTAGCCGCCCTTGACGGTGAACGGACCATACGAATACTTCGCGGCGACCATGAAGTCTTCGTCGTTGGTGAGCGTGAGCGAACCGACGTTCAGGCCGAGCGCGGCGCTGTTTGCCGCATTCGCGCCGGTCAGGCCACCAGAGTGGAGAGCATCGCGCGCCTGGTAGTACGTTGCCTGAAAGCCCATGCCGTAGGCTTCATAACCGAGGTTCGCGCCGAAGGTCGAGCCGTCGCCGAACTTGCCGGCGATGCCGCCGAAGCTGTACGAAAGGCCGAAATTAAACGGCCCGTAATGGTTCACGTACTTGATGTTGTTATCCGTCCGCGAGCCTTCCGTAATGCCGCCTGCCGAATACGAACCCGAAAAGCCGAGGGGCGAGAACAGCTGCGCCGCGAACATCGGGTCGTAGTTGGTGATGGTGTCGTAACCGAGCGTCGTCGTGCGGCCAAGCGAGATCGCACCGTATTGATCCTGCTTCAAGCCAACGTAGGCGCCACGGTTAAACAGCTGGCCGCTGAGTGCCGAGGCCACACCGACCGTGTTGTTCTGGCCGGCGAGCGAGCCTGCAGCGTTGTTGATGCTGCCGGTTGGCACGTTGATCCCCGATTCGAGGTCGAAGAACGCGCTCATTCCGCCGCCGAGGTTTTCGTTTCCGCGGATACCCCAGCGCGAATCCGAAATACCGCCGTTGAACATGCCCCAGACCGGGTTCTTGAAAGCCGTGCTGACCTTGTTGACCGGGTTCACGGTAGCCGGGAACGTGGCGCTGCCGTTTGCGCTATGCTCGACCACGCCAACCGCGACGTCCAGAATGCCGTACAGCGTCACGCTATTGCTGTCGTCGGCGTGCGCGACGCCTGCGATCGGGCCCAGGGCCAGGGCTGCTATCAGGTACTTCTTGTTCATGGAAACGATGCTCCTCGTTTTGAGTGTGGCTGAGTGAGAGAATTGCTGAGGACTATTTATTAGTGGTTGGACTGAACGAATCGCGTGGTTCGGCTGTCCGCGCCGGGGAGAACCTTCGGCGACGTGAAATATAGCCAGGGCTTTCACTGGTAAGCAGATGAAATCGACTGAAATTCAGTTTTTCTGAATTTGCGTTGTGTCACTTCTACATTGTCATATTTCTGATATGTAACAACAGGGCCCTGGAAACGTTTCCGTAAGAGGGACGTAAAGGGCTTGTCGGGCCGGTGGCGCAAACCTTTGCGCGCTTTTTGCTTGCGGCGGCAACAGCATGACCGGATACGGTTGCCGCAACCTTGACCCATCCCGACCGACCGGCGTGACGTCTCTGGAACGGCAGATTCGGAGCGATCGGGGCAACTTATGTTAGGGATTTATCAGCCGGAACTCCGTGACGCCCGGCAAGAAGGGCGCTATGACGAGGCACGCAGCATGCCGTCCTGATTCGATATGATTGTAACGACAGTTGTCACGATCGTTTCATCGGTATAGGATGAATGCAAGTAAACCAGCACGGTTTGATGTGCATTGCACAAATTCGCACTCCAGCCTATGTCAGACGTCTCAATGAACTCTCTTGTCGTGTTGCGGGGGGCGCCTGCCGGGCAACCTGCGCACATGGCGCGCAATGTCGGCGTACCGTTCGACGCCGCGTGGGTCGAGCCCCTGCGTGTCAATCTCGCCGCCGTCGAGCGGCGTACCGCCACCCTGGGCACGCGCCGCACCGTAAAGAAGGACGCGCAAGCCGCGTGGCTGCTGAAGGCCGTGACCTGCATCGACCTCACGACGCTCAATGGCGACGACACCGAAGGCCGCGTGCGGCGCCTGTGCATGAAGGCGCGCCACCCGGTGCGCGCCGATCTGCTCGAAGCGCTCGGCATGACGCCCAATAGCATTACGACGGGCGCGGTGTGCGTCTATCACCGCTTTGTGGCAGCCGCCGTGGACGCGCTGGCGGGCAGCGGCATTCCCGTCGCCGCCGTCTCGACCGGGTTTCCGGCCGGCCTGAACCCCCACGAGCTCAAGCTCCGGGAGATCGAGGCTTCGGTGGCGGATGGGGCGGACGAAATCGACATCGTCGTCACGCGCGAGCATGTGCTTACCGGCAACTGGCGCGCGCTTTACAACGAGGTGCGCGAGTTCCGCGCGGCGTGCGGCGACGCTCACCTGAAGGCGATTCTCGCCACGGGCGACATCGGCGTGCTCTCGAACGTCGCGAAGGCCTCGATGGTGTGCATGATGGCCGGTGCCGACTTCATCAAGACGTCGACCGGCAAGGAAGGCACCAACGCGACGCTCGACGTGTCGCTCGTGATGGTGCGCATGATCCGCGAGTATCGCGAGCGGACGGGCGCGCTGGTGGGCTTCAAGCCTGCTGGGGGCGTCTCGAACGCGAAGACGGCGCTCGCCTATCAGATCCTCATGAAAGAGGAGCTGGGGCGGCCCTGGCTCGAACCCGATCTCTTCCGCTTCGGCGCGTCGAGCCTGCTCGCCGACATCGAGCGCCAGCTCGAACATCACGTGAGCGGACGCTACTCCGCCTTCAACCGTCACCCCGTAGCCTGAGCAGACAACACCGATGAGCGTAGCCGAGTATTTTCGATCGATGGATTACGGTCCCGCCCCCGAGGACGATCAGCCTGTGCGCGCCTGGCTTGCGCAGCACGACGCGTCGTTCGGGCACTTCATTGACGGCGCATGGCGCGAGAGCGCCGGCGGCGCGCGCTTCGAGGCGCGCGAGCCGGCGACGGGCGAAGTGCTGGCGAGCATCGCCCAAGGCGACGCGGCGGACGTGGACGCAGCCGTTGCCGCGGCGCGCGCCGCGCAGCCCGAATGGCAGGCGCTGGGCGGCGCGGGCCGCGCACGGCACCTCTATGCGCTCTCGCGCATGGTTCAGCGCCACAGCCGGCTTTTTGCCGTGCTCGAAGCCCTCGACAACGGCAAGCCGATTCGCGAGACGCGCGACATCGACGTGCCGCTCGTGGCGCGTCACTTTCTGCATCACGCGGGATGGGCGCAGCTGCAGGACAGCGAATTTCGCGAGTGGTCGCCGCTGGGCGTGATCGGGCAGATCGTGCCCTGGAATTTCCCGCTGCTGATGCTCGCGTGGAAAGTGGCGCCCGCCATCGCGCTCGGCAACTGCGTGGTGCTCAAGCCCGCCGAATACACGCCGCTCACGGCGCTGCTCTTCGCCGAGCTCGCGCACCGCGCCGGCCTGCCGAAGGGCGTCCTCAACGTCGTGACGGGCGACGGCCGTACCGGCGCCGCGCTCGTCGAGCACCCGGACGTCGACAAGATCGCGTTCACGGGCTCGACCGAGGTGGGGCGGCAGATCCGCTCCGTTACCGCGGGCTCGGGCAAATCGCTCACGCTGGAGCTTGGCGGCAAGTCGCCGTTCATCGTCTTCGACGACGCGGACCTGGACGGCGCGGTGGAAGGCGTCGTGGACGCAATCTGGTTCAACCAGGGGCAGGTGTGCTGTGCCGGCTCGCGCCTGCTCGTGCAGGAAGGCATTGAAGAGCGGTTCCTCGCGAAACTCAAGCGCCGCATGGCGACGCTGCGCGTGGGAACCTCGCTCGACAAGGGCATCGATATTGGCGCGATCGTCGATCCGGTGCAGCTCGAGCGGATCGAAACGCTCGTCGAGGCAGGGCGGCGCGAAGGCTGCGACGTTTGGCAGCCCGAAGGGGTCGCACTGCCTGCGGGCGGCTGCTTCTACCCGCCCACGCTCGTTACGGGCATCGGGCCGGCGTCCACTCTGGCCCAGGAAGAGATTTTCGGACCCGTGCTCGCGGCCATGAGTTTTCGCACGCCCGACGAGGCCGTAGCGCTCGCGAACAACTCGCGCTACGGGCTGGCGGCGAGCGTCTGGAGCGAGACCATCGGCCGCGCGCTGGACATCGCGCCGCGTCTGGCCTGCGGCGTCGTCTGGATCAACGCGACGAACCTGTTCGACGCGGGTGTGGGTTTTGGCGGCTATCGCGAGTCCGGTTTCGGCCGCGAGGGCGGGCGCGAAGGCGTATTCGAGTATCTGAAGCCCGCGGGCTGGAGCAAGCTGCCGCTGCGCGCGGCGCCTGCGCCGCGTCCCGCAGCGGGCAGCGGCACGCGCGGAACGGCTGCGGTGGAGCGGCTCGACCGCACGGCGAAACTCTTCATCGGCGGCAAGCAGGTTCGCCCCGATAGCGGCTACTCGCACACGGTCTATACGCCGGACGGCGACTGGGCGGGCGAGGTGGGCGCGGGCAGCCGCAAGGACGTGCGCGATGCGGTCGCGGCGGCGCGCGGGGCGCTCAAGTGGACGCAGATGAGCACGCACGGCCGTGCCCAGGTGCTCTACTACCTCGCGGAGAATCTGAGCGCGCGGGCCGAAGAGTTCGCGTACCAGCTCGCGCGCCGGGCGGGGTACGACGTGCGTTCGGCGGCGCGCGAAGTGGAGATGTCCATCGAGCGCCTCTTCTACTACGCCGCCTGGGCCGACAAATACGACGGCGCCGTGCACACGCCGCCGCTGCGCGGCGTGGCGCTCGCGATGCATGAGCCGCTTGGCGTGGTCGGCATTGTTTGTCCTGACGAAGCTCCGTTGCTCGCGCTCGTTTCGCTGGCCGCACCGGCGCTCGCGATGGGCAATCGCGTGGTCGTGCTGGCGAGCGAGGCATCGCCGCTCGCGGCCACGGACTTTTATCAGGTGGTCGAAACGTCGGACGTGCCGGCGGGCGCGCTCAACATCCTGACCGGCGAGCGCGCGGCGCTGCTGCCGGCACTCGCGAAGCACGACGACGTGGACGCGCTCTGGTGCTTCGGGCAGGCGGCCGATTCGACGCTGGTGGAGCGCGAGTCGGTCGGCAACCTGAAGCGCACGTTTGTCGATTACGGCCGGCAGGTTGACTGGTTCGACCGCACGAGCGCAGGATTGCCGTTCTTGCGGCATGCAGTACAGGTGAAGAACATCTGGATACCGTACGGCGATTGAGCGGCTTCGAAACGAAGAAAGCCGTAACGCCTGAATCGGAGGAGACAACATGCTGAAGAATCTAGACCCGCTGCTGAACGCCGACGTGCTGCACGCGCTGCGCGCGATGGGGCACGGCGACGAACTCGTCGTCTGCGACGCGAACTTTCCCGCCGATTCCGTTGCCCGCGCAACGGTGCTCGGCAAGCTGCTGCGCATCGACGGCGCCGACGCGCCGCGTGCCGTGCGCGCCATCCTCTCCGTGCTGCCGCTCGACACCTTCGTCGAAGCACCCGCCATGCGCATGGAAGTGGTGGGCGAGCCCCATGCCATTCCGGCAGTGCAGCGCGAGGCGCAGGCCGAAGTCGATGTCGCCGAAGGCCGGCCCGTGCCGTTCGCGCCGATCGAGCGCCACGCGTTCTACGCCCGCGCCCGCGGGGCCTATTGCGTGATCGCCTCCGGCGAGGCGCGCGGCTATGGCTGCTTCATTTTCACGAAGGGTGTGCTGCTCGCACCGGATGCGCCAGGTGCGACGGAGCCGGGCAAATGAGCGGGCGCGTCGTCATTCTCGGCATTTACGTGACCGACCTCGCGTTTCGCGCGAGCCGCATGCCGCTGATCGGCGAGACCATCGCAGGATCGGCATTTGCCATGGGACCGGGCGGCAAGGGTTCGAACCAGGCCGTCGCGGCGGCGCGCGCCGGCGCGCAGGTGGTGTTCTGCACGCGGCTCGGCAACGACGCGTTCGGCGAGATCGCGCGCAAGACCTGGGCGGACGAGGGCATCACGGCGCGCGCGAAGGCCGTGGATCACGCGGCGACGGGCGCGGCCCACATCTTCGTGGACGAAACGACCGGCATGAATGCCATCATCGTCGCGGCGGGTGCCGCGGGCACGATGGAGGCTGCCGACGCGGACGCGATCGAGGCCGATATCGCCGCCTCGCAGGTATTCGTCACACAACTGGAGCAGCCGCTGGCGGCGGCGCGGCGCGGGCTCGAACTCGCGCGCCGGCACGGCGTAAAAACGGTGTTCAACCCGGCTCCCGCGATGTCGCTGCCCGACGACATCTTTCCGCTCTGCGATTACGTGACGCCGAACGAAACCGAAGCGACCGCGTTGACCGGCATCGAGATCCGTGACGCCGCCGCCGCGCGCCGTGCTGCCGACGTCCTGCTGCAGAAGGGCGCGGGCGCCGTGATCGTGACGCTGGGCGAAGCGGGCGCGCTCTTTCACACACGCGGGAAATCGGTACTGCTGCCGGCGTTCCGTTGCGGCGCGGTGGTGGAAACGGCCGGGGCCGGCGACGGCTTCACGGGCGGCTTTGCGGCGGCGCTGGCGCGCGGCGACGCGCCGCTGGAGGCCACCCGTTTTGGTTGCGCGCTGGCGGGCATTTCCGTGACGCGGCCGGGCACGGCGCCTTCGATGCCCACGCGCGAGGAAGTCGACGCGCTGCTCTCCCGCACGCCGGCCGCGGCGCACTGACGCCACCCAGGTCATGGCAAAGGACGACGTCTCATGAAGTCATCTTTACTCGCAAGGTGGTTCGGCGACCGGCAGTTGAACTTTCTGCTGGTCGTGAACCTGGTCGTCGTGCTCGTGGCGATCTGGCTCTCGCACGGCCTCTTCGTCGGCATCGACAATCTGCAGTCGATGGGCGCGCAGTTGCCCGAGATCGCGCTGCTCGCGCTCGGCATCATGCTCTCGATGCTTTCCGGCAACGGCGGCATCGACCTCTCGGGTGTGGGCCTCGCGAACCTCTCGGGCATGATCGCGGCGCTCGTGGTGCCGAAGCTCGTGAGCGGCGACGATTCGCCGGTGCTCTACACCGCGCTTTTCTGCGCGATTGTCCTCGGCATGGGGCTGATCGGCGGGCTGCTCAACGGCATCGTGATCGCGCGGCTCTCGCTCACGCCGATTCTCTGCACGCTCGGTACGCAACTGCTCTTCACGGGTTTCGCGGTGGCGCTCAGCAATGGCGCTTCGGTGCACGTCGACTACGTCGAGCCGCTTGCCGACATCAGCAACGGTACGTTCTTCCAGGTACCGATATCGCTCATCCTCTTCGTCGCCGTCGTCGTGCTGCTCGGGTGGCTGCTCAGGCGCACGCCTTTCGGTCTGCGTCTGTACCTGATGGGCACGAATCAGCGCGCCGCGTTCTATGCGGGCATTCCGCGCGCCCGCATGCTCATTACCACGTATACGATGTGCGGCGTGCTCGCCTCGCTCGCGGGGCTCGTGAGCGTCTCGCACACGCTGAGTGCGAAATGGGACTACGGTAACTCGTATCTGCTGATCGCGATCCTGATCGCGGTGATGGGGGGCGTGAATCCCGCAGGCGGATATGGCCGCATCATCTGCGTGTTCTTCGCGGCCACGGTCCTGCAGTTTCTGTCCAGCCTGTTTAATCTGATGAACGTTTCACAGTTCTTCGGCGACTGCGCCTGGGGTTTCCTGCTTCTGCTTTCGCTCGCGTTCGCGGGCGGCGAGCGGGTGCGCTCGATCTTCGGCCTTGCATCGGCACAGCCCGGCGCGAAGCCGCGATCGACCGGCTGAAGGCGGCGCGAGGGTTCACGCTGGCGGGCCTCGAGCCTCGGAGGCCCGCCGCCATTATTTCCGGGGCGAAAGCGAAAAAAAAGGAGACATGCGACATGAAGTTCAAACGACTCAGCGTAGCGCTTACCGCGTGCGCGCTGGCTGCGGGCCTCGCCGTCGCGGCGCACGCGGCCGACAACGTCACCATCGTGACCGTGGTGAAGGTGACCGGCATCAGCTGGTTCAATCGTATGGAAGAAGGCGTGAAGGAGTTCGGCCAGCAGAATCCCGGCGTCACGGTCTATCAGACCGGCCCCGGCCAGGCCGACGCCGCCCAGCAACTGAAGATCATCGACGACCTGATCGCGAAGAAGGTGAGCGCGATCGCCGTCGTGCCTTATGACCCGCCCACGCTCGAACCGGCGCTCAAGAAGGCGATGGATCGCGGCATCAAGGTGGTCACGCACGAGGCCGACAACGAGAAGAACACGATGGTCGACGTCGAGGCGTTCGACAACTCGGCCTACGGTGCCGCGCTCAACGACCGCCTTGCTTCCTGCATGCACAACGAAGGCAAATGGGCCACGCTCGTCGGTTCGCTCGGCAGCCGCTCGCAGGTGCAGTGGGCCGATGGCGGCATCGACAACGCGAAGAAGAAGTATCCGAAGATGGAGTTGGTCGAGAACAACCTCGAAACCAACAACGATGGCGAGCGCGCCTATGAAGTGGCGAAGGAAGTGCTGCGCAAGCATCCGGACCTGAAGGGCTTCCAGGGCTCGTCCTCGCTCGACGTGATCGGTATCGGCCGCGCCGTCGAAGAAGCCGGCCTGCAGGGCAAGATCTGCGTCTACGGTACGGGTCTGCCGACCGAGGCCGGCAAGTACCTCGAAAGCGGCGCGATCAACGGTATTGCCTTCTGGGATCCGAAGCTGGCCGGTATCGCGATGAACAAGATCGCGTTGATGCTGCTTCAGGGCAAGACCGTGGAGAACGGTGCGAATCTTGGCCTGCCGGGCTACGAGAAGGTCACGGTGACGAAGGGCCCGGGCAAGGGCATCATCGTGCGCGGCCAGGGCTGGGTGAGCGTCGACAAGTCGAACTACAAGCAGTACAACTTCTGATCGGAGAAGCGGGCGCGCGACGCGGCGTCGCGCGCCCTGTGGCAACGTCACGATGGTGAGTCAGGACATGGCTTCAGAACCGCTATTGCAGGTGCTGGGCGTGCACAAGCGTTTTACGGGCGTGCACGCGCTGCGCGGCGTCACGCTCACGTTCGAGCGCGGGCAGATCTATCACCTGCTCGGCGAGAACGGCTGCGGCAAGAGCACGCTCATCAAGATCATTTCCGGCGCGCAGCCGCCCGACGAGGGCGAGCTCGTGATCGACGGCGAGCGTCACGCGCGGCTTTCGCCGCTCGAATCGCTCGCAGCCGGCATCGAGACGGTTTATCAGGACCTCTCATTGTTACCGAACATGAGCGTGGCCGAGAACGTGGGTCTCACGACGGAGCTGGCCGAGCACGGCGGGCGCCTCGCCCGCACGTTCGATCGCCGCGAGCTCGCGCGCACGGCGGCGCGCGCATTGGGCGCCGTCGGCCTGCCGGGCGACGCCGATTTTCAGGCGACCCTCATCGAGCAGTTGCCGCTCGCGACGCGCCAGCTCGTGGCGATCGCGCGCGCCATTGCGAGCGAGGCGAAGTTCGTCATCATGGACGAGCCCACCACGTCGCTCACGCAAAAGGAAGTGACCAACCTGATCGCCGTGCTCGGCCAGTTGCGTGCCAACGGCGTGACGGTGCTGTTCGTGAGTCACAAGCTCGACGAATGCTATGCGATCGGCGGCGAGGTGATCGTGCTGCGCGACGGCCAGAAAGTCGCGCAGGGACCGATCGCCAATTACACCAAGGCGCAGCTCAGCGAAATGATGACGGGGCGCCAGTTGTCGCTGGACCGCTATCGCGTCGATGCACCCGCGGGCGAAGTGCTGCTCGACGTGCGCGGCCTCGGGCGGACGGGACAGTTTCGCGACGTCTCGTTTTCGCTGCATCGCGGCGAGATACTCGGCATCACGGGCCTGCTCGATTCGGGCCGCAACGAACTGGCGCGCGCGCTGGCGGGCGTCGCGCCGGCCGACAGCGGCAGCATCGTGCTGGATGGCCGCCCGGTCAGGCTCGCCACGCCTGGCGACGCGAAGCGCGAGCGCATCGGCTACGTGCCCGAAGACCGCCTGAACGAAGGCCTCTTTCTCGACAAGTCGATACGCGACAACGTGATCACGGCGATGATCGGGAGCCTGCGCGACCGCTTCGGCCAGGTCGACCGCGCGCGCGCCCGCGCCATGGCCGAGGACACGGTGAAGGAGTTGCAGATCGCCACGCCGAACGTGGACAAGGCCGTGCAATCGCTTTCGGGCGGCAACCAGCAGCGCGTACTGATCGGCCGGTGGCTTGCCATCGACCCGCACGTGCTGATCCTGCACGGGCCGACCGTGGGCGTGGACGTGGGGTCGAAGGACATCATCTATCGCATCATGCAAGGTCTCGCGCAGCGTGGCATCGGCATCCTGCTCGTGAGCGACGACCTGCCGGAACTGCTGCAGAACTGCGACCGCGTGCTGATGATGCGAAAAGGACGCGTTGCCGAGGAACACCGTGCCGAGAGCCTGACCGAAGCCCAGCTCTATCGCGCGCTCCTCGCCGAAGCCGCATGAAACCCGCGTTACCGTGGCAGGAACCCGTATGAGCATCAATCAGACCATGAGTTCTTCCGATACCGTCGAAGTGGCGCGCGAGGCGCCCTCGCTCAACTGGCGCGCAAAGCTCGCGCGCAATCCCGAGTGGTTCACGGCCGCGCTGATCGTGATCACCTGCGTGGTCGTCGCCTCGATCAATCCGCGCTTTCTGCAGTGGGCGACGCTCTTCGACCTGCTCCACTCGGCCACCACCACCTCGCTCTTCGCGCTCGGCACGCTCGTCGTGCTGGCTTCGGGCGGCATCGACGTGTCGTTTACGGCCATCGGCGCGCTCACGATGTACGCGATCACGAAAGCCGTGTTCGCCTGGTGGCCCGATGAGCCGTTCGTGCTGATCCTGCTGACGGGTGCGCTAGGCGGCATCCTGCTCGGCCTGATCAACGGCGTCATCGTGCACCGGCTGCAGGCGCCCTCGCTGATCGTGACGATCGGCACGCAGTATCTGTATCGCGGGATTCTGCTGACCTTCGTGGGCACGACGTTCTTCATGAACATCCCGCACAGCATGGACCATTTCGGCCGCATTCCGCTCATGGCGTACCGCACGGTCGACGGGCTGGACGCCGTGCTGCCGATGTCGGTGCTCGCGCTCCTGGCGGGCGCCGTCCTCACCTGGTGGCTGCTGAATCGCACGATGATGGGGCGCGGCGTGTACGCGATGGGCGGCAGTCCGGCGATAGCGGAGCGGCTGGGCTTCAACCTGCGCGCGATCCGGCTCTTCGTATTCGGCTATACGGGATTTCTCGCTGGCGTGGCGGGTATTCTGCATGTGTCGAACAACCGGCTCGCCAATCCGTTCGATCTGGTGGGTTCGGAGCTCGACGTGATCGCCGCCGTGATTCTGGGCGGCGCGCGCATCACGGGCGGCAGCGGCACCGTGGTCGGCACGCTGATGGGCGTCGCGCTGGTGACGCTCATCAACAACGTGCTGATTCTCGTGGGCGTGCCCAGCACCTGGCAAAAGGTGATTATCGGCGCATTCATTCTCGTGGCCGGCACGCTGTTCGCCTTGCGCCGCCGCGGCTGAGACGCCGCGCGGCTGGCCGGCAAGGATGCCGGTCACGGCCGGTAGAGAGGTGCAGCGGAGGCAGAGGGGACAGACGGGCAGCGGCTCAGGCGCTACGCTTGCGCGGCTCTTCGCCCTTCTCGGTGATGATGGAGTCGAAGTCGTTCATCTGCGAAAAGCGCCAGGCCTTCACCACGCCGTACTTGCTCGTGTCGACGACCAGATGGCGCTCGACCGCGCTTGCCATGGCGGCCTGCTTGATCGCCACTTCGTGAAAGTTCCAGCAGGTCACGCCGCGCGTGACGTCCATGCCGCCCGCCGAAATGAACGCCTTGTTGATGCCCATGCGGCGCAACATCTCCAGACTCTCCTCGCCGGAAAACGAATCCGACGACGGCACATAAACCCCGCCCATCAGAATCATGCGCACGTTGTGCATGCGGCGCAGCACCTCCGCAACGTTTAGCGAGTAGCACACGGCCGTGATCTGCAGATGCGAGGGAATGAGGCGCGCGAGCGCGGCTAGCGTGGTGCCGCAATCGATGAAGATGGTGTCGTTTTCGGCGATGAGCCGTGCCGCATGCGCCGACGCCTGGGCCTTGGCCGGCGCGAAATGGTCCTTCTCCGACTCCAGCGAGTAGCCGACGGCATTAGGCACGTCCGCGGCGCTCACGATGTAGCCGCCGAGGTAGGTGAATCGCTCGGGATTGGCGGCAATATCGCGCCGCACCGTCATTTCGGAGACGCCAAGCAACGAAGCCGCATCGCGCAGATGCATGACGTTGTGTTTGGCGAGCGCGTCGGCAAGCGCCTGCAGCCGGTTCGTTTTGGCCATGTGCGGGGTGAACGCGGCGCCCGCCTCGGACGGCTTTGCCGCAGTTTCGTTGCTGTTCCGTCGCAGTTTCGTGCGGCGTTAGATTTGTTTCGTACGCTTGATCGAATTATAACAAGCCGGACGACTTGCCGATAGTCGTGTGAACGCGCAGACGTTGCAGAACGTCTGCGCGCGAGGGGGAGGTGTGGGCCTGGTTGTGCGAACGAACCCTACTGCGATGCACGCGGCAGTCTGGACAGGAGCGAAGCGAGCACGGTGCGTAGTTCCGTCGTGCCGAAGCGGCGCTCGCTGCGGTCGCTTTCGACGTCGATCTTGCCGGTGTTGTAGACGTCATAAAGGTCGGTAATGAGGCGCGCGTGATTTTCGCTGAGTCCCGCACGCAGCAGCGTGGGTGTCCATGCTTCGCGCGGCAACGTTTGTGCCCTGATCGACTGTCCGCCGAGTTCGCTCAGCGTCGCAGCGATTTCGTTCACGCTGACGCGTCGGGGCCCCTCGATGCTCACGATGCGTAGCGGTTTGGCGCGTGGCGCATCGAGCAGCAGCCCGGCCGCGACCGTGCCCACGTCCTCGGCCGAGACGGTCGGGATCGCACGCGTGAGCGGGTGATGCAGACTCGGCAGAATGCCGGATGCCAGCGCGGCCGGCAAAATTCTTGCCCAGTTCTGCATATGTTCCGCCGAACGAAGAAGGGTCAGGTGCGGCGCGACGTGCATCAGCCGTTGTTCGAGGTAGTGATAGAGGCCCGTAATGCCGGTGTTCAGGGGGAGTTCCGCACCATAGTCCGAGATGGCGAGGACGACCGGGGGCGGGTTGGCGCGCAGTGCGCCGGCTGCGGCGTCGATCATCTGGCGCATCGTCGTTTCGGGCTGCGTATCGCCTTCCGGGACGGGGCAGAGCATTTGTACGGCGCCGGCGCCCTCAAGCGCCGCTGCGACCGATGTAGCGTCTCTCAGATCGGCGAGAGCGATTTCACAGCCCAGCGCCGCGAGACGGTCGCCTTGATGCGTGTGGCGCACGACGGCGCGCACACGCTGGCCGGTTTTGCGCAATGCGCTCGCGCTCGCATATCCCGCACGGCCCGATGCTCCGAAGATGACGAACATGATTCGATCCTTGCTGACGTGGTGTGAGTGGATCATAGAGACGCGGGATCGGTGCGGCGCGCAGGAACGGATGAAATCGCGCACGGAAGGATGGCGCGTGACGCGCGCCGCTTTCGCGTTTCGTTGCGGTAGCCGCGAGGGATCATTAGACTGGCCGCAGGCGCAGCGGCACCGTAGCCGCCGGCTTTGTACGGGACCGGAGGCAGCATGGACGCGCGGACGGCAGATTCGAACCGGGAAGCGGGCGCTCGCACGAGCCTGCGTTCCAGTTCCAGACTGGGCTGGCAAGGATTCGGCGCCGAGCTGCTGGCCATTTCGGCGGGGCAGCATCGTATTCCCGCGGCGGATCATCACCGCATCGGGGTGCATGTGGGCTCGCCCGTGCGGGCCAACTGTGCGTGCGACGGCCGGCACGTCGCGCGCCTTCAGGCGCACGGCGATGCCGACGTCGTGCCGGCCGGCCTCGACGGCGTCTGGACCGACGATGCGGACTGCACTATTCTGCGCATCTGGTTCGAGGAGCCTTTTGTCCGTACCATCGCGGAGCAACTGGACGGCCGCCGCGCTGGCGCGCAGATCTGGCCGCGTTTGCAACTGCGGGATCCTCGTCTGCAGTATCTCGCCTGGACGTTGCAGGCCGAACTGGAAGCCGGCGAGGTCTCGGACCCGCTTTTCGCCCAGAGCATAGGCACGGCGATCGTGGTGCGACTGCTCGACGGCGCATCGCTATCCCGTGGCCGGCGTTCCATGCTTGGCGCGCGCGCGGCGGCGCGCGTCACCGATTACATCGAAGCCTGCCTCGATCAGCGGCTCACGCTCGACGAACTGGCCGCGCTCGTGGATATGAGCGTGCCGCATTTCAAGGTGCTCTTTCGCGAAACGCTGGGCTTGCCGGTGCATCAGTACATCGTGCGCCGTCGCGTCGAACGCGCGCGAGCGCTTCTGGTGGAGGGCGAATTGAGCCTGAGCCAGATCGCCCTGGAAGCGGGGTTCGCGCATCAGAGCCATATGGCGCACTGGATGAATCGTCTGCTGGGTTTGACGCCGCGAGAAATCGTCAGGAATTCGAAGTAGGCGCTGCCACCGGCTTGCCCGGACCGCGAAGCCGCCTTTCACCCCTTCGGTCGAGCCGCCGGATCCCCCTTCTCCTCCGTCGCTCCATTAAACATTTCTTCATTTTGCTGCGGATTTCGCGCGAAGTGCGCCCCTCTATCCTTGCCTTACGAGATGTAACGCGATTCGGACCGGTGCCGCAAGGCCGACGGATTGATCCATGGCGCGGCCGGCTGGCCGTAGAGGAGAGTGAAATGAGAACACGCTGGAATGGAGTATGTGCTGCGCTGACGCTGTCGATGTCCGCCCTCGCGCAGGCACAGGGCGTGCCCAGTACGCCGGTTGCCGGGCAGGCCGATACGGTGCAGCAGGCCGCGGCTACCGTAACGAGCAACGGCCCGCTGACGCGGGCGCAGGTGTACCAGCAGCTTGTGCGGGCCGAGCGCGACGGGCAGCTTCAGATGCTCAACAAGACGATCTACGCGCACCACTGAGCGCGACGTTTGCATCCGTTGTGGCCAGGCGGCCGCGTGTTGCAACGGAACCCGCATTGCGGCCGTTAACCCGAGATTCGATTTCATGAAATCACGTATCGTCACTTATGTCTTGCGCGCGGCAGTTTGCGTTGCGGCAGTGGCTGCCATGTCCGGATGCGCAAACCTGAATCCGCAGCCGAACGGTCCGGGAGATTGCGTCGGGCCGCCGGACTTCTGCCAGCCGTTCTTCGGCTCGTGAGCGATCCTGAAAGTGAGGGGCGCATCGGGCGGATTCATCACGAACGAGGTGCCGCGCGTCGATGGAGGCGCTCGCCTCGTGTGAGCGGTACGCGGCGTCGAGGCTGCGCGCGCGGGTTAATGCGCGGCGGCGTGGCACACCGCCTCGACGCGATTGCCCGCAGGGTCGAACAGGAAAGCTGCGTAATAAGCGGCGTGATAATGCGGGCGCAGCCCGGGCTCGCCGTCGGAGCGGCCGCCGTTCGCGAGTCCCGCGGCGAAGAACGCATCCACCTGGGCGCGCGTCGCGGCCTTGAAGCACCAGTGCCGCTTGTTCGTGCCGATGGCGCTCGCGTCGAGATAGACGGCAAGACACGTGGACGCCGTGTCGCCCTGCGAGCAGCGTTCGCCGTAGCCCAAGGCTTGTGGGCGGTCATAGACCTTCGCGGCGTCCAATGCGCCCATGATGGCGTCGTAGAACGGCCGGGCGGCGTCGAGATCGGGCACGCCGATCGATACATGGTCGAGCAGTTGCATGGGGTGCGAGCGAGGGTAGAGGGAGTAATCCCCATTCTATCGCCGGCTATCGCACCATCGGGACGCTCAACCGGCAGTGCGCATCGCGAGACTCATGCGCGCGGTTCCGGCGCGGGCGTTAAATGCTTCCCGTACGGGGCCGGACAGGGGGGCGACGAATTCGGACGACGTCAGCGTCAGCGGGTCGACCGGCCGGTCGTTGATGCGCGTTTCGAAGTGCAGATGCGGTCCGGTTGTGGTTCCCGTGCGGCCGACATAGCCGATCAACTGGCTTTGCTCGACGCGTTGCCCAGGTTTGAGCTTGCTCGCGTACGCCGATAGATGCCCGTAGTAGGTCGAATAGCCATCGGCGTGATGCAGCACGATATGTTTGCCGTAGCCCAGCCTGTCGGTTGCCATCTCGACGGTACCGGCTGCGGCCGCGTAAATTGGCGTGCCAACCGGTGCAGTCAGATCGACGCCCTTATGAAAGCGCAGTTCGCCGTACACAGGATGCTCGCGCATGCCGAATGGCGAACTGATGCGGCGATAGTCAAGCGGCATCGCGAACCGGTTGTCGGCAAGTGGCATGCCTTCGGGCGTGTAGTACGCGCCGTGAGCCGCACCCGGAGCGGCAAACCATAACGCGTCGTACGTCTGTCCCTGGCTTCTCACTTCGATGGCTTCGATGCGCGGCTCCGCTGGGCCGTCTGGCGTGTCCATCACGATCCTGTACATGTCGCCCGCCTGCGCACGTGCGTCGACGTCGACGCGATGGCCGAAAATCCGACTAATCTGCGCGGCGACTTCGGCGGGAAAGCCGGCCTGCGCGAGTGATGCGCGTAGCGTTGAGTCAACCGGAACACCGCCTGCCCGGCCAGCATTGTTAAGCACTCCAGAACCTATGGCGCTGCTGGGCGTCGTCGTTTCCGTTGTTTGCGTGAACGCACTCGCGCCGCCCAGCGGTGTCACGCGGCCGGACCATTGATGTCCCCCGTTGGATACACCACGGTTCGCGAGCAGGCGCATCGACTCCAGGACCGAGCAAAGCGCATCGGCAGCGTGCTCGTTGGGCGATATCGGCATCCTGGATGCCGGGATTGAAGAGACTGGGCCGAATGCCGGCCTGTCATTGGACCATCGGGTAACCGGTCCGGTGCATACACCACCGCTGCCTGGTAACGATGACCAGGCGTTCTTGATGAAATCGGTCGGCCGTGTGACCGGCAACGTGCTTTGCGCGACGAGGCGCGGCTGGGCAAATCCCGTAGCCTGGCTGAACGCGTCGAATGCAGCCGCGGCCGACGCGGCTCCCGGAGCAACTGTCGCAACGATGCACAAGGCTGCCAAAGCGATAGTGCGAGGGATTGTCTTGCGCCTGATCGTCAGGGAATGATCGGTCGCGGTGGCAATCGGCTGCTGCCGGACAAGGGATGAGCTTGAACAAATCACGTCGGGATCTCGCGGTTAAAGCAACGGGTTGACGGCATGAACGGCCGGACGTGTAGCGGGCCGGAAACAGCACGTGGCGATCGAACTGGCCGAAAAGCGTTGGAGGCACGTTGATCGTTCGCCAGGTCGCCGCGGTACTCGTACGCGGGTGCGGATACATGCTCTGCCCGAGAGATCCGAAACTCAGCATGGGCGAATGCACAGGGAGCATTCGACGGACACGGTTAATACGAGACAGACATCAGGATAGCCAGCCCGGCCTGCTGCCGACATAGGACTTTATCGGGATATTGCGCGGATGCTTCGCTGCGGCAGTTCCGCGGCTTTGCTATGGGCAGGCATCCTGAAACTGGAAGCGGGAATGAGTGCGGCAGGCCGCCGCAGCCCGTGCACTTATAGGACTAGTTCGGTGTTTCTGGCGTGAACGTAAGCCTATTCTGACATCCGTCTCGAAAACAACCTTGCCGGAGAAATGCCATGAGCCCACGTTCACTGCTTGATACGTTGCGTCTGCTTCGTCGTGCTGCCGCGCAGATCGTGCCGGAAAGCTCGCTTGCCGTAAAACCCACGGACCGCCTCGTTCAGGGCGCCGCGCTGCTTTGCGGCACGCTGCTCTTCGTGCCTTTTCTGATCGGCTACTTCGTTGCGTGCAACGGCCGGTAACGTCCTTTGACTGGACCGGGGAATATCCGTGAGCCCGTATCTACTGCTTCAAATTTCCAATCTCATGAACTACCTCGATACGAAGATCAAGGCCACCGATTTCCTGGGTGCTGCAATGGTCGCTACGAAACCGGCCCGTGCCGCGACCGGGTTCATTCGACAGAACAACAGCAACCTCATGGATTTTGCCTGTGCTGTCGGGTGTGCCACGTTTTCGATGGGCGTATTCGTCGGTGTCTATTTTTTGCTCGACAGTCTCTGATCGCATTCGACGTGGGGCATCAGAACCACGTGTCCTGCATATCCAGCGTCGTACGGTCGAGCGTCGCGAGCAGATCGAATTGCGGCGCGGTCTTCGGCAGCTCCCATGCGAAGAAATACTGCGCGGCTGCGAGCTTGCCGCGATAGAAGTCCGCGTCCGGTGCGCTAGTCTGCATGAGTGCGGCGCGCGCCGCCAGTGCCTGTTCGAGCCAGATCCATGCTATCGCGACGTGGCCGAAGGCTTCCAGGTACACCGAAGCATTGGCGAGCGTCACCGTGACGTCGCCTGCCGACCACAGCGTCTGCGTGACCTCGACGAGGCGGCGCAGTGCGGCATCGAGCGCTTGCGCATGCGCGGCTTCGGTCGCCTTTCCGCCTGAGCGGGCGCGGTCGAGCGTGGCCTGCACGCGCTGCACGAACAACTTCAACGCCGCGCCGTTCTCGATGACCACCTTGCGGCCAAGCAGGTCGAGTCCCTGGATACCGTGCGTGCCTTCGTGGATCGGATTGAGACGGTTGTCGCGGTAGAACTGTTCGACGTTGTACTCGCGCGTGTAGCCATAGCCGCCGTGAATCTGGATCGCGAGGTCGTTGGCCGCGAGGCACCACTGCGACGGCCAGCTTTTCGCAATCGGCGTGAGCAGGTCGAGCAGCAACGTGTACGGCGCGCGTTCGGTGTCGTCGACTATTGCCTGCGCTTCGTCGATGAGCTTCGCGCAGTAGAGATTGAGGGCGAGCGCGCCCTCCACGTAGCTTTTCTGCGCAAGCAGCATGCGGCGCACGTCCGCGTGCTCCATGAGCTTGACCTGCGGCGACGCCGGATCTTTGCCGCCGGCGCCGAGCGGCCGCCCCTGCGGGCGGTTGCGCGCATAGTCGAGCGCATGCAGGTAGCCGGTGTAGCCCAGCATCGTCGCGCCGAGTCCCACGCCCACGCGCGCCTCATTCATCATATGGAACATGCAGGCGAGGCCCTGGTGCGGCTTGCCCACGAGATAGCCGATCGCGCCTGCACGGCCGCCCGGCGTGTACTTCGTGCCTTCGCCGAAATTCAGCAGGCAGTTGGTCGTGCCGCGATAGCCCATCTTGTGATTGAGGCCCGCAAGCACGACGTCATTGTGCTCGCCGCGCGAGCCGTCCTCGTTGACGAGGTACTTCGGTACGACGAAGAGCGAAATGCCTTTTACGCCGGGGATCAACTTGCCGTCCGGGCCGGGGATCTTCGCCAGCACCAGATGCACGATATTTTCCGAGAGCTCGTGCTCGCCGCCCGAGATCCACATCTTGTTGCCGCGCAGGCGGTATTGCGCACCGAGCGGCGATTCGCCCTCGTATTCGGCGCGTGTCGCGACGTCCGAGAGCGAGGAGCCCGCTTGCGGCTCGGAAAGGCACATGGTGCCGAAGTAGCGGCCTTCGAGCTCGGGGCGCACGAAAGTGTCGATCTGCTTCTGGCTGCCGTGGGCCAGCAGGAGGTTGGCATTGCCGATCGTGAGGAACGGGTAGGCACTCGTACCCACGTTGGCCGCCTTGAACCAGGCGAAGCCCGCTTTCTCGACGACGACCGGCAACTGCATGCCGCCGTATTCGTAATCCTGGCCGGCCGCCATCAGGCCCGCCTCGCAGAACGCCTTCAGCGCGGTTTTCACTTCGGGGATGATCGTGACGGTCTCGCCGTCGAAATGCGGTTCGTGCTGGTCGTTCTTCTTGTTGTGAGGGGCGAACAGATCGGTGGCGATTTTTTCGCAGGTGTCGAGCGCGGCGTCGAAGGTCTCGCGCGAATGATCCGCGTAGCGCGGGATGCGCGTGAGGCTTTCGACGTCCAGCCATTCGTAGAGCAGGAAATTCAGGTCACGGCGGGAAAAGATCAGCGACATGGCGCACGCTCGCAAAAATAATCGGTTCCCGCGAGCGTACACAAAATAGAACGATCGTGCTATTGGAATTTTGCCGGGGCTTCACTTCGCGGCCATGTTAGCCGGATGCGGCGCGAGCGCGGCATCGAAAAAGGTCAGTGCGCGGGCGGCGGTCGCCTCATGAACCGCTTCACGGTCGACACCCGGACCGTCCTTGCAGATCGAGGGCAGACGTTGCACCCCAGCGGGCAGGCACACGTCGATGAACGTGTAGTGCGACGCCCCCGGCAGCATCAGCAGGCTTGCTTGCGGCAGGAAGCCCGCAATCCGCTGGACGTTGGTGGCGGGTGGCGCGGTGGTGTCATTGACGCCGGCGGCGAGGGCCACCGGAATGTCGACGGTGGCGAACGAATCGGCGTCGAAGGCCTCGCCGAGCGCTGGCGCGATGGCGAAAACAGCTTTGACGCGCGGGTCGCGATACGAATCTCCGGCGTGCGCCATCGACTCCTTCATGGCGGAGGTGGGCGGCGCGCTCAGGCTTGGGCCGCCCGCTTGCCGTTTCGCTTCGGGCGGGCTGCAGATTGCGTCGGCCGCGGGCGAACTGCAGAAGGCCTCGAACGCCGCGAGATGCGTGCGGGCCCCGGCCAGTTCCAGCACCGTATAGCCGCCCAGCGAGAAGCCGAGGGCGCCGATTCTTGCCGCGTCGATGCGCGGCCCGAAGACCGGATCGGCAACCAGGCTGTCGAGCATTTCGCTCACGTCGGTGGCGCGTTCCCACCACAGCAGGAAGCCTTCGCGCGTGAGCGGCTCGAGCGCGTTGTTGCCCGGGTGGTTGACGCCCACCACGATGTAGCCGTGTGCCGCGAGCGCGGCGGCAAGCCAGTCTTCGTCGCTCGCCGTGCCCCCCGTACCGTGCGAGAGCAGGATCAGGGGATAACGCGTTTGCGCATTCGAAGGCGCGTTCGCCTGCGCGACCGGGTGGCCGCGAAAGACCGGATTGTCCGGCGGGCCGAATCCCCGGGGCGCTTCGGGCACGCTGAGGTCGACGGGGTACCAGATCGTCGTGACGAGCCGTTCGGTCTTCGCGCCACGCCAGTTGCGCGCGACAGGTGGGGTGAATGCGCGCTGTGCTTCGCCGACATGATAGGGCGCGCCGGTGTCGGGGGTGTCCGCCCGGGCCGCGTCGGGTATTCCGCCCAGCGCCGCAAACAGCATCGCCGACAAGGCGGCGAGCAGGGCCGCGACAGGCGCGAAACGGCCGTTGCTGCGGGGCATTGGTTTGCTTCGCGTACGCTGGCTTGAGTGAGTCGTGCCGTCTGAACGGTTTCTCATGTGGCTCTCAATTTTATCGATCGGTATCGGGTCTGCGCCGGGTCTGTGCAGGTGTCCGATTCTATTGAATCCGCCCCGTGTTCGGCACGGGCGCGGACAGGCTGGCGCGACTGCATGAATGCTCTACCTGTTGCGGTGCGGCTCATGCTATCGTGCAGCCGCCGCGGGGTGGCAATGACAGGGCCAATAAGGAGAGCCAACAGTGATGACCGTGCTGGGCTGCATCGTCGAGAAGCACAATCCCTGGATCGTCCTGATCGCCGTGCTGATATGCGGGGCGGGGTCGTGGGTCACCGCACGGCTTGCATTGCGCGCGTTCGTTTCCGCCGGCATGCAGCGCGCCGGCTGGATCTTCCTCGCGAGCATCTCCTCGGCCGTCGCGATCTGGTGCACGCATTTCGTCGCCATGCTCGGCTTCGAACCGGGCGTGCCCGTGGCGTTCGATCCGGTACTGACCATCGACTCGCTGTTCATCGCGCTGGCGGGCAGTTTCGCGGGCTTCGCCATCGCCACGAGCCGCTGGAGGCGAGTCGCGCCCGCTCTCGGCGGCGCGGTGCTCGGGCTCGCCGTGGCGCTCATGCACTACACCGGCATGCTGGCGTATCGCGTCGAGGGCGCCGTCGGCTGGAACTCGACGTATCTCGTCGCCTCGGTCGTGCTTTCCGTCGGCTTTGCCGCCTGGGCGCTGCAGCATGCGGCAGCGCGCGGGCCGGACTCCGCGCTTGGGGTGTCGGCGCTGCTCGGGGTTGGCATCGCCGCGCTGCACTTCACCGGCATGACCGCTTTCGAGGTCGTGCCCATGACGATTCCCGGCTCGTTCTCCAACCCGTCAGCGCTTCACGCGCTGGCGCTCGCAGTGGCCGGCATGGCGTTCATCATCGCGGGCGCGGGGCTCGTGAGCTTCCTGCTCGACGATTCCGTGCGCGCGGAGTCCGTCGAGCATCTGCGGGTGATGGCGATGAGCGACATGCTCACCGGCCTGCCCAACCGCGCGAGCTTCAACGAACGGCTCGACCTGGAACTCGCGCGTGCGCAGACGGAGCCAGGCAAGATCGCGCTGATCGGCATTGACCTGAACCGCTTCAAGGAGATCAACGACCTGCGCGGCCACCACGCGGGCGATGAAGTCCTGCGCATTCTCGCGCGGCGGCTCGCGAGTCTTGTCGGCGACGGCGAATTCGTGGCGCGCGTGGGCGGCGACGAATTCGCGGCGATCAAGCGCTTCGGCACGCGCGACGATCTGGCCGAATTCCTCGAGCGCCTGGAGACAGCGTTGTTCCGGACGATCCGCTACGACGACTGGGAAGTCGTCTCGGGCGCGAGCCTCGGCGTGGCGGTTTATCCCGATGACGCCACGACGAAGTCGGTGCTCATCAACAATGCCGACCTCGCGATGTACCGCGCGAAGGCGGACCTCACGCACGCGGTGTGCTTCTACGAGCCCGCGATGGACGAGATTGCGCGGGCGCGCCGCACGCTGGCCGCCGATCTGCGCGATGCGCTGTCACGCGACGAACTCAGCGTTCACTACCAGGTGCAGACGTCGGTTTCGAGCGGCGAGATCTGCGGCTACGAAGCGCTTCTGCGCTGGGAGCATCCGCGCCGTGGTTTCGTACCGCCCTCGGAATTCATCCCGATCGCCGAGGAGAACGGCCTGATCCTCAACATCGGCGCCTGGGTGCTGCGCGAGGCGTGTTCGCGCGCGGTGTCGTGGACGCCGCCGTACAAGGTTGCGGTGAATCTCTCGCCGGTGCAGTTCGCGCATGCGGATCTGCCGAAGCTCGTCGAGGACGTGCTGAGCGAGACCGGTCTTGCGCCCGCGCGGCTGGAACTGGAGCTGACCGAATCGACGATCTTCGCCGACCGCGAGCGTTCGCTGAAAGTGCTTCAGGAAATCAAATCGCTCGGCGTGAGCGTGGCGCTGGACGATTTCGGCACGGGCTATTCGTCGCTCGATACGCTGCGCTCGTTCCCGTTCGACAAGATCAAGCTCGACCAGTCGTTCGTGCGGGAGACCGAATCGAACCGCCAGACCACGGCGATCATTCGCGCCGTGCTGGCGCTCGGCAAGAGCCTCGGCATTCCGGTGCTGGCCGAAGGCATCGAGACCCGCGACCAGCTCGCGCTGCTTGCCGGCGAAGGTTGCGATGAAGTGCAGGGCTTCCTGCTGGGCCGGCCGGCGCCGCTCAGCCAGATCGTGGCG
Organism: Paraburkholderia sp. AV2; assembly: GCF_054968425.1. Classification (NCBI taxonomy): domain Bacteria; kingdom Pseudomonadati; phylum Pseudomonadota; class Betaproteobacteria; order Burkholderiales; family Burkholderiaceae; genus Paraburkholderia; species Paraburkholderia sp. AV2. The sequence goes on from NZ_JBANLK010000030.1 coordinate 41,605, forward strand.
AGCGGCCAGCTTTCGCTCGACGTCGCGGGACTCCAGCAGGCCGCGGCGGGTTGACGAGGCGGCCGCGGCCGCGTTAGGCGCGCTACGCCCTGCGCGCCGCGCGGCACGCAGGGCAGGCCGTCAAGCCGTGATGCGCCCTTCGATGGGATAGCCGGGATCCGTATAGCCTGGCGTCGAGGCGTGCCCCGGCGGGACGAGGGCATCGACGAATCGTTCATCTGCCGCGTCGAGTTTCAGTTCGAGCGCTTCCACGTAGCTGTCCCACTGCGCCTCGGTGCGCGGCCCCGCGATGGTCGCGCTGATCAGCCTGTTGTGAAGCACCCACGCAAGGGCGAACGCAACAGATGTGGTGCCGCGCGCCGCGGCGTGAGCCATCAGCTTTTGCGCGATGACGAGCGACTCGGGACGCCATTCGGTCTGATGGATGCGCCGGTCGCCGCGGCCCGCGCGCGAATCCGCAGGCGGCGTGCGCTCACGGCACGGCCGACGATTTCTTCCGAGCGTCCCGCGTGATACACGTCGGTCGTATCGATGAAGTTGACGCCCTGATCGAACGCCTTGTCGATGATGCGTTTGGCGGTTGGCTCGTCCGTTTCGCCGCCGAACATCATGGCGCCCAGACACAGTGGCGATACCTTCAGGGCGCTGCGGTATCGATGCCGCACGGTCTGTGACTGCTCGACACCGCTCAGCCGCAATATCGCAGGGCGTCGACCATGGGATAGATGCTGGTGAAGACCTGTTGGCCTTTCATGCGTACCTGCAAACTGCGCCGACCTTTGCGGAGTTCCCACGCATGGAGATCGCCGTGCGTCGACGGACGCGGGGCGGCGGTGGCTCATTCATCAGACGTAAACCGTTACCGGGCTTGCGCCGTGGCCCCGTCATTCCGCCTATCGGCGAGGCAATTCTCTGCGCGATTGCGGGCACGTCGCACAGCGGCCTTCTCCCGAAGGCGACCTCGTGAGGGAAGTCTTCCTGTTTCGCAAACGTTTGCTGGGCGGGTATCAAGTTGACCGGGGATCGAGCCGACAACGCGCACATAGCCATGAAATCCTGGAGGGGCTGGACGTGAAACGGGCCTTGTTCTTACTCGCTCTGCTGGCCGTTACCGGCTGCGCCCAACTGCAGCAGGCCAATACGGCGCAGGCGGCCAAAACGCAGGCCTCGAACGAGATCATGCACTTCGACATTCCTGCCGACGCGCTGGGCGCACGCGATCCGCAACTGAGCGCCGTGCTCGCGAAGGCGGGCGCGCTGGCGGCTGCGCAGAAGCAGCCTACGGTGATCCGCGTGACGGCGCTGGGCCAGGACCTGCCGTACCTCAATCAGGCAATCTGGAAGGGCGTGCCGCAGCAGGAGGCGAACAGACTGACGCTTGAAAACCTGACGGCCGGTGCGAACCAGACGTACAGCGTGTCGATCAAGCCGCAGCAAGCGGGGGGCTGACGCGATGCGCCTTTCCTTCGTTTTCCTCACGGTGGCCGTTTCGTTCGCGTCGACAGTGTGTGCCGCCCAGTCGGGCACGGCAGCGACCGCTTCCGCGCAATCTGCCGCTGCTGCCGTGCCCGCTGCCACGGACAAGGTCTATCCACCCTTGCCGACGCTCGCCATGCTGCCGCCCCCCACCAGCGACGACGATGACGAGACCGCGCCGGCTACCCATCGCGCCTCGAAGCACGGGAAGAAGTCGCGCCGCCCCGAGTGCCATTGCAGTGCGCCTTCACCGCATCTCGTGGTGTCGGACGAATCGCGCGCCTATTTGCAGGACGTCGAGCGCAAGCTTGACGTCGCTCTGGCGCGATGACGCGCTCCACGGAGGGACGACCGATGCCGGTGTCCGATAACGTCAGGACACGCCGTTCGCGGCGTTGGACAGGCTACGCGCGCACCGTGTCTATGGTATGGACTGCGTGGTTGGTGCTTGGCGCTTCGCCGGCAAGCGCTGCCACGGCCGCCGACGATTGCTTCGAGAAGGCCGGCGCCTATCAGGGCGTCAATCCACTCGTGCTGCGTGCCGTGGCGTGGCGCGAATCGAAGGGCGATGCGACGGCTATCAACCGCAACGCCAACGGCTCGATCGACGTGGGGCAGTTGCAGATCAACTCGGTCCATTTTTCAGACCTCGCCCGCCAGGGCATACCAAGCCGCGCATTGACCGATCCGTGCGTGAACATCTACGTGGCCGCATGGCTGCTCAAGCAGAAAATGGTGCGCTACGGCAACACCTGGCGCGCAATCGGCGCCTACCACTCGGAATCGCCGCACGAGCGCGATGCCTACGCGCGCAGCATTCAGGCGATTCTCGTTGCCTGGGGGCTGTTGCAGCCAGCGCACTGAAGCTCACCGCAGTCTTGCGCGACGTCAGAAATAATCTGGTCATACTGCACCTGAACGGTGCGGGCCGCGTGTTGCTCAATTTACAAAATATCACCGGCAATGTTGATGAGAATGAGGATTTTATCGTTCGCTGCCTGTGAATTCTGTCAGTGCTGAATGTAGTCAGTGTAGGTAATACGATATTCAATGATCGTAATTAGTTTGATGACCGCCCCGGGTCCCAGCGCCACGCACGCGTGAAAGAAAATGGTAGTTCGGTTGGGTCGCTAATTTCGCCTCCTCTTTTAAGGGTATTTAACCATTTTTCAGGTAAATGGACTCCTAAATTTGATGTCCTCTGCCATAAAATCGTATCTCGTTAAATGGGTGCGTAATCCGCTTTAGATTGCTGCGTGGTTTAACGTCAAGGGGCCGGATATAGTTCGTCCGCGCAAGAGCGAGCATCTGATTATCCAGTGCACTACAACGGCATCGGATTAACCCGCGTGCGCTGTAGTACATCCAAATTCAGCTGCCAGATTCTGCACGAGAACGAACCATGAAAAAGAAAACCCTGATTTTTGCTGCCGCCACCGCCACCGCCGCGGTTGCAGGTAGCGCCCAGGCCCAGAGCAGCGTGACACTGTATGGCCTTGTTGACGCAGGTCTGACTTACGTAAGCAACCAGGTCAATGGCAACTCGCAGATCCAACCCGACGGGCACGTGACGGGCGGCAAGGCCATGATCGGCCTGACTGGCAGCAACGTTCAGCCGAGCCGCTGGGGCCTGCGTGGCGCCGAGGATCTTGGCGGCGGATTGAAGGCCGTCTTTACCCTCGAAAGCGGTTTCAATGTGATGAACGGCAGCACCGTGACGAGTTCGCTCTTCAACCGGCAGGCGTTCGTCGGTTTTTCGAGCAATGACTACGGCGCGCTGACGCTGGGTCGCCAGTACGATTCGATGATCGACTACGTGGCGCCTATGTCGGCTACCGGCTCGTGGGGGGGCACCTACTTCGCTCACCCGGGTGACGACGATAACCTTAACAGCACGTTCAGCATCAACAATTCGGTCAAGTACCAAAGCGCCAACTACTCCGGCTTCTCGTTCAGCGCCCTGTACGGCTTTTCCAACGATGCGGGCGGGTTTGCAGACAACCGCGCCTACAGCGTGGGTGCGGGCTACAACTATGGCGGTCTGCGCGTGGGCGCGGCCTACCTGCAACTTCAGGGCCTGAATTCCGGCAACGGCAATGGCGCTGTCCAGGACCTGCCGGCGTTTACCTCGGCCAGCCTGCCGGGCATCCAGAACCAGCGTACCTGGGGTCTCGGTGCGAGCTACGCCTTCGGTCCCGCGCTCTTCGGCGCGGTGTTCACGCAGAGCCGCTTCCAGGACAACATCGCTGACGCGTCGGTGCGTTACAACAACCTCGAAGTCAACGCGCGCTACGACTTCACGCCGGCCTTCTACGTGGGTGCCGCCTACACCTACACGCAGGCTCTGCGCAACACACCGGGAAGCAGCAGCACGAACAACCGTTCGTCGCACTGGAACCAGTTCGGTTTGCAGGCCGACTACTCGCTGTCGAAGCGCACCGACCTTTACGCGGAAAGCGTTTTCCAGATCGGGGCGTCGAACACAGCCGGTACGAACTCCACGCAAATCAACGGCACGGACCTGCCCTCGGCGAGCAAGAGCCAGGCGGTCGTGAGCACGGGTATTCGCCACCGCTTCTAAGCGGCTGCCTGGCGGTTGTCCGCGCGGGCAGGGGGCGGCGAGGCCGCCGCCCCCTGCTGTCTGCGATCCGGGACTCGCGCTGCTCGGGCCCGCTTGCAACAAGACGCTGCAAGCGGGCTGCTTCCTGCGAATACCCGTTCGGAATGGAAAATGAAATGAACGACGGGTGGAGAACGCGGGGCGCGAAGGAACGAGCCGCGACGGTATGATCGGCCCGCGCGGGATGGGTGACGGGGTCCATCGGGGGCCGGCGCTGAGTGCGTACCTCGCTTCCTCGCCATGCAGGGGGTCCAATCACCATTGGAGGTTCAACATGAATAAAGATCGTTTGCGCGGTCTATTGCTGATTTCGCTGCTGTCGCTGTTCGCGGTTTGCTCGAATGCCGTGCCGAGTGTTTCGTCGTCCTCGCCTGGTTCGCGTGGGCAACTGGTTTCGGAGGCAAGAGCATCGTTGAACTCGCTTTATGCTTCTTCGCCCAAAGCGAAGAAGCTTGCCGAGAACGCGACAGCCATCCTTGTTTTTCCGGCCGTGCTGAAGGGCGGGCTGATTGTCGGCGCCTCCGGAGGCAATGGGGTACTTTTCCGGCCAAATGGAACAGTTCTCGGTTACTACAACGTCACGTCGCTTTCCTATGGACTTCAAGCCGGGGCGCAGAACTTCTCTGAAGCGATGTTTCTGATGAAACCGACGGTCCTCCGCTATTTGAACAGCACGGAGGGTCTGTCCGTTGGCTCCGGGCCCTCTGTCGCCATCCTCGATGAAGGTATAGGCAAGGACATGTCGAGTACAACGCTGCGCTCCGACATTTATGCAGTTGTTTTCGGTCAGCGGGGTTTGATGGCCGGCATTGGCATCCAGGGCCAGAAGATCAGCAGGCTCAACGGCTGACACGGGGGCGCGCCTCCACGCGTCGACTCACATCGATTTCCGGGTTGGCATCTCTGGTATTTATTTCGTAATGCTTAATGTAATCAACAGCTTTCGCTAACTGCAATGGACTCTAACCAGATCATGCGCTGCCAACGGATACGAAACGAAATGACGATTCGACGCAGAGGCCCGGCAGTCGCCGGCGTTGCGCTAGGCCTGCTCCTTGGCATCGGTGGCTGCCACAAGGAGGCCCCGCCCGAAAGCAGGCTTATGCCTGCCATGGTCGACGTCATGGAGGTCATGCCGGGCGAGGTCCCGGTGACTTTCGATTACGTCGGCCAGACCGAGAGTTCGCAGCAGGTCGAGATTCGCGCGCGCGTGAGTGGCTTTCTGGAAAAGCGTGTCTATCAGGAGGGCTCGATGGTCCACCAGGGCGACGTGATGTTTCTGATGGACAAGAAGCCGTTCCAGGCTGCGTTTGATGCCGCGCAGGCCGAATACGCACAGCAGAAGGCGCGGCTCGACACGGCGCAGGCCAGCCTGAATCGCGTGCGTCCGCTCGCCGCGAAGAACGCGCTGAGTCAGAAGGACCTTGACGATGCGATCGGCCAGCAACAGGCCGCGGCGGCTGCCGTCGAACAGGCGCGCGCGAACGTGACGAGCGCACGGCTGAACCTCGGCTACACGACCATCACGGCGCCCGTAACAGGACTGTCTAGCTTTGCGAAGAAGCAGGAGGGCACGTATCTCGATGCCAGTAACAGCCTGCTCACTTATGTCGCGAAGCTCGATCCCATGTGGGTCAACTTCTCGCTCTCGGAAAACGAGATGCTCGACCTGCGTACCCAGACCGGGAACGGCACGCTCAAGCTGCCGGAGCGCGGCAAGCTCGAAGCCGTTTTCGTGCTCGCCGACGGGAGCGTCTATCCGCAGCGCGGTCATATCGCCTTCACCGACGCCGAGCTGAGTTCGGAGACGGGCACCTACCTGATCCGGGCAAGCGTGCCGAATACGGACGGCGCCCTGCGGCCCGGCCAGTTCGTACGGATCAAGCTCGTGGGGGCGGAGCGCCCGAATGCCATTGCCGTGCCACAGGAAGCGGTGCAGCAGGGGCCTCGCGGTGAATTTGTCTGGACCGTCGACAAAGACGACAAGGCGCAGCAGCGCGCCATCGTCACCGGCGGCTGGAACGGCAACGACTGGGTCATCCAGTCGGGATTGCATCAGGGCGATCGCGTCGTTCTCGACAATACGCTGAAACTCATGCCCGGCGTACCCGTCAAGCCCCATCTGGTGCCGGCGCCGGTTCCGGCTGCCAACCCCGGCAGTATCCCGGACGCTGCTGCTGCGAGCGCGGCAAGCGCGGTTCGGGGCGCACCGGCAGTTGGAGGCTGATCGATGAAGTTCTCCCACTTCTTTATCGACAGGCCGATCTTTGCGTCGGTGATCTCGATCATCCTCGTGGTGGCTGGACTGATTGCCATGGTGAATCTGCCGGTGGCGCAGTTTCCGGACATTGCGCCGCCGCAGATTACGGTGACTGCAAGTTATCCCGGCGCCAGCGCCGATATCGTTGCGCAGAACGTGGCCGCGCCGATCGAGCAGCAGGTGAACGGCGCCGACAACATGATGTACATGAATTCGTCCAGCTCGTCGACGGGCAACATGACGTTGACTGTGTACTTCAAGATCGGCACCGACCCGTCGCTCGCGCAGGTGGACGTGCAGAACCGCGTGAATCTCGCGCTGCCCACGCTGCCCGAAGCGGTAACCTCGCAGGGCGTTTCGGTGCAGAAGCGCTCGTCGGCGTTCATGATGGTGATTGCCGTCTATTCGCCCGATAATACCTACGATCAGGCCTACGTGGCGAACTACGCGAATGTCTACGTGCTCGATGCGCTCAAGCGCATCCCGGGCGCGAATCAGGCATCGATATTCGGTTCTGCTGATTATGCAATGCGAATCTGGCTCAAGCCCGACCGCATGGCGAAGCTAGGTATTACCGTGAGCGACGTTCAGAACGCGATCAAGGAACAGAACCAGCAATTCTCGGCGGGGCGGCTCGGGCAGTCGCCGACAGACGGTCCGGTTCTGCAGACCTTCCCTGTGACCACGCAAGGGCATCTCACCGAGCCTGCGGACTTCGACAACATCATCGTCCGCGCCGCGGCGCCTTCCGCTTCTGGCACAAACGATGTGTCGATGGTACGCATCAAGGACATCGGCCACGCCGAGCTAGGTGCGAAAGATTATTCGATGCGCGGTCGCTACAACGGCAAAACGGCTACGCTCATCGCGGTTTACCAACAGCCGGGCGCGAATGCGCTGCAGGTGGCCAAACAGGTGCGCGAGACGCTTGCACAGTTGCAGAAGAGCTTCCCGCCGGGCCTCAAGTACGAAGTAGCGCTCGACACGACCGGGTTCGTGCACGAGTCCATCGTCGAGGTCGTCAAGACGCTGCGCGATGCGGTGATTCTCGTGATCCTCGTGGTGTTCCTCTTCCTGCAGAGTTTCCGCGCGACGCTCGTGTCGATTCTTGCCGTACCCGTGTCGATCATCGGCGCGTTCATCGGCATGATGGCGTTTGGCTTTTCGATCAACATGCTGACCTTGTTCGGCATGGTGCTCGCCATCGGCATCGTGGTGGACGACGCGATCGTGGTGATCGAGAACGTCGAGCGCAACATGACGGAGTTCAAGTTGTCGCCGAAGGAAGCTGCCAAGCGCGCAATGGACGAGGTGAGCGGGCCGGTGGTGGCGATCGTGCTCGTGCTGCTGGCGGTGTTCATTCCGGTGGCGTTCCTTTCGGGCATTACAGGTCAGCTCTACAAGCAGTTCGCCGTGACGATTGCAGTTTCGGTGGTGCTTTCGGGTATCTGCGCGCTCACGCTGTCGCCGGCGCTCGCCGCGATTCTGCTCAAACCGGGCGAGCACAAGAAGAACCGGTTCTTCACCTGGTTCAACGAAAAGTTTGAAGGGCTCACCGCGGGCTACGGCAGGGGCGTGCAGAGCGCGATCCGGCGTGTGGCGCTCTCCATCGGCCTGATCCTGGTGATGGTGCTCGCCACCGGTGGACTCTTCAGGCACATTCCCACGTCGTTCGTGCCGGTGGAAGACCAGGGCTATTTGTTCGGTGCCGTCGTGCTGCCGGACGCCGCGAGCCTCGATCGCACGGGCGACCTGTCGAAGAAGGCCGAGGACTGGTTCGCCAGGCAGTCCGCGGTGAAATCCGTCGCCTCGGCAACCGGCTACAGCCTGATCGATTCGCAGTACAAGTCGAACGCGGGCACGCTCTTCATCGCGCTCAAGGACTTCAAGGAGCGCGGTGAAAACGGCACGGCACCGGACTTGATCCGCGCTGGACGCAAGCTGTTCTCGGGTTTCAAGGATGGCGTGGTCGTGCCGGTCAATCCCCCGTCCATTCCTGGCCTCGGCACGACGGGGGGCTTCCAGTTCTGGCTGCAGAGCACGGGTAGTGGTTCTCTCCAGCAGCTCGAGCAGAAGGTCTACGAGTTCGTGGCCAAGGCGCGCCAGAATCCCGCCCTCGCCGGTGTGAATTCGACGATCAACATGCGATCGCGTCAATTGCGCGTGGACGTCGACCGTGAACGGGCGAGATCGCTGGGTGTACCCGTGGAGGAAGTCTATTCCGCATTGCAAACGATGTTCGGTTCGTCATACGTGAGCCAGTTTCCGAAGGACAGCCGTCTCTTCCAGGTGATCGTGCAGGCGGAGCCGCAATACCGTACGCAGCCCGATGACATCCAGCAGCTCTACGTGCGCAATACCACCGGCCAGATGGTGCCGATCAAGGCCGTCGCGACGTTCCACTTCGTGCCGGGCGCGGACATCGTCAGCCGCTTCAATGACTTCCCCGCGGCGCAGATCACGGGCGATGCGGCACCGGGCCACAGCTCGGGTGAGGCGATCGCGGCGATGGAGGAAATCGCGCGTGAGACGCTGGGCGAAGGCTACAGCTACGGATGGAGCGGTCAGGCCTACGAAGAGAAGACGGCTGGCTCGACGGCGGCGCTCGTGTTCGCATTCGGATTGCTGATGGTGTTCCTGATCCTTGCAGCGCAATACGAGAAGTGGTCGCTGCCGGTCGGTGTGCTGCTCGCCGTGCCCTTTGCGATCTTCGGTGCACTCGTGGGGATACTGCTACGCGGCATGGAAGACGACGTGTACTTCCAGATCGGCCTGACCGTGCTGATCGCGCTGGCGGCCAAGAACGCGATCCTGATCTTCGAGTTCGCAGTGGAAATGCGGGAAAAACAAGGTATGACACCGTACCAGGCGGCAGTGGCTGCCGCAAAGCTGCGTCTGCGACCCATCGTCATGACCTCGATTGCGTTCATCCTGGGTTGCGTGCCGCTCGCCATCGCGAGCGGAGCGTCGGCGGCAAGCCGCCGCTCGCTCGGCACGGGGGTGATCTTTGGCATGCTCGGTGCGACGCTGATCGCGCTCTTCTTCATCCCCATGTTCTTCTGGGGGCTGGAGACGCTGTCGTCGCGTGGCAAGCCGCGTACCGCGTCCGATGCGGCGCGGCCTGCCACGCCGTCTTCGCAGGAGGATTGAGCGATGAAGCTTGTCATTGACAAAGGCCTCGCGTCGCTGGTCCTGAGCGGCTGTTGCGTCTGTCTCACAGCGTGTGCCGTGGGACCCGACTACCAGCGCCCGGCGGTCGATACACCGTCCACGTTCCGGTTTGCCGCGCCCAACGCCGAAGTCGTCGATAACTCGCTCAACTGGTGGAGGCAGTTCAACGACCCGGTCCTTGACGACCTCATCGTGAAGGCGCTCGCGCAGAACAAGGACCTAGGCATCGCGGCGGCGCGCGTCGAGGAGTATTACGGGCGCTATGTCATCGCGCGTGCCGGGCTGCTCCCGCAGGTCGGCGCGAACTTTGGCGCGTCGCGCAGCCGCGGTGTGCCTGCTCCCGGCTTCGCGCCCGTGGTCGGCAACCAGACGCAGCTCGAAGGTTCCGTCTCATGGGAGATCGATCTGTTCGGCCGTTTGCGGCGCCTCACCGAGGCCGCACGCGCGGACTATCTGGGCACCCAGGCCGCGCAGCAGGCCACGCGCATCGCGCTGATCGCGAATGTCGCCACGGCTTATCTCCAACTGCGCGACTATGACAATCAACTGCTCATTGCGCAGGAGACGCTCAAGAGCCGAGCGGGTTCGCTCGAATTGTTCGAAGAGCGCTTCGGCGGCGGTGTCGTTTCGAAGGTGCAACTGAGCCAGGTGCGTTCGGAGTACGAATCGGCGCAGGCCTCCGTCTACGCAATCCAGCAGCAGATCGCGCAGCAGGAAGACGCGATTTCGCTGCTGCTTGGCCAGAATCCCGGCCCGATTCCGCGTGGCAAGCCGATCGCCGAATTGAGCGCTCCGGCGATTCCGGCGGGATTGCCCTCGTCGCTGATCGAGCGGCGGCCCGACGTACTGCAGGCGGAACAGGCGCTCGTTGCGGCGAATGCGTCGATCGGCGCGGCACGCGCGCAATACTTCCCGCAGATCTCGCTCACCGGTCTCTTCGGTGCCGCGAGCACAGCGCTCACGGGGTTGTGGACGGGGCCGGCTCGGGTGTGGTCGTTCGCGGGCGCTATCTCGCAGCCGATCTTCCAGGGTGGAGCGATTGCGGGGTCGGTGCACGAGGCCGAAGCGGTGCACCAGGAGGCGTTGCTCAATTACGAGCAGACGATCCAGCAGGCGTTTGCCGACGTCGAAAATGCGCTGGTGGCCGTCGCGCAGACACGCGAGCAATTGGCTGCGACCACGCGCCAGGTGGCCGCGCTTTCGGAATATGCGTCGCTGGCCCGCGATCTTTATGAAGGCGGGTACACAAGCTATCTGGAAGTGCTCGACGCGGAACGCAGCCTCTTTTCGGCGCAGATCCAGCAATCCACCCTGCAGGACCAGGTGTTCGCACAGACGGTAAGCCTGTACAAGGCGCTCGGCTACGGATGGACACCGCCACCGCACTGACGCCAGCGGGTGGATTACGCCTGCTGGTTAGGGGCAAATAAAGCGAGAGCCTGTTTAGCTCTCCCAATAGCCTTCTCGGCGGTACAGCGCGGTATAGAAGTCGATGAACGCACGCACCTTCGACGACACCGTCTTCTTCGGCGGATAGACCGCCCAGATGGCAGGTTCGGCACGCGTGGGCCGTGCCTCCCAGTCGGGCAGCACGCGCATCAGGCGGCCTTCGCGGATTGCGGCGCCGGTTGCCCACGTGGGCAGCAGAGCAAGTCCGCGCCCGGCGACGGCAAGCTCGAGCAGTGCGTCGGTGTCGTCCACACGCAGGCGGCCTTGAAGTTGCACGATGACTTCCTGGTCCGCCCGCGCTGCTTTCGCTCGCGAGCGGTTGACGAGGAACCAGCGGTCGTCGGGCGCGAGTGCGAAGCGCAGCGCCGTGTGATGGGCGAGGTCGGCGGGTACGCGCGGCGAGCCATGCTGCGTCACATAGCCGGGGCTCGCGCAGACGATACGCCGATGCGGTGCGAGCTGGCGCGCCATCAACTGCGAATCGGGCAGCACTCCAATGCGGATTGCGAGATCGATGCCGGCATCGATCACATTGAGCACGCTTTCGGTGATCACGCAGTCGACATCGATTTTCGGGTAGCGGTCCATGAAGTCGGACAGGTGGCGCACGATGTGGCGCCGTCCGAACGCCCCCGGCATCGTTACGCGCAGGAGCCCGCGCGGCGAGCGGTTCAGCGAGGCCGCGGCTTCGCGCGCTTCGTCGAGACTGCGCACGACCCCCTGCGCGTGTTCGCGAAACACCCGGCCGCCTTCCGTGAGCACGAGGCCCCGCGTGGAGCGGTTGAAGAGGGCGATGCCAAGATCGCGTTCGAGCTCGCTGATGTGGCGCGAGACGGTGGAAGTTTTGACGCCGGTTCGCTCCGCAGCCTGACTGAAGCTGCCAAGTTCGGCCGCGTACAGAAAGGCGCGGACGGCGGAGAAGTAGTCCATGGGCAACGCTCCCTGGGAATATCGGTCGATTGTACGGGAGCGGGTGCAATGCCCTGCGCGCCGGTTATCCCATTTCTGCAAAGCTGATTTCGGCGACGGGCCGTTCTGGCCCACGCGGCTCAAACCTATAGTGGCATCCAGCGACGCCGTGCAACGATCGCACGGCGCGTACTCCCCAATCTTCGAGGAATGCTGTCATGAATCCGAACACGCACGCCGTACTCGCATTCGACGACGAGGCCGTCACGCGCGACGCTCAGTACTTCGAATACACATCGTCCGCCAATCCGATTGGCGCGAAGCTGATTTCGCGGGTGCCGTACCACACGTTTTCCAGCGCGCTATACGACAGCGGGCCCACGCGTGTCGTGCCGCTCGATCTTTCGGCAGAGCTTGGTTGTGCCTGGCCGGCTACCGGTCCGGGGCTGCTCGCGCATTTCGTGCGTATTCTGGCTGGCGAGTCGGTGCGCCTGAATCCGGAGGCGACTTCTCAGGTGTGCTATGTGATGGAAGGTTCCGGTGTCGTCACGCAGAAGGAGACGGTATTCGAGTTTGGCACGGGCGACTTCTTTGCGCTGCCCGGCGGCGCCGAGGCGCGGATTGCCGCCGCTTCGACCACACGCCTCTATTACGTCAACGACGCGCCGTTGCTCGCGTATCTGGGCGCTGGCTTCGGTCGTGCGCGCTTCGAGCCGACACTTTATCCCGCCGCGCGGGCGCGGGCCGAGCTCGACGAGGTGGCGCGCGCCCCCGGTGCTGCGCGGCGCAACCGCGTGAGCATCCTGCTCGGCAATACGCACTTTCCGCAGACGCGTACCGTGACCCACACGATGTGGGCCATGTTCGGCATGATCGCAGCCGGTACCACGCAGAAGCCGCATCGCCATCAGTCGATCGCGCTCGACTTCATTCCCGATTGCAAGCCGGGCGTCTATACGCTCGTGGGTACGGAACTGGATGCCGAGGGCAATATCGTGAACCCGCAACGGGTGGACTGGACACCGGGGATGGCATTCGTCACGCCGCCCGGTTACTGGCATGCCCACTTCAACGAGTCAGGCGAGGTCGCCCATGTGATTCCGCTGCAGGACGCGGGATTGCAGACTTATCTGCGTGCACTCGACATCCGCTTCGCGCATTAAAGGGCGGCCGGCGACGGGCCGACGCGGCCTGTCACTGCGCTTGACGTTCGCGTCGCGCGGCGACACCCGGGCGGGCCTCGGCGAACTGCCAGGCGACGAGGCCGGGCACGTAGAACAGCAGGTCGCGAACGCGCCGGGCGCCGGCCAGCGCGAGACAGGTGGGCGCATCGAAGCCGAGCAGCCCCCCGATCAGCACGAAGCCTCCTTCCTGCACGCCGAGGCCGGCGGGCACGAGAAAGGCAGCACTGCTGACGAGCTGGATCAGCGCCTCGATGACGAAGGCTTCGACGAAGGTGGCGTCCGCGCCCAGCACGTGCAGCGCGACCCATATCTCGAGCGCGAAGCCCGCGCATTGCAGTGTCTGCCAGACGAAGAGATAGCGCACGACAACGGCGGGTTGCCGCCAGATCAGCTTGATCGCCTGGTCGATGCGCGCCGATTTGCCGACGAGCTCGTAGACTTTGCCGCTCGTTACGTGATTGAGCGCCTGGGCGGCGCGCTCAAAGGGGCGCGCGTGCTGGACGACCGCGAACAGGAGCAGCACGGGGGCCAGCGCCGCGATGCCCCAGGCGAGGTGGCCGACGACGCGCGCGGTATCCGAAGAGGTCTGTTCGAGCAGATAGCCGGCCGCCGCAAGAGCGTAGAGCAACTGGCTGATGAGCGTGAGCTGCATGTCGCCGACGAGGCTCGCCGCCGCCGTGGCGGGCCGCACCCCCATGCGCGTGAGTTGCCGGAACGACACGATTTCGCCGCCCACGCGCGCCACGGGCAACAGGCCATTGATCGATTCGCGCAGCCATACGAGCCGCAGCATCGCTGCGAGCGTGGGGCGTTCGGCGGGACGGATCAGCGTGCGCCAGTCCCACGCGTTGACGAGCATCGGCAGGATGTGCACGGCCGCGGCCAGCAAGAGTCCCGCCCCGGCAGCCTGCAGCAGGCGGAAGATCGCAGCGGGATGGTCGTGCAGGACGAGCCAGATCGCGATAGCGAGGCCGACGAGGGCCGCCGCGCGTCCGAGATGTTTCATTGATGAGCCACCACCCCTTATGTACCGTTCAAACGCCGTCCGGTCGTCATTCAATCGTCGTGGAGCGGGGACAGGCGGCCGTCGCCATCGACACTGAAGCTGAAGCCGCGCCAGACCACGCGCGACGAGCCGAAGCTGGCGACGTAAATCATGAACTGCACGATATCCCATAGTGGCAGCAGCCACAATCCGCGGCAGGGTTCGCCGATGGCGCGGTCGGTCTGCCATTTGAGGCCCGCGCGGGCAGCGAGGGCGGCGAGTGCGAGCACCCACGCGGCCGGCGCGCCGCCGCAGGCGACCACGGCGGCGAGCGCGAGCGCGAACGGATGCATCAATACCGAGCCCAGGTGGCCGCTGCGGTCGGCGGCGCGAATCGTGCGGCTCCAGCGCAACTCGTGCGTGAAGAGCGCGGCGAAGGTGGTTTCCACCGACGCGTGCCGCACGGTGAACGGCGGCACGGCTACGCGCGCGCCGGTGCGGCGTACCGCGGCGCCCACCGCGTGGTCTTCGGCGAGGTGGTGGGCGAATTGCGCGAGGCCGCCGATGCCGTCGAGCGTTGCGCGCGTCATCGCAATCGTCTGGCCAAAGCAGGGGCGGGCGCGGCCGATGGCGAGCCCCGTCAGGACTCCCGGCAGGAAATGGTAGTTCGTCGAGGCGGCGGCGGCGCGGGGCCAGAAGCCCGGCGCGCACAGGCCGCGATAGACGCAGGTGACGAGTCCGACGCCCGGCTGCTGGAGCGCGCCCACGATACGGCGCAGATAGTCGCGTTCGACGCTCACGTCGCTGTCCGCGAAGCAGAGCATGTCGTGCTCGGCATGGCACAGCATGTTGACGAGGTTGGCGATCTTGCGGTTGGGGCCGTAGAGCCGCGAATCGGCGACGACGCTGACGTGCGCGTGCGGATAGCGCGCGCGCAGCGCCTCAACGGTCTGCAGCGCCGCGTCGTTCGCGTCGTGAACGCCGAACAGGTAATGCACCGGGCCCGGATAGTCCTGCTCGAAGAAACTGGCGAGGTTGTGCTCGAGATGCCATTCGTCGCCGTGCAGCGGCTTGACGATCGTGACGGCGGGGTAGCTGGTGGGCTCGTTGCAGGGCTGCGCGAAGAAGCGGCGCACGAACACGGCCGCGACACAGCAGTAAATGATGCCTAGCGCGGCGGCTGCCCCGCAGACGATGGCGAGGAACGATGACAGGGTAAACGCGACATGCAGCAGGGTCTGCGGCGCCGCCGCGGCGAGCGCGAACGCCGCGAACAGCAACGCAAGCGCGGCAACACCTGCATGCCCTCGGGTTCGCAGGGAACGCGGGACGTCCATTACGTGTTGTTTGCGCGCGCGGCGCGACGTGCGAATCCTCTATTGCCGTAACAGCAAGCCTGCAAATGCAGCCAGTTCATGCGCGGTGTCCCCCGGTCGCGTGACGCAACCAGCAGTATAGGGGGCCAGTGTTGACGGCGGTGTGACTTTAAACGGGCTTTTATGTCACGGTTCATTACGCCGCGGACGCGGGGCGGTGCTCAGGGTAGCGCCGGATCGAAGGTGCGAGGGTTCAGCCGGACGTGCAGCAGCACGAGGCGCCGCCGTGGGCACTGCGCCGAAAGGGCCACGGTGCGGCGCTCCCAGCCGACGAGGTGGGCGTGGCGGCTGGCGAGCGCGTTGCGAAACGCCTCGCGGGCGAGATGCCGAAGCCCCCACGTGATGCCCGCGATCGCGAGGACGACGCCGATGCGGAATGCCGGCGTGGCGAAGACCTCTTGCGGCACACGGAACACGAAAATAGCAATGAAAACGACAGCCTGGATCAAGATTGCCGCAAGCCCGGCGAGATACAGATACGCACGGCATTGCTCGATGATCGTCGGCTTCATGATGAGGTCGGCTCCGGTGCGCTGCGGCTGAATCGCGATTCGCTCAGGACTGCGTGGCGTTGGTCTATCTTTCGATTTGCCTGCGTTCTGCCTTCAATCATTCCGTGGACGAGGGCAGCACGGAAAGCGTTGAACACGATCGCCGGACCATGGTAGCGATCGAAGATTAAGAAATGCTGAAGCAGGCGAATGCGACGTACGCGGCGGGCGCGCAGGAGGAGAGGTGCGTCAGGCGAGCGACGCGGCGAACACGCGCCGGTAATTGCCGCCCAGCAGGAGGTCGACCTCGGGCGCCTGGAATCCGGCGGCGAGCAGTGCGTTGCCGAGCTCGGGTAATTGCTCGTAGCTGCGGAAGACCGGTGGCGAGATGAAGCCAAACATATCGGTGCCGAGGCCGACATGCTCGACGCCAACGATGTCGGCCATGCGCCGGAAGCCGTCGGCCATGCCGGGGATGTCGCGAAACGAGCCCGCGCTCGGCCATACGCCGATCACGCCGCCCGTTTCGGCCACGGCGCGCGCATGATCGGGGCTGATCAGGCGGCTACGTTCGCGCGGGTGCAGCGAGAGCGCGGTATGGGACAGCACGAGCGGCTTCGTCGTCACGGCGGCGGCGCGTTTCACGAGGTCGTAGGTGCCGTGCGCGACGTCGACGACGATGCCGAGCCGGTTGCAGCGCCGCACGACGTCGGCGCCGAAGCCGGTGAGGCCGCCGTGCACGGGCGCTTCGGTCTGGATGTCGCCGAGCTCGTTGACGCGATAGTGCGTGAGTTGCAGGTGGCGCAATTGATGCAGTGTCCAGGCCTCATCCACGCGATCGATCTGGCCTTCCAGAAAATCGGCGCCCTCGGAGGCGATGATGACGTGCGGCCCGGTCGAACCGGACACCGACGCCGAAAGCACGGCCGCGCTCGTTATGACCTGCAGTTGCTCGCGTTCGACCAGCCGCTTCGCACGGGCGAATTCCTCCTGGCTCAGGGCATAGAGTTCGCCCGGATTCGGGTCCCGCCAGGCTTCGAAGCGCTTGTGATCGAGCGAAACGCGCGTGACGACCGTATCGGTGACGATGCAGCGGTGCTGGAGAGGTCTGAAGCGGCATGATCTGCGTCGTTCGCTTGAGGTGGCGGAAATCCGTCGCTGGCCGGTGTGGCGCACCATTGCGCGCCGTTGGAATTGTGCCCGCAATTCGAGCCCACCGGCACGATCTCCTTTCATCTTTCAATTTGTCAGGTGTCCTTCGGGCTATGCCTGCTGGCGCGTTTTGTCGAAGCCGTCTAGATTGACGGTTGCAATCGCCGTCCTTCAAGCGCGGAGGATCCCGCCCGCAACGCACGAAAGCGCGCAGACCGATCCGAACAGCCAGTTGCAGTGCGACCCTGCCGGAGGAGACCATGCCTGCCCTGAACAAGATGTGGCGGCTGATTGCAGGTGCGCCGCCCGATCCCTCGCAGCCCACGGCGATCCTGCTGGTGGGCAAGCATCGCGGCGCGAGCATGCATGCGCTGCTGTGGGTGAACCGGCTCTTCCCCAATCACTTCAGGAACGTGATCTTCATTGCGGTGGGCGAAGTCGATGCGCAGAGCTACGAGGGCGCCGAGCAACTGGAGCGGCTCAAGCAAACCATGATGTCGTCGCTCGAGTTCTACATCGCGCACTGTCGCCGTCACGGCATGGCCGCCGATTACCGTATCGCGTTCGGCACGCATCTGGTGCTGGAGTTCATGCAGATCGCCGGGAAGACCATGGACGAGTATCCGAACAGCGTGTGCTTCGCGAGCAAGCTGATCTTCCGGCGCGTCAATTTCCTCACGGCCTGGCTGCATAATCAAACGCCTGTTGAAATCCAGACACGTCTGCATCTGCAGGGCAAGCAGATGGTACTGTTGCCGATGAGCGTGGGCTGAGCGCGCGGGGGCGGCGACCGTAGGGGCGGCCGCTCGGGAAATCTGCAGGAGGTCTCTCGCCTCAAGCCCCCTGTCGCATCGCGCTTATAAGCGACGGGGAAAGTTGTGCATGCGACATTCGACATGGAGTCCGCTGCGTATCGATGCAAGAATGCGGGCCGCTTCGCACACTGCGACACGTTCGCCTGCGTGAGGCACACACGTACCTGGAGGTTCCCCTCATGAAAAACCACGGCCTGTCGCGGCGGGGTTTTCTCAAGGCCAGCATGCTGGCGGGCGTGGCGGTATATGTGGCGCCCATCGGCAGCCGCGCATTCGCTGCTCTCTTCGAAGAAAAACTCCTTACGCCGGTCAAATGGGATGCCGCCACGGGCGCTCCCAGGTTCCGTATCGACGGCATTGCCAAGGTCACGGGCTCGAAAGTCTTCGCGCGCGACATCCGCGCGACCGACATGCCCCACTGGCCCCAGCAGCAGGCGCACGCGCTGATCCTGCGCGCGACCCAGGCCGATCGCCTCTACGAAGGCTTCGACCTGTCGCTGCTCGGCGAAGACCTGAAGCCGGACCGCATCGTCACGGCCGACGACCTTGCCCGCGACGGCCTCGTGTTCCCGTCGTTCTACGGCGACGACATGCTGCTGCCCGCCGGCAAGACGCCCGCCTATCTGGGCCATGCCGTTGCGATCCTCATCTATCACGACTTCGCGCGGTTCCGCTTCGCGAAGAGCGCGCTCCAGTTCCGCGACGACGTGATCCGCTACGGCGCGGCGACGGGGCCGCTCGAACGCGACCCGTGGGGCACGTTCCGCTTCGTGCGCGTGGGCGGCGGCACGCCGTTCGACGACGACGTCTATTCGAGCCTCAAGGACGCGCCGATCTTCCCGAGCATGATGCGCAAGCACGAGCCGGTATGGCCGGACGGCAAGGAGCACGGCAAGCTCGACGAACAAGGCATGTTCTACGCGGGACAGATTGCCGGCGAACTCGATCATCCTCCGGCCGACTGGCTCGTATTCGACCGCGAGTACAACACGCAGTCTATCGACACATCCGCGCTCGAACCCGATAACGCCAACGGCTGGTACGACGCGGCAACGCAGTCGCTGCATCTCGTGGTGCCCACGCAGTCGCCGCTCGAAGTGGCGGACTCTGCCGCGGGCATGGTCGCGAAGTGCCGCTTCCCGGTGAAGCAGCTCTTCCTGCACCCTTGCTACACGGTGGGCTACGGTTCCAAGGATCACTACAACGTGCCGTTCTACGGGCTCGTGTCCGCACTCTACGGCGACGGCCGCCCGGTGCGTTTCGCGAACGACCGGTACGAGCAGTTTCAGACCGCGCTCAAGCGCCACGCCTTCAAGATGCACTACCGCATTGCGGTCGATCGCAAGACGGGCCTCATGCAAGCGTTCAAGGGCGACTTCGAGGCGAACGGCGGCGGCCGCTGCAACTTCTCGCCTTCGGTGGCGATGGTGGGCGCGACAGCGGCGCAGTCGATCTACTACTTCCCGAAGAACGACTTCGCCACGGTGGCGATCGCCTCGCGTGCGATCGACGCAGGTTCGGCGCGCGGCTACGGCACGCTGCAGAGCATGGCCGCGACGGAAATGGCGGTGGACGAAATCGCCGCGCAGCTTGGCATGGATCCGATCGACTTCCGCCTGAAGAATGCGCTGCGTACGGGCATGAAGAATACCCAGGGCGCCATTCCTGCAGGCGCCGTGCGCGCGGTGGACGTGCTCGAACAGGCCCAGGCGCATCCGTTGTGGGTGCAACGTTCCCGGCGCAAGGCCGAATACGAGGCCGCCAATCCGGGCAAGCGCTATGGCGTGGGCTTCGCGTGCGTGCAGAAGGACTTCGGCACGGGCGCCGAGGCATCGCTCGCCAAAGTCGAGTTCGACGAGAACGGCACCATCACGCTGCACCATACGGGCGCCGAGATCGGCACCGGTATGTCCACCTCGCAGGCCGTGGCCGTGGCGAAGTGGCTCGGCAAGCCGGCCGCCGATATCCGCGTGGCCGTGACGGACTGGCCGGACCTGCCCGTCGTGACGAGCGGCGATCCGTACATCATGGGCCAGGCCGATCAGGATCGCCTGAGCGCGAATCCGCGCTGGACGCCCAACATCGCTTCGCCTTCGAGCGCGACGAACTCCGCGTACTACTTCACGCACAGCACGCGCGAGGCCGCGCGCGCGGTATTCCGCTATGGCCTGTGGCCGGCGGCGTTTTCGATCTGGGGGCAGGGCATTGGCGGCGGGCAGGCTGCACCGTTCATCGTGCGTATCGAGGATGCACGGTGGGTGGACGGCAAGCTCACCGCGGACGGGCTCGAACCGCTGCCGCTCGAACAGCTCGCGAAGCAGGCCCATGCGATGGGCTTGCCGACCGGCGCCGTCGTGCACGTATTCAACCGCTGGCAATGGGCCGAAGCCGAGTTCGATATCGGCGGCGGCACGATCGAACGCCTGCCCGTCGATGGCCTCTCGCTACGCTACGGCAGCGGCAACGCCGCCGACACCGGCACGGCTGCCTCGGGTCCATCGGTCGCCAGGGCGAATGCCGCGGTTTCCCCACGCGTGGCGATGGCGCCCGCAACGCTGCCGCCCACCGCGAACGGCTATCGCGTGCTGGACCGCAAGCGCGTGTTCATCCCGCCGATGAGCCGCAACAACGCAGCCGTGACTTACTACAGCGCGGTGGGCACGCTGGTCGAGCTCGCGGTGCACGAGGCGACCGGCAAGGTGGAACTGCTCACGCATCACTCGATCATGGAGTGCGGCAACCCGATGTCGCCGCAACTCGTCTCGGGGCAGTTGCAGGGCGGGCTTGCGATGGGCATCGGCCACGCGCTGCACGAGTATCTGCCGCTCTACGAAGACGGTCCCGGCAACGGCACCTGGAACTTCAACCGCTATCAACTGCCGCGCGCATCGGACGTCGCCGTATGGACGCAGACGGGCGAAGTGCTGCCGCCGCTTTCCGAAACCGATCCGCCCAAGGGCATTGCCGAAGTGGTGATGATTCCCGTGGTGGGCGCGGTCGTGAACGGCGTCGCGCACGCCATCGGCCATCGCTTCACCGACCTGCCGGTGACCCCGCAAAAAATCCTGGAGGTGCTCGCATGACGCTTGCCCAATCCGCTGCATCCGCGGCCAGCGTCAATGCCGCCGCGCCGGTAGAACGACCGCTCGTGCAATACCGCTCCAAAGCGCTGACGCTGACGATCAACGGCAAGGCCGTTGGCCCGATGCAGGTGCCCGAGGGCCTCATGATGATCGACTTCCTGCACGAGTACGCGGGCTTGACGGGCTCGCGGCTCGGTTGCGGCCAGGGCGTCTGCCACGCATGCGTCGTCATTCTCGACAAGCCCGATGGCACGAGCGAGGAGCTTCGCACTTGCATCACGGGTGCGCATTTCTTCGATGGCCGTTCGATCCGCACGATCGAAGGCCATGCGAAGCGCAACGAGGCAGGCGAGGTGATGGAGCTCTCGCCCATCCAGCAGAAGTTCCTTGAGCATTTCAGTTTCCAGTGCGGCTACTGCACGCCGGGCTTCGTCAATGCCGCGACCGTGCTGATCGAGCGGCTCAAGCGCCAGCCGATTGCGAAGGCCGAGGTGGAAAGCACGATCCTGGCCGCGCTCGACAGCCACATCTGCCGCTGCACGGGCTACGTGCGCTACTACGAGGCGGTGAAGGAGGTGGTGATGAGCACGCCCGGTCTCGTGAAGGACGCGGCATGATGCGCGCGCTCGTTAACCGTTTCGCGTACGGTGCGCTGCTGGCCGCCTGCGCGCTGACCCTCGCCGCATGCGGGCGCGATGAGTCGTCGTCGAATACGGCTGCCGCATTTACGCCGACGCCCGAACAGGTCGCGCGCGGCCGCTATCTCGTCAAGGCGGCGGACTGCGCGGCCTGCCACACCGCGAAGGACGGCGCACCGTTCGCGGGCGGTGTGAAGATCGACTCGCCGTACGGCACGT
Source organism: Paraburkholderia sp. AV2 (assembly GCF_054968425.1). Lineage (NCBI taxonomy): Bacteria > Pseudomonadati > Pseudomonadota > Betaproteobacteria > Burkholderiales > Burkholderiaceae > Paraburkholderia > Paraburkholderia sp. AV2. The sequence goes on from NZ_JBANLK010000030.1 coordinate 63,433, forward strand.
TCTACGGCTCGAACATCACACCCGACAAGGACCATGGCATCGGCAACTGGAGCGCCGACGACTTCTACGCAGCGCTGCACGACGGCAGCGCACGCGGCAAGCGGCTGTATCCTTCGATGCCCTACACATCGTACCGGCAGCTCACGCGCACCGATACCGACGCCATCTACGCGTATCTCATGACGGTGAAACCGGTCGCGGTGGCCAACCAGGCGAACGACCTCAAATTCCCGTACAGCCTGCGCTTTGGCATGGCGCTGTGGGACATGGTGTTCCTGGAGGACACGTTGCCCGATGCGTCGACGGGCCAGTCCGCCGACTGGCAGCGTGGCCGTTACCTGGCGAACGCGCTGGGACATTGCGCCGAATGCCATACGCCGCGCAACGTGTTCGGACAACTTGAGAATGCGAAGCCGCTGGCGGGCGCTGCGCTGGGACGCGTGAAAGCGCCGGCCGTCACGCCGGCCGCCCTCGCGGCGCGCGGCTGGACCGGCGCCGATCTGCAGACGTTCTTCAGCGTGGGCATTGCGCCGCAGGGCTCGGCGTTCGGCGAAATGTATCCGGTGGTCCATCTGAGCACGCAGTACCTCACGAAGGACGATCTGCGCGCGCTGTCCGTCTATCTGCTGGGCGATGCGCCGCCTGCGCCGCAGCCGGTGAAGGTTGCCGATAGCGCATCGGCCGACACGGCCCAGCTCGCGGCGGGGCGTTCCGTGTATCTCGCCGTCTGTGCGGGCTGCCATGGACTGGTGGGCGAGGGCAAGCCGCACGTCGCGGTGGCGATGAACGGCAACTCCACGCTGCGTCAGGCGGATCCGCACAATCTGCTGGTGGCGATGCTCGACGGCATCGATACGCAGAAGTTCTCGGGCCTCGAAAACATGCAGGCAATGCCGGCTTTCTCGTCCACGCTCAGCGACGACGAGCTTGCGCAACTCGCCAATTATCTGCGCGCGACGTGGGGCGGGCAGCCCGGCAACGTCACGGCGCAGGACCTGAAAGCACTGCGCTGATGCCAAACACTGCCATACTGCCGGGTTTCGACCATGGCAGTCCAGACAACGAGGAGAGCAGGAAATGGCAGGCATTTCGGACATCGTCGATATCGGCGCGAATATGGGCGAGCGGATCGAGTACCGCGTGGCGCCCGAAAAGCGGATTGCGGGCGATCCGCTGCAAACGCTTACGCAGTGCTACACGAGCCCGTGCGGGCAGTTCAGCACGGGCATTTGGGCAAGCGCGCCGGGGCACTGGCGCGTGAACTATACCGAAATGGAGTACTGCGAGATTCTCGAAGGCGTCTCCGTGATTCGCGACGAGGCGGGCAACGAGAAGACGCTGCGCGCGGGCGATCGCTTCGTCATTCCCTCGGGCTTCAAGGGCACGTGGGAAGTGGTGGAGGCCTGCCGGAAGATCTACGTCGCGTACGAGAAGGCGGCGGCGCCGGCCTGACGTCCGCCACGCGCAGCAGCAGGTCAACCGGCCAATGCGCTCGCGCTCACCGTCCAGGTGCCGGTGCTGCCACCCGAGGTCACGGTGATGACAAACGTCGACGCGTTCTGCGCGACGATGGACTCGGCCGTGTCGGACGTTGCCAACTGCAGTGTGCCAGCGCTGATCTGATTGTTCGTGACCGTAAGCGCAACCGGCGTGGACACGTTGAACGCCAGCGTTACGCCGCTCAGCACGACGCTGACCGCGCCGGCCGAAGTAAGCGTTGTGATCGAGGTGGCCGCGTCGTCGTCCGCCGTCCAGGAAAGCTCGCTGACCGATATCGAGCCGTCAAGCGTCGTACCGGACGACGACTGCTGCGTCCGCCCGATCGAGATGGCCGGGGCAGTGGCGGTCGTGGTCGTATTGCCCGTGGTCGCGTCGTAGCTGACGGCGAACGTGACGGCGCCGCTGAACGTCGTGGTTGCGGTTGGCGACGCGAGATCTAGCGCGTTGGCCGTTTCTGTCGCCGTATAGGACCAGTTCGCCGTACGGCTGCCAACGGTGCCTTGCACGGCATCGACCTCGAAGCTTACGCTGCCCGACACCGCGCTGGCCGCGGAGAGCGCCGGCACGGCGAGCTCCCCCTTGCACTGATCGAACGAAATCGTGGCCGTCTCGCCTGCGCGAACGCCGGGAGAGCCCGTATTGCTCGTGGTGGTCGCGAACGTGCCGCCCGTGGCGCAGTTCGTTGTCGTCGTGGGTCCACCGGCCAGGGTGGCGGCGAGGAATGGGCGCGCGGCCGCCATGTATAGCGCGGCGACGCCGGCGCTTGCGAGCATGCCCGATCCCGCCGCATCGACAGCGACCGGCTCGCTTTGTACGGCAGTGGACAGCTTCAGCACGTTGGCTGAGGCGCCGCTTGCCGTGGTGCTGCCTGAGCTGTTTGCCGATGGGCTGGCGGGCGTGCTCGCCGCTGTCGCGGCCGATGCCGTGCTTGCTGCTGGCGCGCTCGCCGCACCCGGAGCCGATGCTGCAGCGCCACCCTCAGTCGATATATTATGGTTTCCTGAATTTCCATTGCCGCCGCCTCCGCAAGCGCCGACGCTTATCAGGGCGAATGCGGTAGCCAGCGCGATACCTGCGTTGAGCGCGGAGGAAAATGTCATGGAGAAAGCTCCCGGAGGTGTGGTCGTGGGCGGGCCGTGTCACGGAGGCGGGGCTCATAGCCCGGCGCCGTAGTGTTGTATCGAATTTGGCGAAATGTGCCGTACTCGTTATGCAATCAAACTGCTGCGCATCCTAAAAAAGCCTTCTTCCGAGCGTCAAGACAGATGTTTCCTACGCATGTCGGATTCTGACGCGCATTGTCGAACTCGTTCGATTTGGACTGCGAAAGCCTTCTTTTTCGACGTTTGGCCGCGGGCGCCGGCGTTCTACAGTGCAACGCGTCAATCGCTATGCGGCAATGAACGGGCGATGCGAATCATGTCATGACGTCAAGGGGATGCGATGGCAGAGGGAGTATCGGCAAAGCGGATGGCGCTCCGCGCATGTGGCGCAGTGATGGCACTCGGGATCGGGATGCTGGCGGGGGGCGGCGCACATGCACAGGAGGCCTACATGACTGGAGGCACGCTCGGCGTAGGGGCAGGCGTGGCCTGGCAACTCAATTCGTACGTCGGGCTGCGAGCGGACATCGAAGGGATCGGCTTTTCGACCTCGCTGTCCGTGGACGGCGGCCGTTACGACGGACAGCTCAGGCTGCTGCAGGGGGGCGTGTATGGCGATCTGTTTCCGTTCGTTTCGAACGACTTTCGCCTGAGCGCGGGCGCGTTGATCGACGACGACGCGTTCACCGGGCATGCCGTGCCCGATGCGTTCGGCAACTACGTGATTGGCAATACCTACGTGCCGGCAGTGGGCGCGGCCCCCCAGGCGACGGTGACGCTCCCGCGCGTGTTGCCGTATCTCGGGATCGGCTATGGCCACCGGCGTCCGGTGCGAGGTTTCGGGCTCGCGGTGGATCTTGGCGTGGCTTACGGGCGGCCGCGCACGTCGTACGACGTGCCGCCGATCTATCAGATGGTCGCTTCGCCCGAAGATATCGCGCTCGAAGAGCAGCGACTCGACGAGAAGGTGAGCCGCTATCGTTTCTATCCCGTTGCCCAGATCGCTCTCACGTATCGCTTTTGACGGCAAACGGGCGCTCTCCGGCGCCGGCCGGCGGATTGTCGCGCCGCGGCGCCGCCGTGCCGCTCGGTGGGCCGGTTCGCGCTTTGTCCCGAAAGCGCCTAATCTTGGGATATCGGGCGCGTGCCCTTTTGTGCACTGTTCGGACGCTTCGATGCGCGTTCATCGTCCTCTATCTGCCGCGGCGCATCATGCGCTGCGCGCTCATCCGCATTACCCGCTGCCGGCGCGGGTTGCCCGTGCTGTCCTGTTCGCCGTGCTGCTGGCCGTCTGCGCGGCTGTGGCGGTGTCGCGCGCCGCAGCCGGCGCACCAGCCTCCATCGTCGTCATGACCGTGAACGGCGCGATCGGACCGGCGAGCGCCGATTTCGTCGTTCGCGCGCTCGAACGTGCCGCGAACCGGCACGCGCCGCTCGCGATCCTCGAACTCGATACGCCGGGCGGCCTCGACACGTCGATGCGCGAGATCATCAAGGCCATTCTCGCTTCGCCGGTGCCGGTCGCGGCATACGTCGCGCCAGGCGGCGCGCGCGCCGCGAGCGCGGGCACCTATATCGTCTACGCGAGCCATATCGCGGCGATGGCGCCGGGCACCAATCTCGGCGCGGCTTCGCCCGTGCAATCAGGCGTGGGCGGTGTGGGCGGCGGCGCAGCAGGGGGCGCGGGTGCTGCGTCGGGCGTGTCCGGCACGTCCGGCGCGCCGCCGGACAACGCGGCATCGACGGAGACCCGCAAGGTCATGCAGGACGCCGCTGCCTATATCCGCGGGCTCGCCCAGCTACGCGGCCGCAACGCGGTGTGGGCGGAGCATGCGGTGCGCGAGGCCGTCAGCCTTTCCGCCAACGAAGCGCTCGCCCAGCACATAATCGACTTGATCGCACTGGACCCCGCCGATCTCGCGCGCCAGGTCGACGGCCGCGTCGTGACGACGGCGGCCGGCACGGTGAGGCTCGAGACCGCGCACGCTCCCCTCGAAATCGTGGCGCCCGACTGGCGCGACCGCGTGCTGGCTATCGTCGCCGATCCCAACGTCGCGTTGATCCTGTTGACCGTCGGCATCTACGCGCTTTTCTTCGAATTCGCCAACCCGGGATTCGTGCTGCCCGGCGTGGCCGGCGCGATCTGCGTGCTGGTGGGCCTCTTCGCCATGCAGTTGCTTCCCGTCAACTACGCGGGCCTGGGCCTCGTGGTGTTCGGCCTCGCCTGCCTCATCGCCGAGGCGTTTTTGCCGACCTTCGGTGTGCTTGGCTTTGGCGGCATCGTGGCGTTCGCCATCGGCGCGCTCATGCTGATCGATACCGACGTGCCGGGCTACGGCATTCCGCTGCCGCTTGTCGCGGGCCTCGCGCTGGGCGGCGCGATGTTCGTGGCGCTGGTGTCGAGCGTGGCGCTGCGCGCGCGGCGGCGTCCCGTCGCGAGCGGTTCGGAGGCCATGGTCGGCAGCATCGGCGAGGTGATCGACGAGGGTGTGCAGCCCGATGGGCCGCGCGGCGCAGCCGGCCATGTGACACCGGCCACGGGCTGGGCGCGCGTTCGGGGCGAACGCTGGCGCGTGGTTTGCGACACTCCGCTCGCGGCCGGCCGCCGGGTGCGTGTGACCAGCCGCAGCGGTCTGCTGCTGACCGTGACACCGCTAGACGATAGGCCATCACGCGGAGACGCATCATGATCGGATTCACGTTCGGGTTCTCGAGCATTCTCATCGTCGCGGCGGCGATCTTCGTCGTGTCGGCGATCCGTATCTTCCGCGAGTACGAGCGCGGCGTGGTCTTCATGCTCGGCCGCTTCTGGAAGGTCAAGGGCCCGGGGCTCGTGCTGATCATTCCCGTCGTCCAGCAGGCGGTGCGGATCGACCTGCGCACGGTCGTCTTCGACGTGCCGGCGCAGGACGTAATCACGCGCGACAACGTGTCGGTGAAGGTCAACGCCGTGGTCTATTTTCGCGTCGTCGATCCGGAGAAGGCCGTGATCCAGGTCGCTCGCTATATCGATGCAACGAGCCAGCTCGCGCAGACCACCTTGCGCGCGGTGCTGGGCAAGCACGAGCTCGACACGTTGCTCGCGGAGCGAGAGCAACTGAACGCCGATATCCAGAAGACCCTCGACGCGCAGACGGACGCATGGGGGATCAAGGTATCGACGGTCGAGATCAAGCAAGTGGACCTTAACGAGTCGATGCTGCGCGCGATCGCCCGGCAGGCCGAGGCTGAGCGCGAACGCCGGGCCAAGGTGATCCACGCCGAAGGCGAACTTCAGGCCTCCGAAAAATTGCTGCAGGCCGCGCAGCGGCTTGCCTTGCAGCCCCAGGCCATGCAGTTGCGCTACCTGCAGACGCTCACGACGATCGCTGCCGACAAGAACTCGACCATCGTGTTCCCGCTGCCGATCGATTTGCTGACCGCGCTGGTGGACCGTTTCGGCGCGCCACGCGAGCGCTGAGCGGGAACCATGAAAAACGCCCTTGCGGTGGAAAACCGCAAGGGCGTTTGCAGGGGTGCCGCTGCGATTACTTCGCTGCGGTTTCGAGCGTGGCGTTGAACGTCTTGCTCGGACGCATGACTTCGGCGAGCTTCGCGAAGTCCGGCTTGTAGTAGCCGCCGATATCGACCGGCTTGCCTTGCACTGCGGCCAGTTCGGCCACGACCTTCTGCTCGTTTTCGGCCAGCGCCTTCGCGAGCGGCGCGAAGTGAGCCGCGAGGTCCGCGTCTTCCTTCTGCGCGGCCAGTTCCTGCGCCCAGTACATCGCGAGGTAGAACTGGCTGCCGCGGTTGTCGAGTTCGCCGGTCTTCGGCGACGGGCCCTTGTTGTTGTCGAGCAGCTTGCCGGTGGCGGCGTCGAGCGTTTTCGCGAGCAGCTTGGCCTTCGCGTTGTTTGTCTTGATGCCGAGATCTTCCAGCGAGACAGCCAGCGCGAGGAATTCGCCGAGCGAATCCCAGCGCAGGTGGTCTTCCTGCACGAGCTGCTGCACGTGCTTCGGCGCCGAACCGCCCGCGCCCGTTTCGTACATGCCGCCGCCCGCCATCAGCGGAACGATCGAGAGCATCTTCGCACTCGTGCCGAGTTCCATGATCGGGAACAGGTCGGTCAGGTAGTCGCGCAGGATGTTGCCGGTGACCGAGATCGTGTCGAGACCGCGGATCACGCGTTCGAGCGTGTAACGCATCGCGCGGACTTGCGACATGATCTGGATGTCGAGGCCGTTCGTGTCGTAATCCTTCAGATACGTTTCGACCTTCTTGATCAGCTCGTTTTCGTGCGGACGGTAGGGGTCGAGCCAGAACACGGCCGGCATGCCCGAGTTCTTCGCGCGCGTGACGGCGAGCTTGACCCAGTCGCGGATCGGCGCGTCCTTCACGAGGCACATGCGCCAGATATCGCCTTGCTCGACTTGCTGCGTGAGCGCTTCGATAACTTCGCCCGTGGCGTTGTCGACAACGCGCGCCGTGCCGTCTTGCGGGATCTCGTAGGTCTTGTCGTGCGAGCCGTATTCCTCAGCCTTCTGCGCCATCAGGCCGACGTTCGGCACCGTGCCCATCGTGCGCGGGTCGAATGCGCCGTTGGTCTTGCAGAAGTTGATGATTTCCTGGTAGATGCGCGCGAACGTGCTTTCCGGAATCAGGCACTTCGTGTCGGCCGGGCGGCCGTCGGCGCCCCACATCTTGCCGCCGGCGCGGATCATCGCGGGCATCGAGGCGTCGACGATCACGTCGTTCGGCGCGTGCAGGTTCGAGATGCCCTTGGCCGAGTCCACCATCGCCAGCGACGGACGGTGCTCGTGGCACGCGTGCAGGTCGCGGATCACCTCTTCGCGCTTCGATTCCGGCAGCGTCTCGATCTTCGTGTACAGATCGACCATGCCGTTGTTGACGTTCACGCCGAGCTCTTCGAAGAGCTTCGCGTGCTTCTCGAACGCGTCCTTGTAGAACACCTTCACGGCGTGGCCGAACACGATGGGGTGCGAGACCTTCATCATGGTCGCCTTCACGTGCAGCGAGAGCATGACACCGGTCTTGCGCGCGTCTTCCATCTGCTCTTCGTAGAACGCGAGCAGCGCCTTCTTGCTCATGAACATGCTGTCGGCGATCTCGCCGGCCTGGAGCGCAAGCTTCGGCTTGAGGACGATGGTTTCGCCGCTCTTCGTCACGAGTTCCATGCGCACTTCGCGCGCCTTCTCGTTCGTGATCGACTTTTCGCCATGGTAGAAGTCGCCGTGCTTCATGTGCGCGACGTGGGTGCGCGAAGCCATGCTCCACTCGGCCATGCTGTGCGGGTGCTTCTTCGCGTAGTTCTTGACGGCGAGCGGCGCGCGGCGGTCCGAGTTGCCTTCGCGCAGCACCGGGTTCACCGCCGAGCCGAGGCACTTCGAGTAGCGCTTCTGGATCGCTTTTTCTTCGTCGGTCTTCGGATCTTCAGGGAAATCGGGGACCTTGTAGCCCTTGCCCTGCAGTTCCTTGATCGCGGCGACGAGCTGCGGCACCGATGCGCTGATGTTCGGCAGCTTGATGATGTTCGTTTCCGGAAGCTGCGTGAGACGACCCAGCTCGGCCAGATTGTCCGGCACGCGCTGCTCTTCCGTCAGGAATTCCGGAAACTCGCCGAGGATACGGCTCGCCACGGAAATATCGCTGGTCTCGACGTTCACGCCGGCCGGCGCAGCGAAGGTGCGGATGATCGGCAGAAACGCGCTGGTGGCAAGCAGCGGCGCTTCATCGGTCAGGGTGTAGATGATGGTGGGTTGCTGGGTACTCATCGGCTTCTTGGCGGGGGTCAAAAAAACAGGGTGGTAACACCACCGGCTGTGCACAGTCGGCGTAAACACCCGGATTTTGCCTGATTTCGAGGCGAGACGGGGGCCGACGTGACCAGAAATTTCATATTGTGGAAATGCGTACCGCAGTTTTGCGCGCGGCCAGGCTCAACCCGCATGGTGGGGCGGGGCGGCGAGGTGCGGAAAGTCTGGCGGGGAAGGCGGTGCACGGGAGCGCCTGGCCGCGCGCGACGGGGCAGGGAGGATTGGTGCCGCGAGCGGGTAAGCGTATAGGCTCTTTTGTTTGCGATCCCGATTCTCCGTCAAGCTGGTAAGGACCCTTGTAAAAAAGGGAAGGAATGGGCCGCCAGTCGAGCAGGCGATCATCACGGTCGGCCAGCCGGCGGCGTTGTGCCCGCGGCGATTGAGGTCGTTGGGATTTGCCCTATAACGCAACTAACTGTCGGCCGCGCGCGACGCTGTCAAACCATCCTCGCGCGCGGCCAGGCTTGTCTGAGTATCCATCGCTCGATCTCGTTTCGCAGAGATGAGGGTGGGCTGGCTGTGGCAATGCGTCTCTGGAAGAATCGGACCCGCGGCCTATATTGGATTTCGTCCACGAAATCCCGAAACGACTACGACATGGCCCGCACTTTCCCGCTCTATCCGAAGCATCCCGAACGCGTCTGCTGGGGCTGCAACCGCTATTGCGCCGCCTCTTCGCTAAGCTGCGGCAACGGCGCGGAACGAACGCCGCACCCCGTGGAACTGCTGGGCGACGACTGGCTCGACTACGGCGATTGGGGCATCGAGCGGCCCGCCACGACTCCGCAGGACACCGGCGCACCGCGCGGCTGATACCTTTTCAGCCCGCCACGTTGCGCACGAACGCGGCGCATCCCGCATCCATGAGCGGCTCCACGCGCTCGCGCGCCTCATCCGGCAGAAGATCGCAAAACCAGACGAAGCGGCACTGCCCCGGGCTCACCGGGAAGATCTGGATCGACGCATGATAGTGCTCGAAACGGCCGCCGCCGATGCAATAGGCGATGCGCATGCGCGGCTCGTCGATCGCGACGATGCGCTCCTCCACTACCGCGCCGTTTGCAAACGTGACGGTGCGCACCTTGCCGTCGAAGACGGCATCGACGAGCACCCCCGCAAATGCCTTTGCCGCGTTGCCCGGATCGCGCAGCGCATCCCAGGCTCGGGCCGCATCGATATCCAGCGTGAGTTCACGGACCAGCGTAGTCATGGCGGTATCTCCTTCGCAGACCCGTGAGTTCAGCGACCTCGGTGCGAGTGCCGGTGATGCACGTCCGGGTAATGCGCGTGACTGTGGGTGAGGGGGGCGTGGTGGTGAGGATGGGTATGCGGTTCGGTGCCGTCCCAGTCGAAGTTGTGTGCGTGCTGGTGATGCGCGTCGTGACGGTGGCGATGCGTGTGGTCGAGCGGGTCGTGCGTATGCGCATGTTCGTGTCGTTCGCGAACATGCAGCCAGACGCCGATCGCCATGAGCGCGGCCGCGAGCCAGAACGTCGCCTCCGGACGCTGCGGCCACAGCAATAGCGAAATCGCGACGCCGAACAGCGGCGCGACCGAAAAGTAGGCGCCGGTGCGCGCGGTACCCAGATCGCGCAAGGCCACGACGAAAAGCACGAGACTGACACCGTAGCCCGCGAAGCCCACGGCCATCGCACCCGCCATCGTGCCGGCGGTGGGCAGGTGGGCGCCGAGCGAAAGCGCAATACCCAGGTTGACGGGGCCCGCAAAGAGTCCCTTGAGGCAGGCGATCACCATGGCGTCGTTGGTGGACACCTTGCGGGTGAGATTGTTGTCGACGGCCCAGCACAGACAGGCTGCGGCCACGAGCAGCGCGCCGGGGGCGAAGCCCGCATGCGACGCGGGCCACGACAGCAGGACGCCTCCCGCGACGATGGCGGCCATACCGAGAAAGATCTGCGTGTCGACGTTCTCGCGGAAGCAGATCCAGGCGATCAGTGCCGTGAACACGCCTTCGAGATTGAGCAGCAATGAGCTCGTGGCAGCGGGCGTGCTCGAAAGACCTAGCATCAGCAGCGCGGGACCGGCAACGCCGCCCGCGGCGATCGCGCCGGCGAGCCAGGGGATCTCGGCGGCCTTCAGCGAATTTTCGTTCCGCGAGCCGTTCGCCGCACGGCTGCCGCGCCGTAACGCAATGGCGATGGCAAGCCCCACGCCGCTGCCCAGATAGAACAGTCCGGCGACCATGAACGGCGGCAGTGTGCCGAGCAGCGCCTTGGCGAACGGTGTGGTGGCACCGAACAACGCGGCGGCGGCGAGAGCCTGGAAAATGGCGTTCTTGTGGTACGTCATGACAGTGTGCTGCAGAGGGTGATGGGCGCCATTCTACGCGCGCGCATTGTGCGGCTCGGCATCACCTCGGCCAGCGAATGGGCATGCCGCCGCGCGTCCTCGGAGGCGCGGCGCCGCCCCGTCGCCGCATTTATTGGCGCACGAGCGCCATCATCGCTCCAAAGCCGACGAACACGCCGCCGGTGAGGCGGTTGAACGCCTTCGCGACGCGCCGGCTCTTGAGCGTCGCGCGGATGCGCGTGCCGCAAGCGGCATAGACCAGGTACCAGCCGACTTCGACGACGGCGAAGGTCGCGACGAGCAGACCGAACTGTGGAAGCGTGGCGCGGCTCGCATCGATGAACTGCGGCAGCAGGGCGGCCGCGAAGAGGATGGCCTTCGGATTGCTGCCGGCGACGAGAAAGCCGTTGCGATAGAGCGCGCCTGCGTGGCGCGCGGGTACAGCGACGGCGGCTGCGTCGGCGGTGTGGGTTTCGTCCGGTAAGCGGGCACGCCAGGCTTTGATGCCGAGGTAGACGAGGTAGGCCGCGCCGATCAGGCGCAGCGCGTTGAACATGGCCGGCCACGCCTGCAGGAATACGCCGAGGCCGGCGGCGGATACCGAGAGCATCAGCACGAGGGCGGAGAGACATCCGGCCATCGTGGCGCTCGTGCGCCGCAGACCGTGCTGCGCGCCATGCGTCATGACGAGCAGCATGTTGGGACCGGGAATGGCACAGACGACGAAGACGGTGGCGAAATACAGCCACCAGGTATGCAGATTCATGGGGACGGCGGTCAGGGGTTGGCGCGAAGGAGGGGATTATGCCAGCGCCAGCGTGCCGGAGACTCCCGGTCTTGGTTGTCAACGAATCGAAATATACGAGAAAATATAGCGATAAAGTACAGGTCCACGGACAGGACCGTGCGAATACCCCTGTATGCCTGGGCACGAGGCTCTCTGTGCCATTTGCGCGGGATAACTGGAGCGATATCAGGTGAGTATCGGCAGCAAAGAGGCGGTTGGAGAAAAATTCTCGGCCGCCGCCATGGAGTACGCGCGCGCGATGACCTGGAAGGCTGTCGGGCAGATCGCGGCCGCTATCCGACCCGGTATGCGCGAATCGGAAGCCAATATCGAGGCCAGATCGATCCTGCAGCGCCTGGGCATGGACCGCATCTGGCATCCAATCCTGATCCGCGTTGGCGAAAACACGCTGCGCACTTTCAAGGAGCGCTCCGAGGGCGATCCGGTTCTGGGCGAAAACGATCTCTTCTTCGTGGATCTGGGCGTGGTCTGGAACCAGCACGAAGGCGACGCCGGAGCGACCTTCGTCACCGGCGACGATCCCGAGATGCAGCGTTGTGCCCGGGACGTGAAGACCATCTACGACGAGGTGGCCGAACACTGGCGCAGCACGGGCTGCAGCGGGATCGAACTCTACGGATATGCCGCTGCGCGAGCCAACGCGCACGGTTGGCGGTTGAATGTCGACATCAAGGGTCATCGCGTCAGTGACTTCCCGCATGCTCTCTACAAGGCCGGCAACCTCGGCGACCTCGATACCGGACCCGCGGCGGGTTTGTGGATCCTCGAAATCCAGATCGCCCATCCTGTGCGTCCATTCGGTGCGTTTTACGAGGACCTGCTTGCGTAGCCGGGTTTGTGTCCGTTCGCACTCGCCATAAACGCAGCGGAATGACCGATATGTTTCGGGTCGAACTGGTCCCGGGGCGCTCGCCGGCGTAATATACAACGGACTATATCGAGCCCCTTTAAGGCCGGATCTGGCCCGGAGACACGAGAATGGACATCGCGCCGGCCTCCGTCGAGCAGACGACCACGCTATCTCTGACCGGTAGCCTCATGCGCCCGATGGCGCTTTCGCTCGACGCGCTTCGACAGTACCCAAGCGCGACATGCGCGCCCTTCGATTTGCGCTGCTACACCACGCAGCGCTTCATTCGCACCGTGGAGTCGTATCGCGGCGTGCGCCTGACCGAATTGCTCCGGCAAGCCGGCCTGCGTAACGACGTGCACGGCGACTTCAAGCGCATGGTCTTCCTCGCGGTGGGGCACGACGGTTATTTCGTGACGTTTTCGTGGCACGAATTGTTCAATACGCCGGTGGGCGAGCAGGTGCTCGTCGCTTACGAATGTGGTGGCGCCCCGCTCGACGAGCAGGACGGCGCTCCGGTGCTGTTCTCGGGCGCCGATCTCGTGCCGGCGCCACGGCACGTGAAGCGCCTCGCGCGCATCGAGGCTCGCGTACTGGCACTCTGACGCGGCCCCGATTCACTTCCGCCTTGTGCGATGCTCGAACGTCACTCTGTCGAGCGCGTACCGGACTGAAACGTCGAGCGCGGCATGTGAGAGCGTGCATAGTCCGGATGGTCGCATCGTTATGAACCCGGCAGGATGGGCCTACCCGCCTGACCCAGGCAGTTCCCCTGAATTGACGTATCGTTGTATCGCCACGTATACATCAAAGACAGGCGTAAAACATTGGCGTAAAACGACGGCGGTTCGCATGTCCCGGGAAGTTATCGACTCCTATCTGCTGCAGGTTCTTCATACCCTCATCACCGAATCGAGCGTTTCGCGGACTGCCCGATTGCTCGGCCAGTCGCAGCCGACGATCAGCGTGGCGCTGCGCAAGCTGCGGACGATGACGGGCGATCCTCTGCTCGTGCGCAGCGGCAGCCACATGGTGCCCACGAGCCACGCGCTCACGCTGATCGAGCCGACTGCGCAGGCGCTCGCCGGTATTGCCGCCGTGCTGCACCCGACGACGGCATTCGATCCCGCGACCACGCGCCGGACCTTCCATATCGGTTCGCCCGACTACCTGGACGTGTTCTTCCTGCCGGCCGTCGTCGACGCGTTTCATACCCAGGCGCCGCGCGCGCACCTCGAATTCCAGCATCTGATGATGGTGGATGGGGGCTACGAGTACAGTCTCGAAAGCGGCGCGCTCGATCTTGTGATCGGCAACTGGCGCACGCCGCCGGAGCATCTGCATCTGCAGCCGCTGTGCAAGGACGACCTCGTGTGTCTGCTGCGCATGGAGCATCCGGTCAAACCCGGCATGCTGAGCCGGGAGGTCTATCAGGAAGCCGGGCACCTGGCGGTCGCCACGCATCACGCCTCCGGGCCAGGCACGATCGACATCGAGCTGGCACGCAGCGGGCTTTCGAGGAACGTGACGACCACGCTGCCGTATTTCGGCATGGCCCCTTACGTATTGATGCGTTCGAATCTGCTGTTCACGACGACGCGCGGACTGGCCGCGCACTACTGCAACCTGCTTCCGCTCAGGATGGAGCCCATTCCCGGCGAGCCGCAGGCACTCACTTATTACCAGCTCTGGCACGACCGCACGCATCGCAGCGCGGCGGCGATCTGGCTGCGCCATCTCGTGGCCGGTGTCGCGAAGGGGCTCGCACGCTGAAGGTCGCGGAGCGTGAGGAGGTGGGCATAAAAAAACCGCGAGCATGGCTCGCGGTATGAAAACGCCTGGCGTCGGCATCCGGTAGACAGGTAGAAACCCGACAACGACGACAGCGCGCAACAGGGGGCGGTCAGCGGAAACGGCCTGTTGTCGGATGGGCCCTGGCCGCATCCGGTTGTCGTGACTCTGCCGCGCGCCCGACTTAAGCCTCAGCGCACGCGTTCGCCGTCATCCGCTTCAACAGCGCGGCCTTGTCTGCGGTTGCGGCGCCCAGCAGGGCAAAGCCGGTCATGCGCTTCGTCTCCTTGCTTTCGCAAACGGCGCGTACCGCGTGAGGCGGATCTTGCGTGGCCAACTCGACCGTCCAGTGTCCGTCCTGCGCCGCGGGCGTTACTACCACGGCCGGCACGGCAGGGGTCTTGACGACAACGGGCATGAGCGGGAACTCGACGCGCGTCGGCGTCCCGCACAGCGTTCGGGCGAGTGCGCGCGCGGCATGCATGATTGGCAGTACATAGGGTTGCACGCGGCCCTCGATCGCCGCGCAGTCTCCGAGCGCGTAGATGTCCGGCGCGCGGGTGCGGCACCAGGCGTCCGTGCTGATGCCACCCTCGATCTGCAAGCCGGCTGCGCTTGCCAGTGCCGTTCTCGGCACGAGACCGATTGCGGACACAACGATATCGGCGTCGAGCGAAGCGCTGTCGGTCAGCGTCAGCCGATAACCGGGATCACGCCGGGAAACCGCGGTGACTCCGCAGCCAAGCCGCACGTCCACGCCCGCCTCCGATAACGCGCGGGAAAACACCGCGCCGGCTTCGGCCGGCAGCAGCCGCGGGAGCGGCGCACTGGCCGGGTCGATCAGGCTGACCGCATGGCCGCCCGCGATCAGATCGTTGGCGAATTCGCAGCCGATCAGGCCCGCGCCGAGTATGGCCACCGAACGGCACGACGTGAGCGCCTCGCGAAAGCGCGCGTAGTCGCCGAGATCGTTGATGGACAGGACGTCCCCCGCGCCGTCGCCTTCCATCGGGAGGCGCCGCGGATCCGCACCGGTGGCAAGCACCAGCGCGCGATAGCGCAGCCGTTGCCCGTCGACGACGATCGCGTGCTCGTCCGGCACGAGGCGTTCGACATGGCGATGGGTCCAGACGCGCGCGCCCAGTTGGGCGGCCATCGTCTGGGCGTCGAAGCTCGCCAGCTCGCGTGGCGCCTTCTTCATCGCGAGCGCATTCGAGAGCGCGGGCTTGGAGTAGAAGCTGCCGTCGTCGCGGCTCACGATGACGACGGGCGTTTGCGTATCGAGCTTGCGCAATTCACGCGCCACCGTATAGCCGGCGAGGCCCGTGCCGACGATCACGACGGGATCGGATCGGGTAGCAGGGTGTATGTTTTGCGTCATGCCGTCACCACCTGCATCTCGAAGTCGTGCTTGCCCGTCGCGCAGTCCGGACACATCCAGTCGTCCGGGACATCCTCCCAGCGCGTGCCCGGGGCAATCCCCTCGTCGGGCAACCCTTTGGCTTCGTCGTAGCGAAAGCCGCAAATTACGCATTCCCAGATTTTCATCGCGTCTCCTCTCTGGCCCGCATCAACGGACATACGATTGACCGAGCCCGATCTCCGCGAGCGCGCGGCGGTAGGCGCCCGAGGAACGGTCCGCGAGTATCGGCGCTTCCTGAGCGCGGTCGATCGGCAGGTCCTCGGGACACTGCAGTTCGACGATGGCCCGATCCTCCTCGAACACCTGGCGGTTGAACGCGTAGACGTCGTCGAGCGGCAAGTCCTGGTCGAAATTGCGTGCAATCGGAACGAAGAGACGCGTGAGGCGTGCCGAAACCGGGCTGGCGGCATTGAGAATCGCCAGTCGTCCGTTTTCGGGGAAATGGACCGTGAGCCTCGCGAAGAACGGCACGTCGACCTCGAATACGCGGCGCCACAGGAAGCCTTCCGGCGCGCGATGCTGCATCGACTTCGGAAAATTGCTCACCGTGCTGGCGTACTCGGCGCGCAGGCCGTTGGGGCGCCGCTCGACCGAATATTGCGGAACCACGGGATTCCTGCGGTCCGCGAAGCTGTCGTGATGGATCCAGGCAAAATGCGCGACGTCGATAAAACCCTCTGTCTGCCGTCCCGCCGAGGCGCGAATGTCGATCGAGGGCGGGAGGATCTGCTGATATCCCTCCGTGTTCCACGCCGGGAAATCGGGCAACGGCAGCTCGCCGCCGCCGAGCGAGACCCATACGAGGCCATAGGCTTCCTGCGCCGCGTACGTGGTGAGGCAAAGCCGTTCGGGAATCGGGCCTTCGGGCTGCGAGGGAATGTGGTTGCATTTGCCGCTCGCTCCGTACTCCAGGCCGTGGTACGGGCAAACGAGATTGCCGTTGTCGACCCACCCCCGGCTCAACGGCGCGCCGCGATGGGGACAAACGTCGCGCGCCGCGACAATCCGTTCTCCTGAGCGAAACAGGACGAGCGGCTCGTCGAGCAACGTGACGCCGAGCGGTTTTTCGGCCACGTCATGCGCAAAGGCGACGGGATGCCAGTAGCGGCTCAGAATCTCCCAGTCGCGGGTGTCGAAGGTGCAGTTGCGTGGCGTGGCCGGCGACCCTGAACGGGTCAGCGTGATCACCTGGGGTTGAGTCATGCGCGTCTCCTGAATCGTGTGCGTTCATCACGGCGCCCTGGTCGATGGCTTCGACCTTGCCGTGTGCACAACGATATTCAGTTGCGAGCGCTCATCCCATCCCTTACCGGTCATGTAGTCTATGTAAGGACAGGCATGGTTTCCCGGACTCGCTGCACCGTTCGGGGGCGAAAAAAAGCCCGCTGCGGGGCGGGCTTGAACCATGTCAGTGGAGACATGGAGGAGACAAAAACCAGTCTAGTCCGATGATTGACGCATCGCAACATTTCAATAGTTAAATATTGTCACGTTGTGTGAATTGTGATTGATGCGCGCGCTCCGGACGCCGAGAATGGACGCTCACGCGCGTTCAGCGAAGGCGTGCGAAGGGTAGCGGCCGGCACGGTGTAGTGAGCGTGCGGGCGAGTCTGCGGATCGAGTCAGTCATTCAAGTGGAGGATCGTATGGGCATTCTGGACGAAGTGGGTAAGGTTGCCGGCGCAGTAGCTGCCGTGGAGGCGACGGAGAAGGTCGATTCGGACGCGGGCTTCCTGACGAAGGCCGCGGCGGCCGTGGCGGGTTTTGAAGGCGCGGGCGCGCTGGAGTCGATGGTCGAAAAGAAGAAGGAAGACGAGCAACAGCCGGCAGACGACAGCGCCCAGCAGGCCGACAGTTCCGACTCGCAGGCGTGATTCCGGGCGGCCAGCTCGAGCCGGGGGGCGACGGGACGGCCGGTAGGTAGTGCATGCTGATTGGTGAAGTTTGCAATCGAGCCGCGGTCTTCGACCGCGGCTTGTTTTTTTGCGGCGCGAGATTGTCGCCGCCCGAATCGCCAGCCGGGAGGGCGTGATTTTCAATAAGGTTTCCTGATCAAATTGCAGGCTCAAGCTTTCATAGCACCATTATGGAATCCTTACACGACTGCAACGAAACTTTCACGCGGTGCCGTTACCGTAACGTTGATTGACCTCCCGTTCGTCCGAACAAGATGTTCTCAAATCCTTTACGGAGACGTTACAGATGGCCATCGCATCCCCCCGCTTTCTTCCCCGTTGCGCAACTCGCGCTTCGCTTCTTTTCCTCGCTCTCGCCAGCACCGGTGTTTTTGCCCAGATGCCGGGCCCGTTCTTCGGCGGCCCCGGCTTCCTCGTGGTAAGCCGCAGCGTGTACGACAACGTTTCGAGCAACGTGCAGACGGGCGAAGTGCTGCCGCCCAACTGCCAGAACACGCAGGCCGGTTGCTCGGCCGGTAACGGCGCGACGAATGACGGGACGTATCCTTACGTCTGGAACAACGTGCTCTACGATGCGAGCTTCGGCGTCACGGCTCGAATCTTCCTCGACACCATCACGCCTGGCGGCCAGGTCGTTCGCACGCTGGAAGTGCCGAACAATCTGCATCCGAGCGAGGGTGGCGACCAGATGGTCACGAGCTTCAGTTCGAAGTCCGAACTTGCGCTCAATCTCTCCAGCGATGGACGTTATCTGACGTTCATGGGTTATGTCGCACCGGTCAACACGATCGACGTGTCGAACGCGAACACGCCGGGTGCGAACGATCCGACGAATCCGGACGGCCAGGCGTTTTATCGTGCCGTCGCGCGGCTCGACGGCGCAGGGCATTTCACCTTCACGGAAACGAACGCCTATAGCGGCAACAACGGCCGCGCCGCGGTTCTGAACAACAGCAACGGTCAGGGCTTTTACTACACGGTCGGCAACGCGGGCAACGGTTCGAATCCGCAGCCGACGAACGTGATTCTCGGTGCCGGTTCGCAGTTCATCGAGGCGACGAATCAGCACGAGGCGCAACAGTCGCCGACCACGCCGACGCCGCTGGCGAGCTTCTCGGTCACGGAGCTCGGCGCGAAGGCCGACAAGGTGGGCAAGGACGACAACTTCCGCGGCCTGACCGTGTACAACAACGTCGTGTACTTCACGAAGGGCAGCGGCAGCAACGGCGTGAACACGGTGTACTTCGTCGACACGACGGGCACGGCATGCCCGTCGGGCGTGGGCGTACCGGTGGCGGGCGCGAAGCTGCCGACCACGCCGCTCGCCTACAACTCAGCGACGTTGCAGTCGAACGGCCTGCCGAACAACGTGTGTATCCTCGCGGGCTTCCCGTCCACGCCGAACAAGACGGCGACGACGCTTGCCTATCCGTTCGGCGTCTGGTTCGCCAACGCGACCACGCTCTATGTCGCCGACGAAGGCGACGGTTATGCGGGCGGCACCGATCTTTATACGCACGCCAGGATGCAAACCACCGCCGGCCTGCAGAAGTGGGTGTACAACGCAGGCTCGAAGTCGTGGAAGCTCGCATACACGCTGCAGAACGGGTTGGATCTCGGCGTGCCGTACACGGTGCCGGGCTATCCGACCAGCACGAACGCCGCGACGGGCCTGCCCTGGGCGCCGGCCACGGATGGCTTGCGTAACCTGACGGGTCATGTGGACCACGACGGCACGGTCACGATCTGGGCGATCACCTCCACGACGAGCGGCAACGGCGACACGGGCGCGGACCCGAACCGCCTCGTCGCGATTCGTGACGTACTGAGCAAGACGTCGACGTCCGGCACGTCGCAGGAGCACTTCGTCACGCTGCGCACCGCCGGCTTCGGCGAGGTGCTGCGCGGCGTGCAACTGGCGCCGGGCGGGTTCTTCGGCCAGCCGTTCTGAGCGTAGTCGAATGAAACGCCGATTGGGCGGAGGTTCGCCCGATTGGCGTGCAGTAATCGCGCTACCGCGTGCAGACCGTGTGGCCTTTCGTGTCCACACGCACGCTCCTCCGCTGCGCGAACCTCCTTTCCGTTTCCTCTTCCGTGCCGTGATGTGACACGTTGCTGCGTGAATTCCTCATGCGGGCGATGACGAACGCGCTCTGCCGGGGGCACGCCGGAATTCCATGAGGCGTGTGCCGTCAGGCCGGGGGGCGACTCGATCCACTTCCGGTGCCCGGGATATATTATAATTTGATTATCATGTCCGAGCGGTTCCTGATCCACGAATCTGTCGGGCCTTATCCAACTCGCGCGATGCTTGCCGGCATCCGTGACTCACCAGGTGGCGAACGCCAGGGCCTGGCACCAGGAATAACACATGAGCGCATTACCTCCCTGCCCGAAATGCAATTCTGAGTTCGTGTACGAAGATGGAAACGTCTACATCTGCCCGGAGTGCGCCCACGAATGGGCTGCGAACGGAGCCACGAACGCAACGGCCGATCCGGCTGAAACGGCCGGCAAGGTCTATCGCGATTCGGCAGGCAACATCTTGCAGGACGGCGACACCGTCACGGTCATCAAGGACCTGAAACTGAAGGGCTCGGGCGGTGTGATCAAGATGGGCACGAAGGTGAAGAACATCCGCCTCGTAGACAGCGATCACGATATCGATTGCAAGATCGATGGCTTTGGCGCGATGAGTCTGAAGTCCGAATTTGTCAGGAAGGTGTGACGAAGGCCGTCACGAGACTGGAGATTGCCTGGTGGCGGCTGTGCTGATTCCGTCGGGATGGAAAGTCTCTATTTTGTCGTTGGAAGATGAAGGTGCGGGTTTCGCTCCATGCGGTCTTGATTGATCAATATCAAGATAACACCGGCTCCGAAGCTTACATTGAGTGGCGTCCAGGTGTTGGTTCATATCCGGGAGGAAGCTCATGCAAGTATCGGACATCATGACGACGGACGTCGTCTCAGTACTTTCCACCGCGACCGTTCACGAAGCCGCGACCTTGATGGCGCAGCATCACATCAGCGGGTTGCCGGTTGTCGACGAAGACGGAAACATCGTCGGTATCCTGAGCGAGGGGGATCTGCTGCGCCGCGTCGAGACAGGAACGGGCAAGCCGCAGCGTTCGTGGCTGGCCGAGTTCCTGTTTTCGAACCGGAAGCTCGCGACAGAGTACCTGAAGGAACATGCATTGAAGGTCGGCGACCTCATGACGGAAAATGTCGTCTGCGTGATCCCGACCGCGTCGCTGGCCGAAGTCGCCGACGTGCTGGAACGTCATCGCATCAAGCGTGTGCCCGTTACCGCCGATGGGAGATTGCTCGGCATCGTGAGCCGCTCGAACCTGGTGAGCGCTCTGGCGCGCGCGGCGCAGGCCGGTCCCGAGGTTGTGGCTGCCGACGCAGCCCTACGCGAGAGCGTGCTGCATGCGCTTGGCGGCCATCGATGGGCCATGGCGGCTGAGAACGTCGTCGTGAAGGACGGCGTTGTCCACCTTTGGGGCACGGTGAATTCCGAGGAGGAGCGCAAGGCCATACGCGTTTGCGCCGAACGCGTCCCCGGCGTGAAGGGCATTGAGGATCATCTCGGCTATCCCACGTATTTCGCGCCCATGTAAAAGCCGGCGCGGGTTGGCCGCCGGGGAGCGTGCGATTCCCGGACGGCTGGCCTTCAACTCCGACGATTTGCGTTTGCCGATACGGGAAAGCGGGAACCGCGTTCATGACGGTTCAGTGCGACATCAGCACCGGAAGCGTCATCGTGGCCAGGACCGTGCGCGTCGCGCCGCCAAGCACCATTTCCTGCAGCCGCGCGTGCCCGTAGGCCCCCATCACGAGCAGGTCGTAGCCACCCTCTGCGGCGTAGCTGAGCAGGGCGTCGCCCGTGGTTTCGGGGGTGTGGCGGTCGAAGTGGGCGATGTTCACCTTCGTCGCGCCATGGCGCGCGAGCATGGCCGCCAGATCCGTGCACGAAGCCTGGGTGGGATCGGGGGTGAAGGTCGTCAAAGCGGCTGCGATCGTGACGCGTGCGGCGCGCGCGATGAAGGGAATCGCGTCGTGCACGGCGCGCGCCGCCTCGCGGCTGCCGTTCCACGCAATGAGCACGTGCTCGCCGATCAATTCGAAGTTGCCGGTATGCGGCATGACGAGCGCCGGTCCGCCGGCGCCCAGGATGACCGTCTCGGCGAAGCGGTCGGCGACGTAGGCGCCCGGATCGTTCAGATCGGCTTGTCCGAGGATCGTCAGATCGGCGGTCCGGCTGTGCTGCGTCAGGGCGGCGATCGGGTCCGCGTCGGCGGCAATCCACCCTCCCTCGACCTGCGCGCGCGCAAGCTCGGCGTGGAACAGCCGCTCGATTGCCCCGCGCTGTTCTGCCCGGAGTCTGCGGTGTTCGTCGTAGTAGCCGGCCGTGCCTGCCATGACGTAGAACTCGCGCGGCTGCGGCTCGAAGGCGGCGAACAGTCCGTTCAGATGCGCGCCGTACGTGCGCGCGAGCTTCAAGGCGAGCGAAAGCCGCGCGCTGACGCGCTTGCTCGTATCCAGATGAACCGTCAGGGTCTTGTAGGTCATGGCAGATCTCCAGCACGATAGGGGAGCGATCGCGGCCCAGCCCAACGCGGGCAACGAAGTGATATGAGTCTAGAAACGGGCAGTCCTTCACCGTTGATTCAAGTCAAGCGTCTGTTGGGGCACGAATGGCGCCGGAGCGCGGCACACAAGCCAGGACATTGAGGCAGATCAATCGGAAAAATCCGGGTGTTCTTAGATTGAATACGGCGCACGTTGCGACATGCAGCAAGCAAGGTGCAGGCACATGCCGAAAAGGTGCCTGCCGGGCCAAAGCGCCTGCAGATCGAATAAAAATCTGAAGCCATGACGGGGCGGCGGTGCGCATCGAGCGGGGGAGTCAAGAATGAGGCGTTGGGGCCAAAAATCAACGTATACGCCGGTCGTTGCGCCGTACTCGCGCATCGTTGTCCTGATGACCGGGAGCGAACATGCCGCTTCGCTGCTCGGCTACGTGGCGGGTTGGGCGCGAAGAGGCGCGCGAGTTCATATTGCAGGTCTTGTGTCCTCGCTCCCGAATGAGGACAACGAGTCCGGGAATGCCCGGTTCCTGTACAGACGGATCAGTCTGGCCGCAATTGTCGACGCCGCTTGCGAAACACTCGCGCGGCACGGAATCGAGGCGGACAACGAGATCCTTCAGGCGGAGCCTGGTGCCGCGCAGACAGAAGCGCTTGCGTGCGCAGTGCGTGGCTCCGAGGCGGAACTGGCGATCGGTTCGCCGGATAGCCTGGTCTTGCTTGCGGGCTCGACGGACTGTCCGGTACTGGCGTTGCCCACGCCTTTCGCGCGTCGATGCCAGGTGCCGCCGCGGCGCATTTTCGTCGCGAGCGACGGGAGCGCCGAGTCGGCCTTCGCCGTCCGGGAAGCCGCGCGGATTGCCACGCCGGGTGTGGCGGTCCGGGTGGCTTATCTCGCATGCGATCCGGTGGCCGCGCTGCATCCCGAAGACTTCGACGCCGTCGTCCTCGAGGCGCGGCACGACAGCGATGACGTCTCGCACGCAATCGCGGAGGCGGCACGGCGGTGGCATACCGACCTGCTGATGCTGGGGCCGCGCGGCGGCCACGCGAGCGGGCGGCAGCGCTACGGCAGCATCGCGGCCGATGTTGTGCAGCGCACGGTGTTGCCGCTGCTGCTCGTGCCACAGACGTCGCAACGCGCGGGCCCCGCGGCGGCGAACGGTGTGCATTGAGTTGATATGCGTCAACGGCCGCCCCCTGCCCGACCTTATCCTGAATTGAATTGGCAAGCAGATGGCTTGCCGTCGGCACAGGCAAGGGGGCAGGTTATGGACATTTCGTTTCCGCGGACGGTTCCCGCATACGATTCGGAGTGCTACACGCTGGTATTTCCCGCCGAGGTCGACGGCGAGCGAATCCAGTGCGGCATTACCGCCGAGGCGCTCGAAGATCATTTCGGCGCGTCATCGATCGGCGAGGCGGATCTCGTCGAGGCATTTTGCACCCATCGCCGCGCCATCGAGGAGACGGCGGCCACGCTCATCAAAGCGACGCGCGGCGCGTCGGTCTTGCTGCATAGCGGTGTTTTCAGGGTTTATGGCAGGTAGCGCGCACTTTCCGCGCACGGGACGGAGATCCGCATGATGGCACTAAGAAACGGTTTCAAAAAGAGTTCGTAGGGGCTGTTAACCCGTAACGCAACCTGTT
>NZ_JBANLK010000031.1:0-81024 GCF_054968425.1 Paraburkholderia sp. AV2
ACCGCCTTCTCCTGCCTCCTCCCTACGCCGCATACACCACTTCCGACGATAACTCCGGTCCGTGCGCATCCACGACAGCGTCGCGTCGATGGCCGTCAGGTCGGACACCGTCCGCCCGAGCTGGTAGTTCCACCCGAAGATGTGGCTGAGCGTACGGCCGTACTCGAGCGCGGTGGTACCGACCAGTTGCTGGTACTCGGAATCGGACAGCGTATAGCTGAACGTGTTGCGGCCCCACGGAACCGCAAACGAGCCGACAAGGGCATTGCTCTCGAGGCTGTCGATGTAGTTCAGGCTCAGGACTTCCTGCAGGCCGATGAGGTTGTCGGCCTCGATGCCAGCCCGGTAGCGCGTGATGCCGGTCGCCTGTGCGCCGTAGGTATCCACACCGAGCGTGCCGTACACGCTGTCACCGGGCGGGTTGCTGATCGCGACCACCGAGTCCCCCACGGTCTGGCCGGGCAGGATCTGGACGCTGGCCTGGTTGCGCCGCATGCGGTTGATCTGCGCCACGCCCTGGTCGATGTCGGACAGGCGCAGCGGGTCGCCCGGATCGGAGGGAAACGCGGACTCGTAGCCTTCGTCGGTGAACCACCCTCCACCTGCCGACGGCTCGTTCGTCGCGAGGCGATGGACAGGCTTGCCGTTGACCGTGAAGGCTTCGATGCGGCCCACCTCGATGGTGACCGCCAGCGTACCCGAAGCGAGATTCTGTGGACCGAGCAGCGCGCGCGTGGTCACATAGCCGGCCGAAACGTAGACATCGGTCAACCGCCTGAGCAGCACGTTCACTCGCCGGGAGCCCAGTTCATGACCGGTAAATGCGGCGATGACGGCATCGAGCCTTGCTTTCGAAACAGCGGTCTTTGCGGGCGGTTCACCCTTCGGCCCGGCAAGCACGATGTGCGCGACACGGAATGTCGGTCCCGATTCGGCAATCTGGTCGACTGGTGTATCCAGCGGGACGTCGAGTATGTTCTGACTGCCCTGCGGCGCCACGCTCACCTGTGCCGGGGGCTGGGCCAGTTGCTGCTGCTGGGCGGCGGCACGCTGCTGGTCGATCAGTTGCAGGCCCGGGTCCTGGATCGGGCGCGGAACGGCGGGCGGTGCAACCGGCGGCGGCGTCTGGGCAAAGATATTCGTTGAAACGGCGAGCGCCGCAGGCAATGCGGCACGCCGCCAGACTTTCTTCGTCTGCATGCTCAGTACCACCACCACGTCGTAAGACCCAGGTGCTGCCCGATCACGACCGGCGTGGTCGACGGTGCACGCACGGTCGTGATGCCGCCCGTCGCACTCGTGCCCTTGCCGCCCGAGATGTAGCCGCCGTTGATGGTCGCGTCGCCTGTGAGCGTCACGAGACCGTCGGCAGTGAATCCGCCCCCGACGTCGGTCGCGATGATCTCAGCCCAGGTGCTGCCGAAGAACGCCTTGAAACCGTGGTCCTGGTTGATCGCCGAATAGCCCAGCACACCGGTTGCGTAGGTGACCGGCGCGCTTACCGCGAGATTGCCTTGCGCGTAGACGTTGCCGCCCGTGTTCGTCGCGCTCGTACCCGCCGTGATGGACACGTTCTGCCCAGACTGGATCGCGCCGCCGTAGGGCGTCACGTCGCTCGATGCGTTGCCATGGCAAAAAATGAAGCAGCTTTCCGAATAGCCCGCCTGACCGGCGAACACCGCCGCGTTAGTGAAGGCTTGCTGCGCGTTGATCGTGATGTTGCCGTCGTCCGACTGGATAATGCCGCCCGAGTTCGTGACGCTGCGGCCGGAGACCGAGACGTTGCCCGCCGTCGAGGCGATGTACGCGAGCTGGTCGGGCTCCGTGACGGTGCCGTAGTCGATGTTGAAGCCGCTGGACGTGTGCTGGAAGAACAGGAAGCGGCCGCCCTCGGACGAGTAGGCAACCGGCGCGCCGCCGTCGACTCCACCCGTGTGATCGATGACGTTGTTCACGTCGCCCTGGGCCGCGAGCGTGACTGCCCCGTTGGCCAGGATGCGGGCGTTGTCGTTGGTGATGTTGCCCTGGGCGTTCAGCGTTGCCGCACCGCTGGCGGCGAACAGGATGCCGAGGCTGGTCGCATCCGAGAGGTTCGTGATGCTGCCGCCGGCGTTCAGCGTCAGGTCGCCCCCACTGGCCGTACCGCTCGCCGAAATCAGTCCGGCCTGCAGCTCGCTGCCGGTATTGCTGATATCGCCGGAAGTGGTCAGCGCAAGAGCGTTGTCGGCGGTGATCTTCGACGGGCCGGTAGCGTCGTCGGCAATCGTGATGCTGGCTGCGTTAAACGTTGTGTTGTTCGACGCGCCCACCTGCATGCCCTGTGCCGACAGTGCGCCGGTCGCGGTGAGGCCGACGTTGCCATCGGCCTCGATCTGTCCGTCGGCCAGCGACATCGCACCACCCGCTGTCATCGAGATGTCGCCGCTCGCCTGGATCTGCGTTCCCTGCATGCCGATCGCGCCGCCTGCCGTCAGCGATACGTCGTTCGCCGCGGTGATGGAGCCGCCAGACGTCGTGATGTCGCCATTGGCCTGCACCGTGGCATCGCCCGCCGTGGCGTAGATCGCTCCCGCGCTGCGCACGCCGGCGCCCTGGTCCGTGACGATGAGTTGCACGCGGCCGGCCGTCAGGCCTCCCGCTGCGGTGATGTCCACCGCGATACCGGGGTTCGTCGCGCTGGACGGCGTCGAACTGGTGAGCCAGTCGTGGCTGTTGTCCGAAGGAGAATATGCCGTGTCGTAGAGACTCGTGCTGCTGCCGATGAGCGCGCGGATGCCGCCCGTCGAACTGGTGAAACTGTTGGTGACCGGGCCGTTGACGTTCAGTTGCTTTGCGATCAGGTCGAGATTGACCAGCGTGCCGGAGAGACCGCCCGGGCCAATCGTGATCGCTCCCCGGTTCGTGGTGAGCACAACGTTACGCTGGGTCTGGCCCGGTGCGGGTGTGATGTCGTTAAAGCTCACTTCGCCGGTCGACAGAACCACGTGGCCAGCGTTCACGAAGGAGCCGCCGTCTACCGTGATGCCGCTGGGATTCGCGATGATCACGTTCGCGCGCGGGCCGAGCACGGAAATCGCGCCCTGAATCAGCGACGGATTCGTGCTCGTGACCTGGTTGACGATTGTGTTGGCGTTCACGCCGACGTTGTTCAGGTCTGCGCCGGCTGATGAAACGTTGAACGACGAGTACGTATTGTTCGAGACGCCGCCGACAGCAGGCGCAATGGTGACTGTCTGGTGGCCGTTGGCCGCCGTAGAAATTCTCGTCGCGGTGCCGCCGCCGGTTACCATGCCGGTGGCCCAGGCCCGGCTGACGAGCAGCGCAAGCAGCGCGCCGGTTGCAAGGCGAAACCGAAACCGTGTACCCCGTAGTCGAAAGAAGCCGTATTTATACATTTTTGTAGTCCTACATTAACGGCGGTTTCATCAACGCCATGCTGCCGTTTCCATACCCAAAGTCGCCTCAGTTGCCTTGCGCAGCGAAGGCCCTGCTTTCCTTCCGGGCTTCAATAGTCACAAACCCACCATGCGACCCGGGCCGGATTTTCGGCTTTGATGCTCGCTCTGTTCCAGACGGTTCTGGACTGCCGCGGCCCGAATGGCTTGTCGTCCAGACCGTCGTATTCTGGCAATGATCTTTTCGTGCGCGCGGAGCCGCCGACCTCGCCAAGCCACGGACCAGTCTTGATTTGAGAGAACATCAACGTGTTGTTTGTGGCCGAAAACCATCGCTGACGCGACTTCATCGCGTCTACTTGCTCAATTAATCCGCGATTAGGTCAAATTTCGGCACCGTGAACACATCTCCGATCGGACCTCGCTGCAGGCGATCGTAACCTTGGCCAGAAACAAAGAACGCGTTACTGTCAAAGTGATCTTTGAAGAGCTTGCGGCGGGCTTTCACTATTGGATTGTCTTCGACAACGTCCGCCATCCTTTCGGTTAGCTGAACATAAACCATTTCTGGCCCTAGCTCCTCTACAGCGTAGGCTGGGGCAGATAACAACAGATCTTTCCCAAATAGCCTCACGTACGCTGGCCCAAAGACGGTGCCCCAGAAAACGTCGGGAAGCCAATGCCGTAAGAGGTGCGTCACCACCATAAAACGCTCGCCAAAGGGTGCTGATCCATTCTCGATAGCGAAGTCTCTGTCCTGCTCGGCCAGCACATCAACTAATGCAAAATCCGCATTCGCGCGCAAGCTTGATAGCTTCAGGTAAGCGACGAGTGCAGCTTGTTCGACCTGCCCAAGTTCGACGCTGAAACTGATATTCGAATGCGTATCGTGAACCTTGGGGGATTTGCTGTTCCATCGAACAGCGAAAGAACCTTCAGCCTTTGGTCGCTTCCTGCGCTGCCAATAGACTGTCTCACAGTTCCCACTGTCCGGGATAAGCCTATCCAGATCTTGACCATCGAAGTCCCTATCAAGGGGCTCCCACCAGCCCCACTTGTCGGGGGATATGCTGGGCAATAGTTCGTGAAACGTCTGCACGGCATAGAGGAAATCCTCTGGCCGTCTAAACGCCAGCGGACTCAGCACGTTGACACTCACCGGAAGCTTAAATTTCACACGGCACCTGCTATTTCGATATCCACGGGCTGAAAGATCCAGTTGCTGGATTGAAGATTCGAATCGATCCACCTGAGCTGTTGACGAGATTCTGCAACGGCTGCGAAATCGACTGCGTGTTCGGGCTAACAATGAGTTGAATCGGATTGCCTGTCGCTAGATAGCCTCTGAATTGGTTGGAATTCGACAGATTCGTAACATCTTTGACTTCCACTATCGTTGAACCGTCCAAGGCATCGGGAATAACCGTCACCGGGGAACCATTTGGCAACGTAACCGTAATACGATCTGTGTTTTCCGGCACCCCGAGCGCCGATAGTGCGTCATCTTGGAATTGTATCCCGCGCTGAAACGGTGTCAGCCCTTCTGTGCTTGTAGAAGGTCCTTGATCACTTGTCGAACCGCCTTCGTCGCCACTGTTTCCGCTCGACAATATCGGTGCGCCGGGAGTAACAACGGGACTCACGACCATCCCACACGCGCCCGGGCCAGCCAGACACGGTGCGGGCGTTACCACCGCACCCGCTGTCGGTGGGGTATTGTTACCACCGCCGTTCGAGCCGGATAGCTGATTATTGGGATCGGCCGGTGGCGTCTGCCCCCCGTAGTTCGCCCGGATCTTCGAAATCAGCCCTTGGACCGTCGAGGAAACACCAGAGCCGATTGCCTGTGTTGCCGGATTACCCGGTAACCACGGCATCAACGAGTAGGCTACAGCCAGCGCTGCGCTGCCGAGTCCACCATTTTGTGCCGCATAGGCCGTATGAGCGGCACTTGCTGTGTCGTTGTTCAACGCCTCGTTCTGCGCGGCCATTGCGCCAGCAGTCACGTTCTGGCCCGCGAGGCCGGCGAGGCCACCGCCCAGCAACGTAGCGAATCCAGCCACTGCCGCCTGCTGGCCTGAATCCAGCGGTGCACCAGTCGGATCGATTGCACTGATAAAATCCGACGAGAACGCTGCGCTCGCCGCCCCACCAATCGCCCCGCCACCGCAACCCGTGCCTTCGGCCGCGCTCGCGGCGCAGCCTAGAGCCGAATGCAGACCAACGTAGGCCAGTTCGCCACCCACCGGGCCGAGATCTGCCGTCAGCGTCGGCGCCTCATTACCAATTGCGTACGCACCAGCGGCAGACGCATCGCTGGCAGCGCTGCTTTCCAGGTTGGTCAGGAAGCTGCCACCTGCAATCGCCGTCTGTACCCCCGCACTGATCGTTGCGGTTGCACCTAACGCAGCCAGTTCTTCCGGCAAGCTCTGCGCTGTTGCCTCTCCCGCTTGCGACACGGTTCCCGTCAGGGCATTACCAACGTTGCTGATACCTGCCAGCTGCCCCAACGTGCTGGTGTTCTGCGGCAGGCTGTTCAACCCCTGATCGAGATTGCCAAGTCCAAACGAACCGGTTGAGCTGTTATAGGTGATGCCATCCGTCAGGCCAGCGGTGAGCACCCCTATCGCGCCCGCCTCCAGGACCGACCCGATGTTGATGCCATTGCCGGCAACAAACTGGCTGGCGAGACTTCCGCTCATGCCGCTCACACCAGCAACAATCATGGCCTGGCCCAGCGTCATCTGTGCCAGGGTCGTGCTCATTGCTGCCGCGGCACCACCGGCAGTAACGATCGACACCACCACCGCCGCCACCATCGCAGCGATCTCGCCCCCCAGACCAACGCTATTGGTGTAGACCATCGAGGTGGTCAGATCGTTGCTGACGGTACTCTGCGTGAAGCTGCTGCCGAGCTGGCTTTTCAGGTTCGTGAGGAGTTGCGCGGTGGCAGCCGTGTTCTCGCTGCCATCCGCGTTCGTGACTTCGAGCGCGCCGCCGATCTGGTTGATGGCGTCTGCGTTCAGGTCGTAGTTCGCGGCGGTCATGTAGCCGCCCTGCTGCACCTCGGTACCCGTGGTGGCCGCCAGACCGGTGCTCACGTCCTGGTAGATGTCCCCGACGTTGGTCGAGCGCTGCTCGTTCGTCAGCGTGCCCGTGTTGACCGTCAGTGTTCCGGAAGCCGAGATCGAACCGGTATTGAGAATGCTGTTCGCGTAGTTGAGCGTAACGTTCGTGCCGGTGATCGTCCCGTCCGCGTTCACCGTCGCGAAGTTCTGCGGCAGCAGCACCTCGGGCATCAGCGCCTGAACCGTCGGGCAGGATGCGTTACCCGTGGCCGTACATCCCGGCTCGGGGACGGTCTCCTCGACGTACCACAGCATCGGCGCATTCACGAGCGCGAGTTGCTGCTGGCTCAACTGCGTGCCCAGCGCAATGTTGTTCTGCTCGGCGTACTGGAGCGCCGCGCCATAGAGCGCCGCCGTATCCTGGTTGTTGATCGACGCCTGACCGGTGCTGTCGGTCGCACTGGTCGTGCTGTAGAAGCTCGACTGGCCCGTCTCCTCAAGCGCAGCCTGCTCGACCTGCTGCGCCTGCGTGTACGGATCGTAGTAAAACTGCGTCGTATCGGGTTGCAGGCTCGCGGGCAACTTCGCGAGGAGCGCCGCAGGCGAAACGTCATCCGTCACCGCCGAAGCCGGGCTGTTTACAAGGTACGTCACGTTTTCCGTCTGACTGCCGACGGTCTGCACCGCAGTGCCGTTACCCACACCGTTAGCCGTTTCCGCCTGTGCCGTACCGGCCTGGGCGCCGATGGGCGCGTTCACGGTAACGCTGCCGGGCGCGACCGGCCTGCCCACCGTGGTCGTACCCAGCGGCAGGTTCGCGGGCGGCCCTGCCGTGCCCGTCACGGACACCGGCTGCCCGGCCATGTTCGTCAGCAGCCCCGCACTGTTGACCGTCGTTGCAGCGCTGGCCGGAACGGCCGGTGGTCCCAGCGTAATCACCTGTCCCGAAACAGCGGGCGGCGGCGTATAGACGGTCGGGTTCGTCAGCCCGTTGACCAGCGTTGCGCCCGTGAGGCTGACGGTCTGGCCGATCACGTTACCCGTGTTGGTCAGCGTCGGCGAATTCACCGACAGCGCGTTGCCCGCCTGGATGGTCCCCGGCACGAAATCCGGCAGTCCCACCGCATCGGGCAGCCCCGGCGGATTCTGCGTGTCGCCGGACACGTAGGCGCTGCCGTAAAGCTGCTGGCACAGCGACGTGTTCCCTGCGCAGCCAAACGCGATCGACGCCGGGTTGTTCTTGTCGTACCCGCCCCGGTAATACGCGTACAGGTACTGGTTGCTGCTCGCGGCGCTGCCCGTCGCGTTGATCGTGACGTTGTTCAGCGCCGTCACAAGGCTGCCGGTATTGCTGAAGGTTCCGGCCGTCAGGTTGACGTTGTGGTTGGCCGTGATCGTCGCCGGACTGGCTGACTGCACGTCGACATATGCCTCACAGTTCAGCGTACAACTGGTGAAAGGCGTGGCGCTGCCATAGTTCTGGTGGATCTGCACGGGTGCCGCGATCGTGTTCGTCAGCGTCGCCGCGTTGAGGTCCACGTCGTTACCCGCTTCGATCGCGCCCGAGGTGTTCGTCACGCTCGCCGCCTGCACGAGGTTCGTCGGCGTCGCGGAGGTGTCGCTCGCTGTCGTGCCTGCGCCGCCGATCACGACGTTACGACCTGCGACCAGATTCCCGTAGGTGTTGCTGACCGTGTTCGCAGCGATGACGACGTCGTTGGCCGCCGTGACGTTCGCGTTGATCTGCTGGTAGCTGTACGTCTGCGAGTTGTTGTTGCTCGTCGCCCCGGCGGTGCACCCCGAATACCCCGACGCACAACCGGCCGTCGTGGTCATCGTCCCGGTGTTGGCCCCCTGGTTCGTGAAGCTGCTCGCTGTGATGTTGACGTCGTTGCCCGCCGCAATGTTGCCGCCATTCGTAAGACTGCCGCCCGAGAGATTCACGTTATGACCGGCCACGATCTGGCCCGTCGTTCCCTGCTGCGTGACCGAAGACGACACCGACGGAATCGCGATCGCGCTGACCGCATCGAATGTAAAGGACGCCGGTGGCGCGGCGGGACCCGAGTTGTAGCCGCTCGAGCGGGATCCGTACTGCCCGCTCGAATTCCCGCGCCCCCAGACCGAGATGCCGCCTGAGGCCTGCATCGATGCCAGGGCGTTCATGAACGCCGTCAGCGACGCGGAATCGACAGCATCGGTGACGGTCGTGGTAATCGACGTGCCGCTATTCTCGAGCGACTGCACGTTCAGGTTCGCATCGTTGCCGGCGCTGATCGTTCCGCTCTGGTTATTGAGGCTGTTCGCCGTGAGATTCAGGTTGTTACCCGCTGCGATCACCGAACTGGCCGCGAACGACCCGGTGGTCGTCGTGGTTTCCGTGACGGTCGGGATCGTCAGCGTCCGCGTCGCCGCGGCGCCGGAGATGTCGCTGTTCTGCACGAACCAGAGGTCGGCGCTGCCGCCCGCCACCAGGGTTCCGACCTGCTCGAACGTCACCGTTCCCGAGGTCGCGACCGGCGCGCTCTGGGGACCTTCCGGGAAACCGTCGGCGCCTCCCCAATCGGGGTTGCTCGCGATTCCGTTCCAGCCATTCGCGGGAATCTCGCCGGTGGTGGCGAGCAGCCCACCCAGCGTGACGGGCTGGGTCACCGTCACCAGTTCCAGGCCACCACCAAACTGTCCGCCCCCGCTACCGGCCCCGTAAGCGGTCTCCGTGCCGATCACGGTGGACATCAGCAGCGGTGTGTTGACGACGGTCGTCGTGGAGGTGGTCGTCGTGGTGGACGTCGCGGCCGAATTGATGACGTTGTTCGCGTTGATCGTGAGATTGTTCGTGGCCGAGATCGTGCCGCCCGCATTGGTCAGATCGCCCGAGAGATTGACCGTCATGTTGCCGGCACCAGCTGCACTGCTGCTGTTGCCAACCTGGGTCGTCCCGTTCGAGTTGTCGTAGCTCGTGCCGGAAATCGTGAGTTCGTTCACGGCTTCAACCGTGCCCGCGTTCGTGCCTGAGCCGTTGAGCGTGAAGGCGTCGCCCGCCTGGATCGTTGCACCCGCAGCGTTCGCGAGCGAACCGTTGATCGTCAGATCGTTCGCATTGACGGTACCCGAATTGGTCACCGCACCGTTGAGCGTCAGCGAGCCGGTGCCCTGGTTGATCGTTCCCGCGTTGCTGATGCCCTGCGACGCGGTCACGTTGACAGTCGTGCCCGGCAGCGTCCACGTGCCCGAATTACTGATAGCCTGGGCCGAGAGGTTGAACACGTTGCCGCCGTTGACCGTACCGAATACGCTGGATGACGGATCGATCGTCTGGTTCGGCAGGTTCAGCGTGACGCTGTTCTGGCCCAGGATCTGGCCATTCGTGCTGTTGTACGAGCCATTGCCGCCCGTCACCGTCACCGAGGTATCACCCGTCGCGGCCGTAGGATGGTTCACGTCTCCGGCGAAGATCAACCCGTTGGTGTTGCTCAGGTTCGCCGTGGTGAGATTAAGCGCGTTCGTTGCCAGCAGGCCACCGGTGTTGGCGGTGGTGCCCGCTACGGTGAGATTCGTGGTCGGGCCGTAGATCGTGCCTGAATTGTTCAGGTTCGCAGCCGTCACCGCCATCGTTTCGAGCGACGACAGCGCGCCCTGGTTCGTAACGTTACTTCCCGAGACAGTCAGAGTGCCCTGTGCCATCTGGGTGCCAACGTTCGTCACCGTGCCGCCGGCGAGCGTGGCGTTGCCCATGTAAGCGGCGGTGCCGCCTGTGGTCAGGTTCGCGGTGCCCGTCGCGCTGTACGTGCCGCCGATCACCGCGTTGGCGGTTGTGACGTTCGCCCCGTTGAGCGTGGCATTGCCGTTCACGCTCAGCGTTGGCGCGCTCGCGCTGTAGGCCGCGTTCAGTTGACCGGCCGACGTGTCGAGGCTGTTGATCGCGGTGGCACTGAGATTGCCGCCCACGGCCAGCCCCTGCGTCGTGATGATCGTGCCGGT
The DNA here is from genome assembly GCF_054968425.1 of Paraburkholderia sp. AV2. Lineage (NCBI taxonomy): Bacteria > Pseudomonadati > Pseudomonadota > Betaproteobacteria > Burkholderiales > Burkholderiaceae > Paraburkholderia > Paraburkholderia sp. AV2. The sequence goes on from NZ_JBANLK010000031.1 coordinate 10,445, forward strand.
CAGCGTGGCATCGTTCGATACGGTCGTCTGTGCGCCCAGCGTCAGGCTCTGGCCCGCGTTCAGCGTTACCGATCCCGCCGACGATACGGTTGCGTTCGCTGTGAGGTTGCCGCCGTTCGCATTCATCGCGAGGTTGCCCAGCGACTGCACGGTGCCCTGCGCGTTGACGTTCATGCCCGCCGTCACGCTCATGGCACCGCCCGAGAGCGCGTTGCCGAGCGTCGCGCTGCCGTTGGTGGCGGTGAGCGTTTCGGTGCCGACGGCCGTTGTCGCGCCTACCGTGAGGTTCTGGCCAGCCGTCGCCGCCAGGTTGTTGCCCGTCTGGATTGTGCCGGTCAACGCAATGTTGCTGCCGGCTGTGAGCGTCGTGTTGTTCGCGACATTGACGGCCCCACTGCCGGTGAGGCTGCCGCCCGCGTTCACCGTGGCATTGCCCGTGCCGTCCGCTTCGAGACCGCCATCCAGCGCCACGTTGCCGCCGGCGCCGACAGTCGTATCGCTGCCGCTATGCACCGCGCCCGAGACGGTGGCGTCCTGCCCTGCCGAAATCGCAATCGTACCGGGGCTAGAGAGCGTGCCTGCCACGGTGACGCTGCCCGCACTGGAACCGATCTGCGCGTTGCCGCCGCTGGTGACCGTGCCGCCCAGACTCACGCCCTGCTGGCCGTTTGCGTTGAGCGCGCCGGCCGTCGTGACCGTCCCGCCCGTAGAGAGCGTGCCGCCGCTCGCCGAGAGGCTCATGTCGCCGACCGAGGCGACTGAACCGTCGATGGCAGCACTACCACCCGAGGTCACCGTGAACGCGCTGCCGCTCGTAGCGCTGCCGCCCAGGGTCGCGTTACCCCCTGCGCTGACGGCAATCGCACCGGGCGCTGTGAGGGTGCCGCCGAGCGAAGCGTTGCCGCCCGCTGTGGCCGTGACCGTCGAACCGGACTGCACGGCACCCGTCAGGCCGATGTTCTGGCCCGCGGCGAGCGACACCGCGCCCTGCGAGGAAGCGACGTTGCCATTACCCGAGATCGAGCCCGACTGCGCGCTGACCGTCACCGCCCCCTGCGCCTGCGTCGTGCCACCCAGCGCGACGCCCTGTCCGGCCGTGACGTTCGCCGCACCGTTCGACTGCAGGTTGCCGCTCACGGTGGCGGTGCCCGTCGTCGCGCTGATCGTCGTGTTGCCCATTGCGGCGATGGCACCACTCACCGCCGCATTGCGGCCTGCGCTGAGCGCCACCGTACTGCCACCGCTGACACTGCCGTTTTCGTTCACGTCGCGTCCGGCCTGGACCGTGATCGTTCCGGGAGCAGAAACATTCGCCAGCGACACATCCTGAGCCGCCGTCGCCGACACGGCCGCACCGCCCTGGACGGCACCGCTGTACGCGATGTTCCCGCTCGCCGACAGGTTCACATTCCCCTGCGTCGTGCCGATGGCACCGGTACCGGTCAGGTTGCCGTTCGTCGCGGCAAGCGTCGCATCCCCCGTGGTGGTGAGCGCGCCATTGACGACGACGCTGCCGCCGCGGACGCTCGCCGTGGCCGCCTGGGTCTGTCCGCCCAGCGTCGTGGTGCCGCCGGACTGTACCGTGATTTCCCCGGGCGTCACCGCCGTACCTGACAGCGTGGCGTCACCGTTCGCGGCCGTCACGCTCAGGGTTCCCAGTGCGGATACGTTCCCGCCGATCAGCGCGCTTTGCCCGGCCGAGACGGACAACGCCGCATTGGTGACGACATCGCCCGTGATCTGCGCCGTACCCGTCGTCGCGGCAATCGACGTATTGCCAACACCGCTCGCCGCGCCATTCACGCTCGCGTTATGCCCGCCCGTGAGCGTAACGGTGCTGCCGCCCTGCACAGCGCCATTGATCGTCAGATCCTGGCCGGCGTTTGCCGTAATCGTGCCCGGCGCGCTCAGCGCCGAGTTCACCGTCAGGTCACCTGTTGTGGCCTGCAGCGCGAGGCTCTGGCCCGACACCGAGCCGAGCGTCATCGAGTTGCCGGCATTGAGTGTCGTGCTGCCATTCGCAGCCACCGACGTGGCGTTCAGATTGCCACCAGCGGTAAGCGACGCACTCTGACCCGCCGAGACGCTGCCCGTCGCGTTGATGTCCCCGTTCGCGCTGACCGTGTAGTTCTGGTTGGCCAGTGCCGTGCCGGTAATGTTCGTCGCACCTGCGCTCGTGAGACTCACGTTCTGGCTGGCATACGTTTGCCCGACCGTGATGTCGCCGTTCGCATTGACGACGGCGTTGCCCGCCGTGGCGGCAAGCGGCCCCTGCATGTTCACGCCCATGCCGGCGGCAGTCGAAACGATAAACACCTGCCCGCTGGTGACCGAACCGAACTGGCTCGCGTCGATTGCAACACCACCATTGCCGATGGCCGACGCCGTGTTGGTCGTGCCGTTGGAAGCGGTGTCGTACGTGGTACCCGTAAAACCGGTGGCGGTAGGCGTGACGAGCTGGTTGCCCGAGATGAGGTTGACGCGGTTGCTGGCCTGAATGGGCGCGTTGACCGCGAGGGTCTGGCCGATGAGGTCGATGTTGCCAACGGTACCGGCAATGCCAGGACCGGGCGTGCCGTTGTTGCCCGGTGGCCCGTTGATCGAGATGTTGCCGGAGTTCACGCTGTACGCGAGCGCCCCGGCATTGGCATAGCTTGTCGCCGTGCCACCCGCGGCCGTGATGAACTGCGGCGTGCCGGTCGTGAGCGTGAGGTTCGAGATATTGGTGAGCGCCGTGCCGCCCGGGATGGATATGCCGTTTGGATTACTAATGATCAGAGACGCGGTGTTGCCAAAAATCTCCAGTGGCCCTGATATCACGGAAGCGTACTGGCTACCGGTGGACGTCACCTGCGCCAGGATCGTCGAGGCGGCGCGCCCCGCAAGGTTCGGGTTGGCGCCCACCTGGCCGCCCGTGAGCGACGTGCCCGCCACGAGACTGTTATTGAAGATCAGCTCTTCGCTGCCCGCCGAGAGACTCTGGAACTGCGAGACGGACAGCCCCTGAGCATTGGGCGCGGGAATGTTGATAACGGGTACGCCTGCCGAACTCTGGGTGACGGCTGGCTGGAACGGAACCGGTGCGTGCGGGTCGACGATCGGCGCGGCGTGCGCCGTCTGGTCTGCGAGCAGCACGGCCGGCGCGAAATACATCACGCCCGCCATGACGGCAGCCGTGACGCGCCGCCACAGCGCCGTGCCGGATTGCCCCTACCCCCGCATCCATGAACCGCATCCGGTCCGCAGCCGCCGCGCGCTGCATGGCGCCACGGACGATGTTATTTACCCCGTTGTGCATCTTGCCTACTGCCTGTTTGTTCTTGTTGACCCCTTACAGCGAATGACGGGATGTTACTGGAAACAGGGACGCACCATTGTTAACGATCGGCAACATCAGCGATTTTTCGGCGAAAAAACCGCAGAAAATGCGAATTGCATATTCAAATGCTGATTAACTACCTGGATATAGACCCGTTGCCCTGGCTCGCGACACACAGGCACGAACGCCCAGGCGGTGCGGCGAGTGCATGGCGCCGGGAAGCTGCACAGCGTCACCCGTTGACGCACAAGCGAGGATCAGCACAGGCAATGCGTGACGCCTACATCGAGCTAACCCTGCGAGGGACATCCAACCACGAAAGCTCAACATCATTCATGCCGATAAAACCCGGCGCGCGAGTGCGTGAGAACTGCCGATGTACCCTGCTATGCGTCGTTTGTGCCAGCCGGTAGCGTCCTGATTTCTGCAATCTTCTTGAACATCGCCAGATAGTCCCGGCGATGTTCGGACAGCCACAGCACGATCCGCGCGTCCGCCAGCAAATTCTGGAGATAATTGGTCAGCATCATCAGTTGCAGCGTGTCGCGCCCATAGCTCTGATCGTAAAGATGGGCTTCCGCCTGCAACGTTGCTACTTCCTTTTCCAGACGGGCATTGGCTTCGGCGAAGCCGTTACGTTTTGGCACCACCTGACCGCTCTCCACGAGCTGGTCGGGTGGTGAAGATTCCAGCATGGCCTGAGCGAACTTCGACGAGTAGTTGTTAAAGTCGACCATCCGTGTTGCCGCATCGATCTGGCGGAACGGTTTCATCTTCCTCAGTGCCTGAAACACCCCGAGCGCACACTGCTTGTCGCCGAGTATGGTGGCGGCTTCGTCACAGACGCCGTCGAGCAGGCGAAAGCGCACCTTGATGGCATCCAGCGATATCCCGAGCGCGCAGGCGAGATCTTCCGCCGGAACACCATGGTCAAGGGCTTTCACGATCATCCGGTGAACCTGCACGGCGGCCATCCCGTTGAAGTGACGGTTATAGGTAAAGCTCTCGTCGTCCAGCGCGACGAGACATACTGCAAAGCCGACACCGCACTCCCTGAGCGCATGAAGCCGCACATGGCCGTCGATAACGAGCCAGGCGCCGGCTTCGGCGGGATGCTGCCTGACCACGACAGGTTCGACCAGCCCGATGGCCTTCACCGAAGCGAGGATCTGCGCGTACTTCACGCTTTTCCATACGCCCTCGGAGAGCGTCTTGTTCGGACGCAGACACGCGAGATCAAGCCGTACGCAATGTTGCTCGAAGCCCAATGCAACGGGCTTCGGGGTTTGCAGCATGTTCATGTACCGACTCCCGCTCCGTCCTTTCTCAGGGCTGCCAGCTTCAGAAACTCCGGCATCGAATTACGGCTCTCCTCTGAGAGCAGATCGACGAATTCATCGACCTGCAGCAGATCGCGAAAGGCTTCGATGACGCCGATCAGCCGCGACTGCGTGAATTCTGCCCGCTTGACGACGGCCCGATGCCGGGCGGCCTCCTGCTCATAGAGCCTGCGCAGCTCGTCCGGCTTGTAGGCTTTGCTACGCGAACGGGATGAAACGTTGTTGCTCAACGTCTTGCCGGACTTCGCACGCAGTTCGAGAAGTTTGCGGACGACGGCGACCTTCCTTCCCCGCAATTCATTGCGGTTATAGGCGTCCATGAGCAGGGTCTGGCACTCGGCGTCGGGCGCTCGCGCGATATCGACCGCGAGACTGAGCGGCATCTGGCCCGCCTCAACAGCCGCCAGCAGGCGCTTTTCACCACGATCAAGGAGTATCCCAATTTCCTTGACCCACTCAGCAGAGCAGCCGATCTTGCGGCCGATTTCCGCATTCGAATAACCACGGTGCCGCAGGATCGAAATGTTTTCCAGCACCTCCACAGCGCGTGGCTGGCGTCTGGCGATATTTTCAACCAGACTCTTGATCAGGCACTCGCGCTCGGGCGCAGAGATCACCAGCGCGGGAATCTTCTTCTGCCCGAGAATCATGAACGCTTCCAGCCGGCCCTGACCGCACACAAGGTCATAGATTCCTGTATGGGCCGTCTCGTCAGTCCTGCATACGGTGATCGGCCTTTTCAGGCCGACCGATTCGATGCTGCGCACGATCTCCTGATGAACCCGGCGGTTACGTTCACGCGGGTTTAGTACCCGGATCCGGTCGACGTCGATCAGCTCGACGGTTTCGCCCACTTCATCTTTCATGCCGCCTCCCTGCAGGGTGTGCGTGCGCTCAGTCCATAGAAGATCGACAGATCGTCATACCGGTAGGCCTCAAGGAAAAAGTGGTTCTCTTCCCTGAGCACCTGCACGTCCTCGGGGAAGTCGATGGATGGCAACACGAAATAGTCATATGCGAACGTGTTCGTGGAATCCATGCGCACAATGATGGTGACGTCAGGCATCAGGGCTCGATCGAGATGCACCGCCCAACGCCGGCGTCCGGTGCACGTCGACCGGCAGCGGACGACAACCACCGACACGGTGAATTCGCCATTCACCAGCAGCAGGTCTGCAATTTCGCCACGCGCGACCCATCCCCCTGCCGCTTCGATGCCATGCACAATCTCGTCGACAACAGAGGGATGCAGACGGCGTAGCGCCTCGTTGATCACAAGGTATCGGTAGTCATGCGCGGGCCGAAAACCGACCAGCGAATAGGCTCGCAGCAGACCACCGAAGCGCGAGGCATAGGCCCCGCTTGAAGGCATGTCCTCATGTTCGTCGATGACCCAGCCCGAGAGGAATCCGGTTCGCGCGAGCAGCGAACGCAGCGCATCAAGCATCTCGTCATCGGTCATGCGGGCGTGGCGCGCGGCGATGATTTCCTGTGCCGCCCTGAACAGCGCCAGCGGGACGACCGGCTCGAATGCGCCGTCGCAGCGTACCCATTCCTCTGGAGGATTTCGCCGATGCTCCATTTTCAACCGGAACGAGGTCCGGTTCCAGACGTTGTTGCCGATGTACTTTTCGTTCGTGAGAACCTGGTGGACCGTCCCCCGGGTCCATGGTCTGTCCAGATCGGTACGGATACCCTGTTCATTCAGGTAACCCGCGATCTGGCGCTCGGTCCAGTGGCTGCCGACGAACCGCCTGTACATGTTCAGAACGATCGACACCTCCTCTGAGGGACCAGGCACGAGAATGACCCGATCAGTCTGGATGCTCTTGTGCTGTCGCAAGGCAAGGATTTCCTTGGGTTGGCGTTGCGCATCAACAAGCTGACGACGTATGCCAAAGCCCGCTGTGCCGCCCTGCCGGACCCTGAGCAGCACCAGCGTGCGCTGTCCTGCAAACACTTTCTGGGACAGGTTGCGGCTGAAGTCACCTGATGCCATCCGGCGCACCTGGCGAACGAGCCCGGCGACCGGACTGCCATCGTTGGCAATATCGTCCTCGCAATAGATGATCCGGATGCCCGCCCTGCGGCAGAGCTGCTCGTAAAAGCTGCTTTCGTCGGCATCCTGGAACCGCCCCCAGCGGCTGACGTCATAAACAAGAACTGCATGGAAATCGGCCCGGCCCTGTGTCACATCCGCAATCAGGGATTTGAGGCCTGGGCGCCCCTTGAAGGTCAGCCCACTCCTTCCCTCGTCGACGTAGGTGCGTACAACACGCATGGCGTGTTTGTCGGCGTATTCGGAAATCGCGGCGCGCTGGTTCTCCGTTGAGTACTGCTGGTGATCGGTCGACATGCGCAGGTATTGCGCGACCGGTTCCAGATCGTCGCGACCGTCCCTGCGTATCTCGCGAACCGGCTCCAACGCCATCTTCTTCTCCCACCAGCCCTTACGGAGCCGATGCTGCGACTCATCGCGTTTCAGTGTGATGACCGTTTCTGGGCATTTCGAAGAATGTCGGGGTGCCAGCTCCTGGTTTCAGAGGACGCACCGCGTTTCTGATGAAACGGCATCGCCGCGCAATATGCAGTCGCCCACATAAGGAACCACGGCTGCACGATTGAAGATATGGAGTAGCAGACGAGGGATCGAGTGATTTGCTTGAAAGTGATCAACAGCGCGGCTGAAATAACGCCGGAACGTGGGAATTAGAAACGCGCCGACAGTGCTTGCCAGAATGGCGGTCAGCAGGAAAAGCTGAAAGTCGCCGAGCAGACCATGCTCCATGTGATGAGCGATATCGAGCTCAACCCGCTTCGCTATGAATGGTCCCTGAAAGGAATTTGCCGTCCGGGAAACCAAGGCGATGATCCCGGTTCGACGGACGTGGGCAGCGGAAGGCTACCTGGCGTGCGCTTCGCCTCAAGAGGTGCAGCGACAGCAATCGGCTTCACCGCTTACGATCCGAAGATGAGTGAACGATGAGCTGCGACGCCTGCCGCAACGCCCGCGGCCGATGCGAACGTCGCGTTTGTCCAGGTACTCGAAGCGTCACCGGCGGCAAACACGCCCGGCACGCTCGTCTGCTTCCATTCGTCCACACGGATAACGGGGCCCATCGGTCCTTCTTCGAACGCGCATCCGAGCTGTGTCGCGAGTGGGCTCGCCATTCGCGTCCGGGGCGCGACGAAGAGTGCATCGATAGCGACGACCCGGTCATCGGCGAGACGCAATCCGGTTATGTTGGGGGAAGCTCCGATTATGTCGATGACGGGCGTCCGCTCGATGAGCACGTTACGGGTGTCGAACAGAGCAGCCTCTTCGGGCGTCGGTTGGACGATGCCTTGCGTGAACCATGTCGTCGGTCCCCAATCAGAAACGAGCATCGCCTGATGGACTGAAAGCGCGTGTGTCGCCAGAACGCCGAGCCGTTTGTCTCCTACTTCGTAGCCGTGGCAGTATGGACAATGCAGTACTGAAAATCCCCATCGCTCTTCAAGGCCGGGCACGGACGGTAGTTCGTCGCGAACGCCCGTGGCGAGAATCAGGCGATCCGCGCTCAAAGTGCTCCCATCGCCTTGTGTGACGAGAAATCGATCACCGATACGTTCTGCCGTGCTGGCTTCCCTCGCGACGATCCGCGCGGTCGGATACGCCGCCAGTTGGGCTGTCGCTTCGCCGATGATCTCGGCTGGCGCCTTGCCATCCTGTCCGAGGAACCCATGCGAGTGTGGTGCGAAGCGATTGCGTGGACGCCTGTCATCAAGCACCAGTACACGCCGTCTCGCGCGCACCAGTTGCATCGCGGCGGAAAGACCGGCGAAGCTGCCACCGATCACGATGACATCGTAATGTGCTGACATAGGTTTCCTCCTTCTCAAGTAACTTGTCTGGTTGCATGATAGCGCCGTGCTACACTATCACGCAACTCCAAATGTTTCATGAGATAGTCCCCCAGGATGAAAACCGATAGCCGCATATCACGGGCCCTGCACGCGCTGATTCACCTGAAGTATGCGGATGGCCCGTTGACTTCCGAAGCGCTCGGCAAGATGCTGGATACGAATGCCGTCGTTGTTAGACGCTTGTTTGGCGGTCTGCGCGACATGGGTTATGTCACGTCAGAAAAGGGGCACGGCGGCGGATGGGTATTGGGCAAACCGCTTGAGAACATTACGTTATTGGACGTCTATCGCGCAGTCGGTGAACCACCGCTTTTCTCGGACCTCGTTTCGCACGATCACCCGGAATGTCTTGTCGAACAGGCGGTGAATGCGCAACTTTCAGAGACGCTCCAGGAAGCCGAGACCGTCATGCTCGCGAGATTCGCGAAAGTCACCATCGCGATGCTCGCGCGCGACTTCGAAGCCTCCACGTCCAGGTCAACGTCGACGAAGCGCCGGTCCCGGTCGACGAGTCGGTGACGTTCGCGTGCCAGCGAGGGTTGATGCCAAGACGGGCAGCGATCGTTGCTCCAACGCTAGCCCCGCCGCATGGGCGAAGCACAGTTGCGCGTCAGGCTTCTAAATCGGACGACTCACAGAATCACCGTCACACCTGATGCATCGCGTATTGCGAGCGGGCGATTCGTCTGCTCGTGGACCTGGACGACGCGAAAACGAGTCTTCGCTCTCTCGTCGACAATGTGAATTTCACGGCGCGGCATCACGGGTGCCGCTGTGCGCGAGTTAGTGGCGCGTCCAACTCGCAAACTCCTTGGCACGGGGGGCAGCGCCGGCTCAAGCATGTGCGCTAGCAGGACGTCCGTTCTCGGCGGTTGAGATGCCGCCTGAGCGTCTGGTCGACACGCGCGGCGAACGCCTCTTAATGGCCGCTCACAAGCATTTCGTCGGCGGCTGCGTTTCAAAAGACTTCGACCGAACACCAGTCGGGCACAAACCCTTCGAAGATGAAAAAATCGTCGATGTACGCGAGATCGAGCTTTTCCAAAGACCTCATACACGCGTCTGCGGCATCTCCGCCGAAAAACGGACCAAGCGAGATCAGATTGCTAGATTCGTCAAAGTATGTCCGCAAATTAAATTCCGCCATAACCGTCGAGAGATCGACATTCTTGGCCGTGAGTGCGGCTCGTCGGACAACGATTCCGAAATCTCGCGATACCTTCATCTGTAGATGGCCGGAGCAAATGTGTAGCCACGATTGTTAACGATCTACGTGTCGGTGTCGACTGGCCGTTGGTGGCGGCCGACTACCGCCCGATGCAGTTGGCCGTAGCCGACCCGCATCGGCCGTTCCACGCACGGCCTGACGGATGTCTCTTGACGATGCACAGCGGTCCCCCCCAGGCTTTCGCATCAGACGACAACCGGAGACGAACCCGGATTCGAGCGCGACCAGAGGCCATGCGCCACGTCGTCGATTGCACGCACGAGGTGGCCGATATCGTCCTCGCGTGTGGTGTCGATACGCATGGGTCCGCCGATGGTGTCCAGGGTCATTCGCAACGAGATTCCGCCCGGCGCGAGCACCGGCGAAGTAATCGCCCAACTCTCACGTCAACGCCTCAAGGCCCGTCGCCCCAACGAGGAACGCCACGCGCGCAAGGAAGCCGAGGATCTAGACCTTTATCCATGTCGCGTTCCTTCATGCCTTGTTTGTCGCGTCGTCGTGCACGTGCCGCGCTTCATCCCGCCAGTCTTGCCGCGCCCGGCGCATGGTCGCGATGGCCAGACGTGCGACCTTGTGCCAGGCGTAAGGCCGCGGATCGGCGATCATGCTGAGTGCCCGGGCATAGTCGAGCGTGAGCCCTGGCGTCCAGGCCATGGTGACGGCGCGCTTGCGAATCTGCGCGGCAACCCACAATTCCGGCGTCACGATCATCCTGAACAAGGCGCCCCAGCCCGCGCGTGCGCCATACAGGCGGCCCGCCGCACCTTCCAGTGCCGCTTCGAGCGCGCGTGACACGCTGCTGGAACAGTTTCGATGCGTGAGGTTATAGGTCGCATCTTCCTTGTAGATGCGCCAGAACCGTTCGAGTCGCAGCGGATCGTAGTTGCGAATGCGCACGCGCACAGTGGAAGGACACCAGGCCTTCGACTCGATCGTATAGCTTGGCTGAAACGTGCCGGGCACATCGTTTTCTCGTGTCGCGCGCAGCAGACGCGCGAAATCATCTGGAGAACGATCTATCTCGATTGCCGGATAAAGACTCACATATATACCGCCCGGCGATTCGAGCGCGGCGTGTCCCGTCGAAATCACGCCGTTCCGGCCGACGGCCGCGATATACCGATCCACCAGCAAGCGCCGCTGCACTTCCTGCTTCGACGAACCTACCGGCGTCCACACATGCACCGTCAGCGCCGGCTCGTCGTCGGCAGGCGGACCGTCCCATTCGTGTTTGTCGAACGCGGGAAGCGCCGGTGCATCGTGAGCATTTTCGAGGCTCGCCGTTGCGGCGTCAGCTTCGCCCGATAGCGCGGGGTTGCGGGTGAGCTTACGCACGCGCAAGGCGATAAGAATCAGATTCCAGCCCGCGAAAATGCACAGCGCGCCGACGCAATACGGCACCGTGCCGATATAGTGCGTCGGATAAGGTTGAAACATGAAGACGGCCAGTGCGACTTCGAAGATCGCAAAGCCGAGCGCGGTGCGCCAGCGCCGATAACGCACCACCAGGGCGGATGCCGCCTGCAATACGCCATCGCTAAGAAATACCGCGCCGATCAACACAGAAAGAATGAAATGGCCATGATGCGATCCCTCCAGGATCAGCACCGCCGCGACGACGAATGTGATTCCCTTCGCATACCGCAGCCTGCGCTGCCCACCCACGCCCGACCATGCCACCGAAAGCGTCACGAGCCCCTCGGCGAGCAAAAGCCAGCCAACCCATGAAATGGGAAAGCCCAGCGCGCCGTCCAGTGCATCGATGAGCACGCCGATCCCAAGCAACGACAACAGCACGCCCGCCACCATCAGGCTGCACCAGCGATTGCGCAGAAAGTCCGTGCCTAGCAGAATCAGGATCAGTTTGACCATCTTTCTCGGCTCTCACTATCGGATGCGGCTAGAAACCCTCAATACGACGTATGGTATTGCAGGACAGTTACATTGCGCCATTTTCGCGCGGTCATTCGAAATCACCGCCAACCCCGACACTTGACGATGAGGCCGTCATGTTCGATCGATACCAATGGATCAACGCCGGTCTGATGGTGCGCGAAAGCGCGGAACGCTGGGTGAAAGCGGGTGCCGAATACAACGATGGCGCCCTAACCTTTCCTGTTCGGCAAAAAGATAACAGGTTGGCGTCTGAGCAGGACGGCTTTCACTATTTTGCGAACATGGGCGCTTCCTCTTTGCGTGGCGACGCTGCTATCTTCGCCACCCAAGGAATGGCGATTCCCAAACGCTCAGCCGCCGTTCGAGCGTCGGTTTAGTCGGTTCAACCAGTGTCCACTCCTGGCCGCGCTGCGTCCCCCGACCAAGTACAACAATCGCATCATACGCACGGACGGGCTGCTGATGCAGCGCCGAGCGATTCCGCCTCGGCCGCAACATCGCCACGACGACAAGGTGGTCGTAGCGCACAGCAATCAGAGTTGGTGCTCGGACGGCTTCGAATTTCGCTGTGACAACGTCGAACCGCGGCGCGCGACGTTTGCTCTGGATTGCTGCGACCGTGAAGCGATGAGTTGGGTGGCCGCGACGGCTGCTCACAGCGGCGACATCGTGCACGACGTGATGCTGGCTGCAGTGGAAAACCGGTTTGGCAACGAGTTGCATACACCGTCCGAAATCGAGTGGCCGAGCGACAACGGTTCGGGCTATACGGCCGACGACACGTCGGTTCGCGGTGGCCATCGGCCTGAAGCCATTGGCCACGCCGGTGTGCAGCCCGCAAAGTCACGGAATGGCCGGGAGCTTTGTCAAGACGATGAAACGCGACTACGTCGCCTTCATGCCGGAGCCAGATGCAGCGACCGCGGCACGCAACCTGGCCATCGCGTTCAAGCATTACAACGAGAAGCATCCCCATAGCGTGCTGAAATACTGCTCGCCCCGCGAGTTTCGGCGCTCGATGGATTCGGCAACTTTAGTGTGACGCTGTGTCCGGGATTACAGGGTCAACTCCAGCATCAATCGCCGCGCTCCTACGGAGCCGACCATTCCCCTTCCACTATAAACCGGCCCGCCCTTGCTGCTGCAACATCAAGAACATTCACACCGCCCCGCGCCAGACGACCTTATCCACCACGTTAAGCATGGTTTAAGGATTGCTTAAGGATGGCAGACCATAACCGAACTATGGAGTCGATGCGCCCCGGCATCCTTCGACGCTGTGGACGTGGGGGAAATACCATGAGTCTCGTCCTTCCCAGCGCGGTCTTCGCCATCTCGCTGATCATTCCGGCCGCATCGTTCGCCGACCAGTCGACGAGTGTGTCCGCTGCGTATCGGCAACGGTGCGATCGATCATTCGCCCAACGGATCCTCAATGCCCGAAAACCTCGATACATCCTCTCGGGCAGTTAGCGCTGCCCGCGCCTACCGGTACGAAAATGGTCCCGTTCTCACTGGCAATCGAATGCGCGCCCTTTCCAGTGGGAACGTTGCCTATCCATCGAACTCGGCGCGCGTCAATGATCCCGACAACGGGTCCACCGGGGTTACCTACCGCAGCCAGTACATAATGTCCCGACGCCGGGTCATACCAGATCTCGTCGGATCCACCGACTTGCCCAAAGGTCCGGCTCACTTCGTCGGTGTCCACATTGAGCAATAACGTTCGTGCGGGAAAGCCCGCACTCACGGCATCATCACTACATCCGACAAGCAATTGGTTTCCCGGCCCCACAGCGAGTCCGGCCGGCATGCACTTCGATACATGATCCATTCTGACAAGCCGCCCTTGCCTCGGATCCAGCACTGCGACTCCTCCATCGGCGGGCTTATTGTCGAGCTTCGGAATCGCAACATAAACCATGCCGCTTCTCGCGTCCCAGACCGGCTGCTCGATCCCGTCGCTTGCCATGGGTAATGTGATTTTCGAACGGACGGCGTATGGTGGCCGCGATGAAATCAGCGTCACGAAAGGCGGTTCGTCGGCGTTGTTAGCGGCAATCACCAGATGATCTCGCGGATCGTACGCGAGTTCATCCACTCGTTTGACACCCTCGGTCGAAACCGATGTAACAGTGTGCGCAGCGATGTCGATAATCTTTGCACTACTGTTTCCGTCCCCCGCCCAGACTTGATGGCCGTCGATGAGGAGCACACCGTTAGGGCCGCCACGGTCATCACTTTGCGCTCCTTCAAATCCACCAAGTCTTGCCACGAACCTGTGATTTCGTGTGTTGACGAGGTCGACTGAGGCATTTGACCGATCAGCCAATGCGTATAGGCCACCAGTTGCAAAGCCAATATCAAAGCTCTTCAGTGGCACGCCGGGTAAATCGATTCGGCCGACGAAATGTTCCAGCCCATTCGCATGAGCGGTAACGACACACGTCGCAGAGAATATGAGTGCGCCGATAGTTGAGATGTTGAATGGCATATTTGCACGGATAGGTTGAACAGTGCATGCAGTTGTCGGAAGCCAACAGACCGGGAAGCAACGCATCGAGATATCGGATCAACCGGAAGCCGGGCGATATTCCGGAGGAATTGAGTCCGCAGTCCCCGACGAAATCGCAGAATCGCGACAGTCTAGACGATCAAGCCTTATCTCAACCTTAAGCGCTGCAAGACACAAAAATTACGAGAAAAACCGCTGAAAATCAGTACGTGCCATGCCCGAAAGCCAGTTACTATCCGGCGATTGATAGTGGGCGTGCGATGAGGTCATTGTTAGCCGCCTTGCGATTCCCCACACGACACTGTTCGTGCGACAGCATTACGAAACATCGTGAGAAAGATTTTTTCCAATCCGGCTGTATTTTCAATTGCACTAGTCATCTCCGGATGCACGTCATACCAGCCGTTGCCGCTAGCGCAACACGCCCGGCTTGCGGAGCATATCGAGAACATCCGGCATACCCTTCCCGCGCTTGCGGGCGAGACTGCTGCGACCGACATCGACATCACCAGACCGCTGACCGTCGCACAGATTGGCTTGCTCGCTATACTCAACGCCCCTGAACTACAGACCGAGCGAGGCGAACAGGCAGTTGCCGAAGCCCAACTGATCCAGAGCGCGATGCTTCCCAACCCATCGGTCGGCCTCGGATATGCTGCGTTGCTCGGTGGCCCCGGCACCACCGGCGCGTACACGGCGTCCCTTTCCCAGGACATTGCCTCGCTCGTAACCTATCGCCGACGCGTTGCCGCCGCGCGCGCCGGCGTGGAACAGGTCAATGCCAATCTGCTCTGGAAAGAATGGCAGGTTGCGCAAAAGGCACAACTTCTCGCTGTCGATCTGTACTGGGGAATCCGTTCGATCTCCGCCATGGAGGAGGAACTCGCCCTGGTATCGCAAACGACTTCCGACGTGCGCAACGCGGTCGCCGCCGGCGACATGGGCCTTGCTGATCTCGCCCCCGTGCAGGATTCAAAGGCCACGACCGAGCGGTCGCTCGAATCGCTGCGCGAATCACAGTCGGCCAACTGGCAGAGCCTCGATGCGCTTCTTGGCATGAAGCCCGAGGTCCGGTTTGCCATTGCCAAACCCAACCTTCCCGCCCTTCCCGCCGATTCCGACGCGCTGGTAGCCAATGTCCAAAGCCGACGCCCGGACCTGGTTGCACTTCAGCTTGGTTATCGCTCTGCCGACGAAAGCGTGCGAGCAGCCATCCTCGGACAGTTTCCCGCACTGGTGCTGGGAGGAACCTGGGGCTCGGATACGTCGGACATCAGATCAGCCGGCCCGGTAGTAACCTTCGACCTTCCCATTTTCGACCACAACCAGGGGCAGGTCGCACAGACACAGGCAACCCGCCTGCTCCTGCATGAACAGTATCAGCAACAACTCGACGATACCGTCAGCAGCATTCTCGGCCTCCAGGCGAAAAGTCAGCGCATCGCCGCGACTCTTGAGACAGCCAGGCAAGCAGCAATGTCCGCCCGATCTCACGCCAATACGGCAAGGAGTGCCTACGAAAGCAGAGATATCGACCAGCGTACGCTTACCGACTACGAAACGACCTCACTGCAGAGAACGACCGAGGTGTTCGACCTCGAACGCGGACTCGACGAAGCGCGCGTCGCGCTCGCACTGGAACTGGGTCTCGGACTACCCTCGGCCCGCATTGCTCCGCTTGATCAAACGAGGTAATCACGATGCCTCTCAAACCCCTTGCCATCCTCACATTAGTCATGTTTTCAGCGCGTTGTCTGGCAGATGCACCAGGTCCCGCGCCCAGTGTGCTCGTCACGACCACCACACTGCACCACGCGAGCTTGCCGCACACGATCGATGCCTACGGCGTTGCGCAGATCCCCGCGCAGGCAATCCATAGTGTAACGGCCACTACATCGCAAGCCGTGAAAATAATTTTCGTCCGGGAGGCCGAGCAGGTCGACGCCGGCGCGCCACTGGTGCAGCTTGCGCCAAGCCCACAGACGACAGCGGGCTACACGCAGGCTCAGTCGGCGGCACGCGTCGCGGAGCAATTAGCGTCGCGTACCCGCCAGTTGTTCGCTCAACACCTGGCGACAGCCCAGCAACTCGCGGACGCGCAGAAGTCCGCAAGCGACGCCCACGCAAACCTCGCTGCACTCACTGCCGACAGTGCCGGTGCGATTACGATCATAAGGTCACCTTACAAGGCGATCGTCGTGCACGTTGCGGCGACCGCTGGCACGCTCGCGTCGGCGGGTACGTCTCTGGTCGAGCTCGCCAGGCCCGACGGCCTCGTCCTGAAGGTCGGTCTCGTGCCGCCCGCCGCGGTCGAGGTCAACCCCGGGAACCCGGCACAGATATCGGCCACTGGCCCGGGGAGGACGTGTTCCGGCACCGTCCGGCAGCGCGGCGCACTGATTGATCCGGCAACGGGTCTCGTCCCGGTGGAGATCGCGGCAAGCGCGAATTGCCTCCTCTCGGGAGAAACCGCACGGGCCACCATCACAGTCGGCAATCTGGAAGGGTATGTCGTGCCACACGCGGCGATTCTGGTCGACGACAAAGGGCATCCGTATATTGTGCAAGCCAATGGCATGACCGCCCGGAAGGTGGCTGTGACGATCGTCGGCATTCACGGCAAGGAAGATGTCGTCGCTGGCGACGGGCTGAACGCTGGACAGCCAGTCGTGCTGTCCGGCAACTATCAGCTCGACGACGGCGACCGGATTCGACTCGCTCCGTCCGACGCGGGGGCCCAATGAGCTTTGCCACCTGGCTTCAGCGCTATCGGCTTCCGGTACTCTGTGTGGCCTTCGTGCTCGCGCTCGCCGGTGTGTATGCCACCGTGAATTTGCCGGTAGGACTGTTTCCCGTCACCAGTTTCCCCCGCATCCGCATCGAGGTGGATGCGGGCAGCATGCCCGCCAGGCAGATGCTCGTCGACGTGACGGAACCTCTGGAGACGGCCGCACGTGCGGTGCCCGGGGCCGTGGACGTTTCGTCGACAACCTCGCGAGGATCGGCTGAGATCTTCGTCGACTTCCCGTGGGGATTCGACATGAATCAGGCATTGCTGAGCGTTGACGCAGCCTTCGCGCAGCGCATGCCCGATCTTCCCCAGGGAACAGCCTATAGCGCGATCCAGATGAGCCCGAACATCATCATGCCGTTTGTATCGTACGCACTGGTTTCCGGAAGTATTCCGTCCTCTGAACTGCGGCAGATCGCGTACTACCAGATCAGACCGCTGTTGACCGGCATAGCCGGTATTCGACGCATCGGCGTGCTGGGCGGCAAGACACCCGAGGTGCAGGTCTCAGTCGAGCCGCAAACACTCCAGGCCTATGGTCTTACGCTGGCCGATGTCACCCGCGCCCTGTCGGATACCAACACCGTCACAGCGGTTGGCCGGCTGGAGGATGACGATCGGCTCTATCTTGCCGTCGGCAACAATGCGTACACTTCGCTCGACGCGGTACGCAAGGTGACGATCCGAACGGGTAAAGGGGGGGTCGTGCCCCTCGCGCAGATTGCGCGGATCAATATGGGATCGGAGCCTCAATGGCTGCTCGTGAGCGATAACGGTCATCCCGCAGTCACGTTCGACGTATTTCAGCAGGATCATTCGGATTCGCTGGGCCTCGCGAAGCAGGTGACGCAGCGCCTCGATGCGTTTATGAAAACGCAGTCGAAAGAGATTCACCTCTACAAATGGTACGACCAGACCCAACTTGTCCGCTCGTCGATTTCAGCTCTCGAGGAAGCTATCGCCATCGGTCTCGTCTTCGCCGCAGGCGTGCTTTTCGCTTTCCTCAGAAACTGGCGCGTCACCGCGGTGGCCATGATCATCGTACCGATGTCCGTGCTGTGCAGCATTCTGATCCTGTCAATGTTCGGGATGACCTTGAACATCATGACGCTCGGCGGCATAGCTGCCGCCATCGGACTGCTCATCGACGACGTAATCGTCATGATCGAGCACATTGCCCGCCGCGCCGGCGCCCCGGATCAGCAAAACCCCGATGCAACCGTGCTTAAGGCCGCACGGGAATTTCTCTCTCCCCTGCTCGGCTCGTCACTCGCCACCACCATCATTTTCATTCCGCTCGCCTTCCTTTCCGGCGTCACCGGTGCGTTTTTCAAGTTCCTGTCGTTGACGATGGCGGTGTCGCTGATCATTTCCTTCATGCTCACCGCATTCGCCTCGCCGCTGCTCGCGCGGATGCTAATCGACTTCAGTAAATGGTCGGATCCGGGCCACGGCAGACAGACGCGGGCGCGGCAAGTTCATGCGCGGCTGCTCGACCAGTTGTTTCGCAGTCCCTGGCTGATTGCTCCTGGCCTGCTCGTTCTCGCTGGTGTCGGTTATGTGGCTTACCATCACGTCGGCACGGGTTTTCTGCCCCGCATGGACGAGGGCGGCTTTGTGCTCGACTACAACACGGCACCTGGCACGTCGCTGAGCGAAACCAACCGCGAACTCCAGCAGGTCGAGGCGCTGCTCAAACAAAGCCCCTACGTGGATACGTACTCGCGCCGCACCGGAGGAGGACTTGGGGGCGATCTCACGGAAACCTATCAGGGCGACTTCTTTGTTCATCTAGTGGATCCTTCAAAACGCCCCGACATCTGGAAAGTCATGGATGGCATATCCGGTGATATTGCCCAGCTCGTGCCCGGAATCGATTTCGACGCCCACCAGTTGATGGACGACATGATCGGCGACATGGTGGGCCGTCGGCAACCCGTCGTGGTGCAATTGAGCGCAAAGGATCCGGATGTCCTCGGTGAAGTCGCGAAGAAGGTGGCTGACTCCATCCGCAAGGTTCCGGGCATCGAGCCGGCATCAGTGAATGACGGTGTGATCCCCGCTGGCGACGCGCTCGAGATTCACGTCGATCCAGCAGCAGCGTCCCTCAAGGGAATGACATCCGCCGATGTCGAGGCACAGGTCTACCATTATCTGAACGGCAAGGTGGTCACCCGTTACCTCGGTACGACACAGGATGTCGGGGTCAGGCTTTGGCTGGACGCGCCGCATGACCCGATCTACAGGGACCAGCTTGGCGAACTCCCGATCACTACGCCGGATGGTCAGCTGTTTCCGCTTGGCACGGTGGCGACTGTGCAGTTCGTTTCCGGACAACCGCAGCTGACGCGTGACAATCTCGCCCAGATCGTCGCCGTCACGGCGCAGATCGGCGGGTCGCATGACCTGGGTTCAACCATTGCCACCGTCAGGCAGGCGCTCGACCAACCCGGCATCATTCCGCCCGGCGTGACCTATACGTTCGGTGGCGCCTGGCAGCAACAGCAGATGGCGGCCCGGGGAATGATCAAGGTGTTCGCGGTGGCGGTCGCCGCGGAACTGGTTCTCCTGCTATTTCTGTACCGGGAACTGGCCATTCCGCTGGTCATCATGGCCACCTCGCTTATTTCGACCGGCGCCGTGTTCATCGGCCTCTGGCTGACCGGCGTCGAGCTGAACATCACGGCCATGATGGGCATGGTGATGATCGTCGGCATCGCGACGGAGATGGCGATTTTTCTCGTTTCGGAGTACCAGATGCTGCGCAGAGGGATGAGCGCAAGCGTCGCAATACAGGAGGCGGCGCTCAATCGGCTTCGTCCGATCCTGATGAGCACCCTCGCGATGATATTCGCGCTCGTTCCGTTAGGTGCTTCAATCAGCGGATCGGGCGATCAGATGCTGCAGCCGCTGGCTATCGCGATTATTTCGGGGGCGCTCGTGCAGTTGCCGCTCGTACTGCTCGCCATGCCTGTGACAATTGGTCTCCTCGGACGCAACCGTGTCCGGAAGGAGGAGTCGTGAACTGCGTACCTGATCGGGCGCCCAGAAGTCGGGCACCGCAAACGGTCAACGTAGGACGCCCCCTGCAAGCAGTGCCACGCGAGGCACTACGGGCTCTTACAAATTTAACGAACGCAGGAGAGGCTGCCAGCAACGACGCGATCTGAATCTGCCGACTAACGGGGCTATGTGCCTCACGACACGAGCTTCTCGCACGGCGCAATGAAAGGCACCTGGAGAGTAGCCGCCGCGCCGCGCGTATGCCGGCGGATTTACCTCGTTCGCCTTTCCGCCGAAAACCTCAACTCACCCAAAAAATGAGTATCAGATGGAGCGCAAGATCGCGGGACTGTCTGGCACACTGGCCGGCCTTGCCACCCTGGGAAGTACGGGTGCACACGCTGCGGCCGATGTCGCTGCACCGCAGGCACCCTTGTCGGCGGCGTCCTATCCGACCTGCTTCAACCCATTCCGAACGCTGTCGAGACACTGAAAGCCCACAACGCGGAACTGGCACAGCAATCACGTAGAGCGTCACCGGAAATGGAACAGGTGCAATGGTAACCTTTGCCGAAAGCGCGAAATGGTGGCCAGTTCACACCAGTTTCGGGGTTAGGGCCGAACCTCCCTTCGAAGACAAATTGACCATCACGGCGGCTGACCCGAACCTCGCTGTCGTGAGGATAGAAGAGTTCAATCCCGTACTGTGCGCCTTCCACGAACGGCAAACAACGCCAACCCTGCTCGTGAGAGCCATCCCGCCGCGACTCCTTCGTTCCGCCCCAACCCGGTACTTCGATCCGTGTGCGGCGCGGTGCCAGACGAGGTTGCTATAGCCTGATTTTGACGTTGACCATGATAGTGCTCTGGCAATAAAGAAATGGATTGATACAAATCCACCGGAGGGTGACGCCTACACGCATATCCCCCAATTTATATCATCGGGTTCGTGCCTCGCGCGATTGTGGGTTAATCATACGTATTTCTGAAGTTCTGGTTCGATCGCCTCCTGATACGTGAATCGGCGAGATTGCCAGGATCGATGTGGACCTCCCAAAGCGTCCCCACCGCGCCTCCGCAGCTGAATTCGGACTGGTTCACATTAAATAAACTTCACCATCCTTCGAGAAACTGGCATGTCCCGGCCCTCTCTAATCAGGAAGGAGAGACGCACAATGTACAAACTCGTTCTTGCGGCAGGAGTATCAATACTACTGGCGGGATGTGCGCTGGACCAGGGCTATGGATATGACTATGGATATGGCTACGACCAACCATGGTTCACGAACTATTATGGCGACGCACCGGGCTACGAACCCGCCTATGGCGGTGTTTGGGGCGGCGGTGGCGGCTACGATCATTATGGCGGCCGGTATGGCCACGGCTACTGGCACGGTGGCGATGGTTGGCATGGCGGTAGTGGCTGGCATGGTGACCACGGGGGTCCGTGGGGTCACGGGCCAGGAGGTCGGGGCGGACACGGTGGAGGTCACGGCGGGGGCGGCGGGCACGGCAGCGGCCACTAGCATCGCCCGGTTGTGTCGAAGACGGCGTTATGAAAGGAACAACAACTACCAGAGTTGAACAGGCGCCAGAAAATCCTTCTGTACAACTCTCAATATACCGAATCCATTCCCGGTGGGCGGTGCTTGAAACGTCGGCGCACCCAGTAATACTGCTCTGGAAGCCTAATGATCTGCTCCTCGAGAAACGCATTCATGCGTCGCGCGTCGACCTCATCATTCCCCGACGGGAAATCTGCAAGTGCTTCGAAAATTGTCAGCTTGTACCCCTGATACTTCGGAAGCACCTCCGTCACGAACGGGACAACCCGCGCGCCGCCCAGTCTCGCCAGCCGCGAAACAGCCGTGAGTGTGCACGCGGGAACATCGAAAAAAGGCACAAAGACCGAACCGTCGACACCGTGGTCCATGTCCGCTGCAAGCATGACGGGCTTACCGGAACGCAGCAAGCCAACAATCTTTCGTGCACTGGTCGCGCGTTCAATCATTTCGGCGCCGAACCGACCACGTTGCCGCCTGGCCACATCGCATAAGACCGTGTTCGACATACGTGTGTACAGTGAGGCCACAGGGTAGCGGGTTGAGTAGAGCATGCAGCCGACCTCAATGCCTACAAAGTGAAAGCCCATGAAGATGGTGGGTGGTGCAACTTCGTCATCAAGATCGATCCTGCTCTCGATTTGCACGATGTCCCGCATCGACTGGGCATTGCCAAACCACTGAATGCCTCTCTCAAGATAGCTGCGAACAACATGGCGAAAATGAGCTCTTGCGAGTCTCCGCCGCTCACATCCGCTCTTCTCCGGGAAGCAGAGATGCAGATTCACATGGACGATATGCTTGCGGCGGCTCGGCAGCGCATATAACGCAGTTCCAACACCCACTCCGAGCCGCGCTACGAACCCATAGGGAAGTACGGAGAGTAGGCGCAGCAACGTCACGATAAGCGCACGATTGAAGTGTTTCAAAGCCCGTCCCTTATTGATGGCAAAGTCTCGAACGCAAGGTCATACACGACGCAGACGAGCCTCCTGTCCATCGCTGTTTCATTCGCGTGCTTTCGTTCCAGTCCGACATGCCATAATCGAATCGAATATTTACCGGAGTGCATGTACGACTGAACGGACGCAACGGTCCGGGCAATCTCGTCGAACGCACTGCCGTGAAAACCACCTAGTCCCGGCTGCCCCCCGTCTGCCGGCCGACCGGCTCGCTTGACCAACCAGAAAGGCCGACATGGAGCAGCACAAGTCTGCGCCGCATGCAGTGCTTTGAAACGGATACAGTGGGTGAGGCACCGTCGTAAAAAACGGCGTCCCGGTTTGCCAAAGCACGATCAAAAGCCCGTCGAGCAACGATCTTTACCCACACCACCGAGGCCACGATCAGGGAAATAGCGTAGAGCCTGAACGACTCGGGGAGTTGAAGTCCTGTCGATTTATTTGAAATCGCTGCCGGGACGAAGAGGATTAACTGGATGCAAATCGCAGAAAGCGAAGCCACGAAAAGGTGGGTGCGGAAAATACGAATCAACCTGGCACTCTTGTCATAGCGCACGGACACTCTTCCTGATGCTTGTTCGGCGACCGGATGGCACAGCTCAAACCCCGGCTGCAATTCGCAGTTCGAAATATGCACTGGTATGAAGAAAAATCTTTCCCCAACGCATACCATCCAACGATAACACCGGAAGCTTAAGGTACGCTGAGCTGTATCCTCCGATCGAGTGATTGTTTTCTTACTGTTCCATCTGTTCATGTTGGCGTTCGCGCAGGCGCTTTCCGCGGACCGTCCATTTTTTATTCAGCATTCGCAGCACAAACCGCTCGCTTCATCCGAACCACTCATCGCCCAGACACGCCGCCAGATGGCGAGCCGAGGCCATCTTCGCATCGGGAATCTGCGGCAGCACACCTGCTATGACGCAAGTGGCCTTGTCGCGCTCAGGAATGCAGTACGTATGGCGAAGGATTGCTGGCCAGAAGTGAGAAGCGGACGTAATGCTTGCTCAATGCGTTGAGCCTCTTCTCTGGTGAACGTATTGTGAAGCAACTCTCCAAGAGGCGGTGCCCATGGGAAAGGCGGATTTTTCAGCAGAACATCCCACGACGTGGTGGGCGAAGGACCTACGTCGATATGAAATTCCATGTGGATGTCTGTAAACCCCGCATCCATGGCATAGCGCACCAGGTCTCGTTCGTTATAGTTGGTGACCGGATTCGCTGCGATACCTTCGTCGGTACCGGGAAGGTGCGTGATTTTCCAGCGATAAAGCAGACGGGAAATATGATCGTCAGTACCGGCCGGAAGCGCGTCGACCGTCTTCTTCAAGGCAACTACGTCGAGCGCGTCATCACGACAGATAGGCTCGGCGATGGAAATCCGCCCGCCAGGCTTCACGACACGGTAAAACTCGCGCAGCACGGCAGGTTTGTCGGGTAGATAGGCCAGCACCGCACGGGTCGTAACAGCATCGACACTGGCGTTTCCAATGCCCTCAAGCGCCTCGGCTGAGCATTGGGTAAAAGTGCACTGTTCTCGAACCCCGCATTGGATCGCGGTTGCTTCGGCATGCTGAAGCAACGTTGCGGAAATATCAATCAGGATCGTTTGCAGAGAGGGGCCGATGCGGTCTATCGAGCGAAACGCAACCAGTCCATCGCCCGTGCCAACGTCGACAAGGGTCATGCCTGCCCCAAGCCTGGCACCGTCGATGACACGATCGGCATATCGACTGATATCGGCACGGAAAGCCCGTTCGTGAGCGGGATCGCCGGCAAATCGCTCACGCAGAAGCCAATTGGCCCAGAGGTCGGATTGGATGCCTTCTCGCTTGGTGTTCATCGATTGCAGGTCCACTAGAATGCCTGGAAATTCGCTGGATAAGCTGATCCCATTCAGGACCGAAACAAAGCGTTGTTCGGAGGGTTGTTTTGTAAGCCTGAACTATATCGGCCAGAACTTATGGCAACCTTAAGGGCTCCGTCCGTATTGGCGATGCTCATACCGTGAGCTGCGCGCGGCAGCTTCGCCAGTCAGACAGCCACCGGGGAAGAAGCAGGTGCTAACCGGACAGGCCCGGGAGTAGTCGGGTCGGTAGAGATGGATGGAGACGCGGGAACCCTGATTTTTCGCCGTCTCGCTGATTCAACATGGGGGCGGCAGGTGAACCGCAAGGAACGCTGCTGGGAAAGCGGGAGTGAGAACGCGCAAGAAGCGAAGGGTGCCCGTAACGAGTGGCATAAGGATTCAAAATTTGCTCCGACCTGAAAGGGTGCTGACATGCGCGTGGTGCGGCTATCGTAGGCCCGCATCAGGGATTCACTGAAGGGATGCTGGTGAGAGACCGGTTGGGCCACGGTTCAGCACCCTTGTCTCGGTAGCGGGACGAATCAACGATGTGACACCAGCGAAGATTGCCGATGCACGAGGCAACCGGCATCGGTGAGATGCTTAATGCCGCGCGCGAGCCGTATGCGGCGAAACTCGCACGTACGGTTCTTCGAGGCCGCATTTCCGGAAGGAAGCGCGGCTACCCTCTCGAAGCGTGAACAGACGACAGCGGCAGCGAGGGAGAGCAACGCAACATGAATGTCGAGACGACGCTCGAAACGAATGCGCAGTTTGCCGAAACCGGCAAACCAGGCATGAGCGCGTTCGACGACCCAGCGATGCCGCTCCTTGCTCTCTCCCCCTTTGCGAGCGATACGAGCCACGATTCCGCGCCGCCTCAGGTAACGCCGACAGCGGGCAAAGTCGTAGCCCTTATTGGGGGGCTGGCCATTCAGTCCAGACATCGCCGGGATGGCATCGACTGTCCACTCAAACGCCATCGAGTCGTGCCGGTTGGCCTCTGTGACCGTGACAGCAAGCGGAATACCTCGCGCATCTACGACGATGTGCCGCTTCGACCCGAGCTTGCCCCTGTCTGTCGGGTTGGCGCCGGGTTCCAGCCCCAGGGAGCTGGAAACGCTGGCCGCATCAAGGCTCGCTCGCTCCCAATCAACCTGGTCGTGCTCACGCAGTCGGCGCAGCATTGCCAGGTGCAACCGACCCCATACGCCTGCATGCTGGGCGGCGTCCCGGTCGGTCGTACAGGCATGCCCGAGGAAGTAGCGGAACTGACTGCATTTCTTGCTTCGGAGCGGGCAGGCTTCACTTGCGGCGTCGACTACGTCCTCGATGGCGGGACCATCCAGACTGCCTGACTAGCGATGCGAGGCAAAATCGTGCGAGGCGTCAGGTGAGCCATTCCTCGCTCAGGGTCCATAACCGCCGAGCCGCCTCCGTATCCCGCGCCCACGGCAGCACGCCGTTCAAGTCCGTGTGATCTGCATCGACAGCTACGGCAATATCGCAGTCTTCGCAATAGACTCCCCCCTTGCCGTCGAGCATCGGGTTCGTGGCGCACCATACCGTCGTCGCAGCACCCTGCGCGACGCTCTTGTATAAATGCCGCTGTTCGGCCGGAATCTCGCCCTGCTCGTTTCTGAACCCCAAGGCCTGCAAGTCGGCGAGGCTGATATGCCGCTGCAGGCCGGTCTCGATCCGCCCCGGATGGACCGAGAACGCCCGAATACCGTCAGCCGCGCCGCGCCGATCGAGTTCAACGGCGAACAGCGCCGTTGCCGTCTTGGCCTGTGCATAGGCGATCCACCGGTCGTAGGCGCGCCGATGGAAATGCGGATCGTCGAAATCGAACGCGGCCCTGCGATGCGCGCCAGAGGACAGCGCAACGACACGGGCACCCTGCGCGCGCTGAAGCACGGGCCACAGACGCGCGACCAGCCTGAAATGCCCGATATGGTTCGCGGATAACTGTAGCTCGTAACCCTTACCGTCCCGCGCAAACGGCGAAGCCATCACCCCTGCGCTATTGACCAGCAAATGCAGCGGACGGCCACTGCTCAGGAATGCCTCGGCAAAGGCATCAACCGAGAGCGGATCGAGCAGATCGAGCGCCGCGAATTCCAGGCGGTCGATACCGTCGAGTGCCTGACGCGCTTTGTCCAGATCGCGTGCGGGAATGACAACCGTGGCACCGGCCTGCGCGAGCGCCCGTGTCGTTTCCGTTCCGATACCCGAATATCCGCCCGTCACGATAGCAATTTTCCCAGTCAGATCGACGCCCTGTATGACATCGGCTGCTGCCGAATGGAATCCGAACCCAGAGTTCAGCGGTGCCTGCATCGTGGTCATTATCAAGCTCCTGTCTGTTCGGTCGAAGAAAGCACGGCAGCCGGCTCGTAGTATTCGGTGACAAGCCCATCCGGATGTCGGGCAAGCAGGTTGCGACCACCGGCGGCACTCTCATGAATGCCCTTGACGATCTCTGCACCCTGCGCCTCGAGCACGGAGGCAATATCGTCGAGCGAATCGACTGTGAGCACGGCCTGAACCGGACGTAACGGCTCAAGCGTAGCGTCGTCTCCAGCCAGCAACACGAAGCTGCCAACGACGGCGACATGGACTCCGGCTTGCGGCATTGCGATCCGGCGACGGCACCTAGTGGATTGAATGGCTTCGTAAAAGGTCACCATGGCGTCGAGCTGGTCGGAGGTCACATCGACGGAAGGCATAACTCAGGATGCTCATGCTTGCTCCTGATTCAGCATCACGACACACTCGAAACTGCCTGCCTTGGCCGCCATCCGCATCCCTCGGGGGAGTTCGTTGAACGGCAGTGTGATCGCCCGGATCGCGCCGAGATCCAGCAGACCGGCACGCACGAGATCGAACAAACGGCGGTACGCGCTGCGCGGATACATGAAGTTGCCGATGATCTCCCAGCCATTGAACATGACTTCCAGATAGGAGATCGGCAGCGGCACGGTCATCGAGCCCATCAGGACCAGACGCCCTTCGCGACGCAGACTGCGGAGCACGGCCAGCGTCATGTCCGGGCTGGTCGCACCGCCGACCATATCGAAGGCCAGGTCCGCGCCGCCACCGGCTTCGCGGATGCGGGCCGTGTCGGCCGCAGCATCGCCGGTCGCCGGCACCGTCACGACACGTGCCCCGCCCGTCCTGGCGATCGCGGCGAGCGCATCGGCATTACGACCAACCGCTACGACACGCCCCGCGCCCATCGCCAGGCCGAGCAACACCGCCGCAGTGCCATAAGCGCCCGTGGCGCCTGAAACCACCAGCGTTTCTCCAGCAGCAAGGCGGCCGCGCAGCAAACCACCATAAGGCACGATATAGCGCATGCTGCTGGCCAGACTGGCCGCATCGTGATCCTCTAGCCCGTCGATCGGCGTGACGGTCGTTGCCGGCAACAGAGCATATTCGGCCAGCGTGCCGTCCGACCAGTCCCGTTGCATGTCTTGTGCGACCGCACCGAGCGCCGTCACTCCCAGCAGAAACTGCCCGGGTTCGGCGACGTTCTCCTGCGCCACGACATGCGAGGAAACCACCACGCGCTGACCGGGTTTCAGGTGCCAGACGTCCGATCCCACGGCGTGAACAACGCCGACGCCATTGCCGCCCGGAATAAACGGCCGGTCGGGTGCATGGTAGATCGGCAGTTGTCCTGCCACGTAGGCATCCATATAGGACATCAGCACGGACGCTTCCATGCGAACGACCACGCTTCCCGCACGCGGTTCGGGCGTCGGAAGATCAACCTGCTGCAGCGTCGCGCCCAGTCTCTCGAGTTGCCATGCTTTCATCGCCATCTGCCCTGAAAAGGAACAGACGGCATGATGATCCGATTTGGTCTATATTTATATAATTAAAAATGCTATTTTTCTATTAGATAGTACAGATATGGATGCACTCTCGGACGTCCTCTCCACGCTGCGCGTCAGCAGCATGCTCTCGACCCGTTTCGAGGGACGCGGCGCCTGGGCCATGCACTTTCCGGCCTACGAGCACATCAAATTCGGCAGCGTGCTGTCGGGCCGCTTCTACTTATGGCTGGAAGACGGTACGCCGCTGGCCCTGGAAACTGGCGACTTCTATTTGATGACATATGGGCAGCCGTTCTATTCGGCCAGCGATCCGACGTGCCCGCCGCAAGACGGCGTGGCGGTCATTCGCAGCTCGCGCGGTGAAGACGGCATTGCCCGCTACGATGGCGGAGGCGAAGCCGCCGAGGTCAGCCTGGCCAGCGGCCGATTTACGTTCGAGGACGACGCGGCCGATTTGTTGTTAAGACATCTGCCGCCGTTGATTCATCTGCGCGCCGCCGATGTCGGGACATCTGCCCTCGCCTGCATACTCGATCTGCTGCGGCTGGAATCCAGTAGTCTGCATGTCGGCGCCGATGTCGCGAGCAGCAGCCTCGCTGCGCTCGCGCTGGTCAACATCCTGCGCGCGTGGCTGAATACGACGCCCCGTTCCGCCGGCTGGCTCGGCGCGCTGTCGGATGCGAAGATCGGCAAGGCCCTGTCCGCCATGCATGCGGAACCGGGCAGGCGATGGACGCTGGAAAGTCTCGCCGATCACGTCGCCATGTCGAGAACGGCGTTTGCCAACCGCTTCCGCAACCGGGTCGGACAACCGCCGCTCGACTACCTTCAGCATTGGCGCATGACGCTCGCGCGCGCGGCGTTACGCCATACCGACATACCGTTGCCCGAACTCGCTGCACGCTTCGGCTATCTGTCCGATACGGCCTTCAGCAGCGCGTTCAAGCGGCATACCGGCGTCAGTCCCGGTCGATTCCGAGCAAAAGAAAAGCGGGAGCAGCCGCGCCACCGAACCGGATAACTGCGAACCTGTTCAGGCACGCGCCGCAAGCGCTGCCGCCGCGATGCCTTCGACCCAATCCTGATGCGAATTCAGTGCGGGACGCGGCCGAAGCCGTGCCAACTCCCTGGCCGCAGGGCCGATCAGCGACTCTTGCCAGAGAACGCGCACGCGAGCGTCAGGCAGATCTTCAATCACCCAGCCGCAATGCGCGTCAACGATCTTCCGGCCGTCGTTCTCGACCCAACCATGCCATGCGAGGCGGCCTGGCCCGCCATCGGTCGGCGTAGCGTATTCGACGATCTCGGCCTGTACCAGCGCGCCACCAACGACAAACTGAAACCGCGTGCCGAAGCGCAGCTCAGACCCGCCGCCATCATGGAAGCGGATCTGCCAGATCTCCGCAGAACTCTCGGGCCAACGTGCCGTATCGGCCAGAAACGGCCATGCATGCGCGGCGCTCAGGCTCGCCACGACCGTTTCGTTCGACACGAAATAGTCGGTTGTGCCCGGCAGATAGCTCTCGGGCCAGATTACTTCGCTCATAACTGCGATTCCTGTAAGGTGGGTCGGATGGCGATGTTCCGAAGCGCGTGACCGCTGCCACGCAAACGCATCACTCGTGCGAAAACAGCTTGTCGCCAAACATGAAAAACACCAGGCCCGCCAACATCACGCCCAACCCGGTGAACTTCCACCAGGGCAACGGCCGCAATGGCATCTGGATCAGGCCCAATCCGTCGATGAACATCCCCGCAGTCAACTGTCCAACGATGAAAAGAAACATCGCGTTCGTCACGCCGATCCGCGGGGCAAGAAACACCGTGGTAAATACGAATGCCGCGCCAATGGCACCGCCCAACCAGCGCCACCACACCTGCTGCCCGATGTGAACAAAGACAGCGGGCCAGTCGGCAAAGCAGGCCGACACGCCCCCAAGACACAGCGCACCGATCGCAAACGAAAAAAAGGATGCGACAAGGGGTTGTCCGCCAAGGCCAGCACTCAAACGGCTATTACCTGCCGTGGGGAAATTGCAGGGGTCGAGGTGGAGTTAACCGAAAAATACAGCCATCTCCTGCACAAGTTCGTAGACGATGTCACCATGCAGCTATACATGGACGAAGCCCAAACGGGCCACTCCCCGCTGTTCACCAAGTTGATCATCGCAAGTACCAGCGAAGGAATCCTCAAGCAGTACCGGACAGCGTTTGCGCCGGGTCTGGAGACCCGGCAACCGGTCAAAAATGAAGCTGGCCGCTGGGTTTCCCGGCCAAGCGGCTGGAAAATCCCGCGCGACATCGATGGCAAAATCTCGTACCGACTCCTCGACTAACCCGGAGAAAACCGGCGCCTTCCGTGGTAAGCCGAGGATTAGTTACCTTGTCAATTCGACGCGCATTTGACGTTGACGAATTGCCCGGAAAGCCTTACTCCACGGTCGATACAGAGAGGTTCGAATCCTCTCACCCCGACCAGAATTTCGAAAAAACCGCGCAAGCATTGCGGGGTTTTTTTTCGCCTGCTGTCTTTTGCCAGGTACCGCGTGCCCGATAAGCGAGCACCACGGCCCGGCCTCAACCAGCCGTCGAAGGGCTGACAACGCCCCTCTGCTATAGTCTCCCCATCCGTTTCTCTCACTTTCGCGACGCGTGGACCACCTCCCGTTATGGGCGCAGATTGGCGCCGTCTTCGTCCTGCTCATCTGCTCCAGCTTCTTCTCCATTTCCGAAACGGCGATGATGGCGCTCAACCGCCATCGGCTGAAACATCTCGCCAACCACGGCACGCTTGGCGCGAAGACCACCCAGAATCTGCTCGGCCGCACGGACCTGCTGCTCACGGTCATCCTGATCGGCAACAACCTCTTCAACACGATCATCCCGGTTCTCACGACCTCGATCGCGCTGCGCACTTTCGGCCATAACAACCTCGTGCTTTCGGTCGCGACCGGCATCGTCGCGTTCCTGATCATCGTGTTCGCGGAGATCACGCCGAAGATCGTCGGCGCAACCTTCCCCGAGAAGATCGCCCTGCCCGCCAGCCTCCTGATCGCGCCACTCATGCGCGTAACCAAGCCGGTCGTCTGGTTCGTCAACCTGTTCGCCAACAGCGTCCTGCGTCTTTTGCACATCAACACGGCCAACGCGCACAACCAGCGCCTCTCGACCGAAGAGCTGCGCAACATCGTGCTCGAGTCCGGCAGCTTCATGCCGACCAAGCACCGCAGCGTCCTCCTGAACCTGTTCGACCTGGAGAACATCACCGTCGACGACGTGATGATTCCGCGCCGGCGCATCGAGGCGCTCGACTTCGACGCGCCGCTCGACGACATCCTCCATCAGCTCGAGACCTGCTATCACAACAGGCTCATCGTCTATCAAGGCGACATCGACCGCGTGCTGGGCGTCCTGCACGTGCGCAAGACGCTGTCCGCGCTGCACAACCAGGAGCTGGAACGAGAGACGCTGCGCGAGCTGCTCGACGAACCGTATTTCGTGCCCACCGGCACGCCTGTCTTCCAGCAGCTTCAGTACTTCCAGGAAGGCCGGCACCGCGTCGCGCTCGTGGTCAACGAGTACGGCGAGATGGAGGGCCTCGTCACGCCGGAAGACATCATCGAAGAGCTGATCGGCGAGTTCACCACGACCCTGCCGCGCAGCGGCGCGGGCCGCGGCGGCTGGAACGAGGATGGCGAATGCATCGTGCCGGGCAGCATGCCCTTGCGCGAGCTGAACCGCTGGCTGCATCTCACGCTGCCCACCGACGGTCCCAAGACGCTCAACGGCCTGATCCTCGAAATGCTGGAGGAGATTCCCGAAGGCGACGTGTGCCTGCAGATCGGCGACGCGAAGCTCGAAGTGCTGCGCAGCGACGACCAGGCCGTGCGCACGGTGAAGCTCTTCAAGCCCGGCGCGAAGCCGCGCGCCAGCACGCTGAAGAAGACAAAAAAGCGCTTGCCGGGCCGTTAGCCATCTGGCCGAGTGGCGCACGAGTCGCGCGTCGCTGGATGATGGAAGCCGTCCTCCATGAAGACGGCTTCGGCCGGATACCCATGTTTCGCATTCCCTACCGTGAGGCGGCGCGCCGTGCG
Organism: Paraburkholderia sp. AV2; assembly: GCF_054968425.1. Classification (NCBI taxonomy): domain Bacteria; kingdom Pseudomonadati; phylum Pseudomonadota; class Betaproteobacteria; order Burkholderiales; family Burkholderiaceae; genus Paraburkholderia; species Paraburkholderia sp. AV2. The sequence continues at coordinate 42,752 of NZ_JBANLK010000031.1, forward strand.
TGCTCGTCCGCGCTGGCGACGGCCGGCGGCGGCGGTATCGCTCGCCCGGCGGCTCCCGCATCGCTTGCCGCTACCGACGTCGACGACGCGCCCGCGGTGCGACTCCTCACCGACACGCTGCGCGAAGCCGCACGACGCAATGCCTCCGATCTCCACGTCGAGCCGCTCGAGCGTGGCTGGCGTATACGGCTGCGCATCGACGGCGTGCTGCACGAAGCGGCGCGGCCGCCCGCCCATCTGCGCGATGCGTTCATCACACGCGTCAAGGTACTCGCGCGTATGGACATTGCGGAGCGGCGCATCCCGCTCGACGGACGGCTGCGTCTCGCGCCGCCCGGTTCGGCCCAGGCCGCCGAGGACTATCGCGTGAATTCGCTGCCCACGCTCTTCGGCGAGAAGCTCGTGCTGCGCCGGCTCGAAGCCTTGCCCGCGAATCTCTCCCTTGCCGCGCTCGGGCTCGACGAACTGCAGCAGCAGGCCGTTGCCGAGGCGATCGGCGCGCCGCATGGCCTCGTGCTCGTCACCGGTCCTACCGGCAGCGGCAAGACGCTCTCGCTCTACTGCTTCCTGCAGCGGCTCAACAACGATTCGCGCAATCTGTGCTCCGTGGAGGATCCCGCCGAAATCCAGCTCGCGGGCATCAACCAGGTCAACGTGCGCGAAAAGGCGGGGCTCACCTTTGCGGTCGCGTTGCGCGCGCTGCTGCGCCAGGATCCGGATGTCATCATGATCGGCGAGATCCGCGACGAGGAAACCGCCAGCGTTGCGGTGAAAGCGGCGCAGACCGGGCACCTCGTGCTTTCCACCCTGCATACCAACGACGCGCCCGCCGCCGCGGCGCGGCTGATCGATATCGGCGTCGAACCATATAACCTCGCCGGTGCAGTGAGGCTCATCACCGCGCAGCGGCTCGTGCGCAAGCTCTGCTCTCAGTGCCGCACGAGCGCCCGCGAATCGGCCGCGACGCTGCGTGCCGCCGGACTGGACGCCAACGAGGAAACCTGGAGCGCAAGCGGCTGCGAAGCGTGTCACGGCATCGGGTATCGCGGACGCATCGGGATTCATGAGGTGATGCCGGTGTCGGAGGTGCTGCGAGATCTGATCGTCGCGAAACAGGGGGCGCGAGCCATCGCGCGGCAGGCGCGTTCGGAAGGTGTCGCGACACTGCGCGACGCCGCGCTCGCCCGCGTGCGCGACGGCACGACGAGCCTCGCCGAAGCACTCGCCGCGACGGATACGCCATGACGCCCGCTCGCGAGGTCCACACCCGGCCACCAGCCGAGTGGCGCTACGCGTGGCAAGGCTTCGATGCTTTGGGCAAGCCGCAACGCGGCACGCTGATCGCAGTCGACGTGACTGCCGCCCGGTACGCGCTCAAACGCGAACGCATCACCGTCACGGCGCTCGCGCAGCGACGGCCCGCGCCACGCCCGCGGGCGAGCCACGCCGACGTCACGCGCTTCACGCGCCAGTTGTCGAGCCTGCAGCGCGCCGGCCTGCCGCTCGCGCCGTCGCTCGAACTACTCGCGCAATCGCCCGGCCCTGGCGGCATGCCGCGTATCGCAGGCGCACTCGCCCGCGACATCACGGCCGGCATGCGCTTTTCGGATTCGCTCGCGCGTCATCCCGCCCGTTTCGGCGTGCTCTACTGCCAGCTCGTCGCGGTTGGCGAGGCGTCCGGCACGCTCGCCGCCGTACTCGGGCGTATCGCCGACGACCGCGAGCGCGCCGCCGCACAGCGTTCGAAGGTACGGGCCGCACTCACCTATCCGGTTGCCGTCCTTTTGCTTGCCGTGGCCATCACGGCGGCGCTGCTGGTCTGGGTCGTCCCCACCTTCAAACAGATCTTCGACGGTTTCGGCGCTGCGCTGCCCGCGCCCACGTTGTTCGTCCTGATGCTCTCGGCCGCCGCGGCACGCTGGAGCGCGCCTGTCGCAGCATGCATCGCGGCGGGCGTTGCCGCAACACTCGCCACACTGCGCCGCTCGGCACGAGCCCGCATCGCTTTCGGCCGCGTCGGGCTCAAGCTGCCGGTCACGGGCTCGCTGCTCACGGCGCTCTGCGCGGCGCGCTGGAGCCGCGCGCTCGGGACCCTGCTCGCAGCGGGCACACCGCTCGCCGATGCGTTCGATTCGCTCACCCACGCGAGCGGCAACGCCTTCTTCGACCACGCGAGTGCAGGCATCAGCGCGCGCCTGCGGCGCGGCGAGCGGCTCGCGTCTGCAATGCGCGCCACAGGCTGCTTTCCCGCCGACGTCATCCAGCCTGTGGCCGTTGCCGAGGAGTCCGGAGCGCTCGACGCCATGCTGCTCGACGTCGCCTCGCTCGCCGACCGTCAGGTGGACGAAAAGATCGGCCTGCTTTCGAGTCTGTGCGAGCCGCTCGTGATCGTCGTGCTCGGAGCGCTGGTCGGCGGGCTCGTCGTGGCGATGTATCTTCCCATCATTCAACTAGGCAACGTGGTGTAGCATCGCTGCCAGATTCCCGCTCCGACCATGCCTCTTCATTTCCTGCCCGCTCCCGACCTCGCGGCCACCGGCCCGGCCAGCGCCATCGACGCCGCGCTCGCCACACTGCCGCCCGCCGTGCTGATGGTTTTTGCAATCGTGCTCGGGCTCGTCATAGGCAGCTTCCTGAACGTGGTCGTGCACCGGCTGCCCATCATGGTGGAGCGTGCATGGCGCGCGGACGCCGCCGAGACGTCGAGCCAGCTATTCGCCGACGACGGCCTGCCCGAACGCTACAACCTGTGGCTACCGCGCAGCGCCTGCCCGCATTGCGGCCACGTTCTACGCGCCTGGGAGAATATCCCCGTGCTTGGCTGGCTGGCACTGCGCGGTCGCTGCTCGCACTGCCACGCGCGCGTGAGTGCCCGCTATCCGCTCATCGAACTGGCTGGCGCCATCTGCGCGGTGCTTGCGCTCGCTGTGTTCGGCCCTTCCGGCAAGGCGCTGGCCGCGTTCGCGCTGTGCGCCGCGCTCATCGCCGCGAGCGCCATCGATCTCGAACATCAGATGCTCTACGACGAAATCACGCAGCCGCTGCTTTGGGCCGGACTGATCGTGAATCTGTGGGGCACGTTCGTCACACTGCACGAGGCCGTAATCGGCGCCGTCGCGGGTTATCTCGCGCTCTGGTGCGTGTACTGGCTGTTCCGGCTCCTTCGCGGCATCGAAGGCATGGGCTACGGCGACTTCAAACTGCTCGCGGCGCTCGGCGCCTGGCTAGGCTGGAGCGCTTTGCCGCAGATCGTCGTGATCGCCGCCGTCGCGGGCGCCGCTGTCGGCCTCGCTGCCACCTGGAGCGGACGCATGCGCTTCGAGGAGCCCTTGCCGTTCGGCCCGTATCTCGCCGCGGGCGCGCTCGTCACGCTGTTTGCGGGTACGCCGTTCTATTTCATGTGGGGGAACTGAGCGATGTTCTCGGTCGGATTGACAGGAGGCATAGGCAGCGGCAAGTCCACGGTCGCCGACCTGTTCGCGGCACACGGCGTGCCGATCGTCGATACCGACGTGATTGCCCACCGGGTCACGGCGCCGCATGGCGTCGCCATGGAGGCGATCCGCGAGCAATTCGGCCCTGAATTCGTCGCAGCCGATGGCTCGATGGATCGTGCCCGCATGCGCGCGCTCGTCTTCGGCGACGAAACGGCCCGCAAGCGCCTCGAGGCGATCACGCATCCGCTCATCCGCTCGGAGACCGAACGCGAATCGCTCGCCGCGCGTGGCCCGTACGTCATCGTCGTGGTACCGCTGCTCGTCGAGTCCGGCACGTGGAAAACGCGGGTCGACCGCGTGCTCGACGTCGATTGCAGCGTCGAGACGCAAATCGAACGCGTGATGCGCCGCAACGGCTTCACGCGCGAGCAGGTGCTGGCCATCATTGCGCGCCAGGCCACGCGCGATGCGCGCCTCGCGGCTGCCGACGACGTCGTCGTCAACGACGGCGCCACGCTCGAATCGCTGGCGAGAGACGTGGACGCCCTGCATGCACGCTACCTCGCACTCGCACAATCCGCCGGCACGCAAAGCTGAACGCCGCGGCGCGCAGGGTTGACGACAGGACAGGGATCACACCGCCCGCCGCTCCCGGGCGAGCCGCGGGCGTCACGCGCGAACGGGGCGCTTTACCCGCGATTGCGACCGTAGTCCCACGGCATTAGAATGTCCTGCAATCCTTCACCGACCACGCCCGAGGCGAGCGCGCTTGATTCTTTACGAGTATCCCTTCAACGAGCGAATCCGTACGCTGTTGCGCCTCGAAGACCTGTTCGAGCGCTTCACGTTTTTCCTGACCCAGGAGGATCCGAGGGAACATCACGTCGCGCTTACGACGCTGTTCGAAATCGCGGAAGTTGCGGGCCGCGCAGACCTCAAGTCGGACCTCATGAAGGAGCTCGAAAGACAGCGCCAAACGCTCGCGCCGTTCCGCGGCAATCCCGGCATCGAGCAGAACGCGCTCGAAACCGTGCTCGGCGAGATCGAGCAGACACTCGCGGGCCTCACGCAGATGCAGGGCAAGACCGGCCAGCACCTGGCCGATAACGAATGGCTCGCCAGCATCCGCAGCCGCGCGATCATTCCGGGCGGCACCTGCAAATTCGACCTGCCCTCGTACTACGCCTGGCAACAATTGCACCCCGACCAGCGCCGCCAGGACATCGCCAAATGGGTCATGCCGCTCCTGCCTCTGCGCGATGCGGCCGCAATCGTGCTGCGCCTCGCGCGCGAATCGGGTCAAGCGTCGAAGGTGATGGCGATGCAGGGCAGCTACCAGCAAATGCTTTCGGGCCGAGCCTATCAGTTGATGCAGGTGCGCGTGGCACCGGATTTGCGCGTCATTCCGGAAGCGAGCGCCAACAAATACATGCTGTGGGTACGCTTCACGGTGCAGGATGGCGATCTGCGGCCGCGCGCCGTGGACGTCGACGTGCCGTTCCAGTTGACGCTGTGCAGCCTTTGACGGCTCGAAGCGCAGATTTTGCCAGCAGCGTTTTACCAACCGTACCGGCGCCTCGCAGAGCGCGCCCGACTGATTGACCATTCAACCGCATGACCACTGTCGTCAAATGTCCGACCTGCGGCAAGGATGTCCGCTGGGTACCGGAAAACCGCTTCCGCCCCTTCTGCTCGGAACGCTGCAAGCAGATGGATCTGGGCGCCTGGGCCGCCGAAAAGTACCGCATCGGCGGCAACGACGAAGACACGCCCCCCGATGACGAGGCGCCGCCTACGGACACGCGTCAATAGCCGGTAGTCCAGGCCCGGCCGCACCAATGAAAAGGCCGCCGGGCGCAAAGCGCCGCGGCCCTTATAGTGCCCCCCCCCCCGGCTCCCCGGCGCCCGCAACCGTCCCGGCTAAAACCCCGGCTAGCCCGCGCCCGCCCCCACAAATAAACCGCCGGCGGCGCTACGCGCGCGGCGGCCTTTCTCGTCCCGGCCTCCGCTCAACCGCACCAAGGAGGGCGAGCGGAGAAGCCGCTCCGTTTCACCGTATCACTCGGCGGCCAGCCATTCGAGCACCGGAATCGTCGCCGGCAACAGCGGCTCGACGCTCGCCGGCAGCGACTGCCAGACGAACGCCTGACCCTCGCGCCCATGGGGCTCGCCGCTCCACTCGGTCACCTTGCAGAAATAAAGCCGCACGTAGGCGTGCGGATAGTCGTGCTCGAGCGTGTGCCAGAGATGGCACGCCTTCACGTCGATGCCCAGTTCCTCGTGCAGTTCGCGCGCGAGCGCCGCCTCGACCGACTCGCCGGCCTCCAGCTTGCCGCCCGGAAACTCCCAGTAGCCCGCGTAGGGCTTGCCTTCGGGGCGCTGCGCGAGCAGATAGCGGCCGTCGGGCTGCACCAGCACGCCCACGGCCACCTCGGTCACCGGGCGCGACGGCGTAGCCATGTTCTCCGCGTGCACGCTCATGCCTCTTGCGCCTTCTTGCCCGACCAGTCGCGCGCGAACTGCCACGCCACGCGGCCCGAGCGCGAGCCGCGCTCCAGCGCCCAGACGAGCGCGTCGCCGCGCGCCGATTCCACTTCGGCATCGGCGCAGCCGAAATGACGCAGCCAGTGGCCGACGATCGTCAGGTAGTCGTCCTGCTTGAACGGATAGAAGCTCACCCAAAGCCCGAAGCGCTCCGAAAGCGAGATCTTTTCTTCGACCACCTCACCCGGGTGGATCTCGCCGTCCGGCATGTGCTTGTACGACTCGTTGTCGCTCATGTACTCCGGCAGCAGATGGCGGCGGTTCGACGTCGCGTAGATCAGCACGTTGTCGCCCTGCGCGGCCACCGAACCGTCCAGCGCCACTTTGAGCGCCTTGTAGCCCGACTCGCCTTCTTCGAACGAAAGGTCGTCGCAGAAAACGATGAAGCGTTCGGGCCGGGTCGCGATCAGGTCGACGATGTCGCCCAGGTCGTGCAGGTCGTCCTTGTCCACCTCGATGAGACGCAGGCCGTCATTCGCGAAAGCGTTCAGGCACGCCTTGATCAGCGACGACTTGCCGGTGCCGCGCGCACCCGTGAGCAGCACGTTGTTAGCGGGCTTTTTCAGCACGAACTGGCGCGTGTTGCGTTCGATGAGGTCCTTCTGGCGGTCGATGTTCTGCAGGTCGTCGAGCGAGATCGACGACACCTGCGGCACCGGCTGCAGATAGCCGCGGCCCTGGCGCTTGCGCCAGCGAAACGCCATCGCGGCATTCCAGTCGACGTCGGGCGCGGCCGGCGGCAGCACCGCTTCGAGGCGGCCGAGCAGCGCCTCGGCGCGGGTCAGAAACTGTTCGAGCTTGTCCATGGGCTTGAAAGCGAAATCGGGAACGAATCAGGAGCGGTAGTCCGCGTTGATGCTCACGTAGTCGTGCGAAAGGTCGCAGGTCCAGACCGTGGCCTCGGCGTTGCCGCGGCCCAGCAGCACGCGGATCGTGATCTCGCTGTTCTTCATGACGCGCTGGCCGTCTTCCTCGCGGTAGTCGGGATTGCGGCCGCCCGCCTTCGCAACGAGCACCTCGTCGAGGTACAGGTCGATCTTGCCCACGTCGAGGTCGGTCACGCCCGCATAGCCGATCGCGGCGAGGATGCGGCCTAGGTTGGGATCGGAGGCGTAGAAAGCCGTCTTGACGAGCGGCGAGTGGCCGATCGCGTAAGCGATCTGACGGCACTCGGCCACGTCCTTGCCGCCTTCCACCTGCACGGTCATGAACTTCGTCGCGCCCTCGCCGTCGCGCACGATCAGTTGCGAAAGCGTCTGTGCGACTTCCGTCACGGCGTCGCGCAGTGCCGCATACGCGGGCGAATCGGTGGACGTGATGGCCGGCAGGCTCGACTTGCCCGAGGCGATCAGGATGAACGAGTCGTTGGTCGAGGTGTCGCCGTCGATCGTGACGCAGTTGAACGAGCGGTCGGCCACGTGCTTCACGAGCTCGTCGAGCACCGGCTGCGCCACGTTCGCGTCGAATGCGAGGAAACCGAGCATCGTCGCCATGTTCGGCTTGATCATGCCCGCACCCTTGCTGATGCCCGTGAGCGTGACCGTATGGCCGTCGATCGTGACCTGACGCGAAACGGCCTTCGGCATCGTGTCGGTGGTCATGATGGCCTGCGCGGCGTCGTACCAGTTCGCGGCCTTGCGGTTCGCCAATGCGGCGGGCAGGCCCGCGATCAGCCGGTCGACCGGCAGCGGCTCGAGAATCACGCCCGTCGAGAACGGCAGCACCTGCGAGGGCTCGATGCCCGCGAGGTCCGCCAGCGCGTCGCAGCTCGCGCGCGCGTTGGCGAGGCCCGGCTCGCCCGTGCCTGCGTTCGCGTTGCCCGTGTTGATCACGAGCGCGCGGATGCCCTTGCCGCCCGAGCGGACCTTTGCAAGATGCTCGCGGCATACCGTCACCGGCGCCGCGCAGAAGCGGTTCAGCGTGAACACACCCGCGACGCTCGCGCCTTCGTCGACGGAGATCACGAGCACGTCCTTGCGGTTGGCCTTGCGGATGTTGGCTTCGGCCCAGCCGAGCGTCACACCGGCGACCGGATGGAGTTGTGCGGGATCGATCGAGGGGAAATTGACAGCCATGGTGGCGACCTGTCGAAAAGGCAATGCCGGCCGAGGCACATCGGGCCTGGCCGGCATTGGGAATCAAAAGGCAGGCCCGGAACGCTTTCCGGGCCACCGGAATCAACGGCAGGACCGCATGCGCCACGCGGCGAACGAAACAGCGCGCGCGCCGCCCGACATCACGAGATCTTGCCGTGGCACAGCTTGTACTTCTTGCCGCTGCCGCACGGGCACGGATCGTTGCGGCCCACCTTCGGCACATTCTGGCCGTCGGGCGTTACACCTGCGTGGCTCATGGCCGCGCCGACCATTGCCGCCGCGGCGTCGGCCGCGGGCGCTGCCGCCGTGGGCCCCGCAGCCGCATCGGCTTCGGCGAACTCCGCATGGCGGAACTCGACGTTCTCGAGATGGCTGCCCTGCTCTTCCAGTTGCTCGGCGGCCTCTTCGAGCTGCTCCGGCGACTGGATCTGCACGTTCATCACGATACGCGTGACTTCGTGCTTCACGGCGTCGAGCATCGCGGCGAACAGTTCGAATGCCTCGCGCTTGTACTCCTGCTTCGGATTCTTCTGCGCATAGCCGCGCAGATGGATACCCTGGCGCAGATGGTCGAGCGCCGCGAGGTGCTCGCGCCAGCTGCGGTCGAGCGTCTGCAGCATGACCGAGCGCTCGAACGCGCTGAACGACTCGCGGCCCACGAGCGTGACCTTCTGCTCGTAGCTTTCGTCAGCGGCGGCGAGCACGGCTTCGAGAATCTCGTCGGCGTCGATCGAGGTCGACTCGTTGATCATCTCCTGGATCGCGAGGTCGAGCTGCCACTCGTTGCGCAGCAGTTCCTCGAGCTCGGGCACGTCCCACTGCTCTTCGATGCTGCCGTGCGGCACGAACTGACGCACGATCTCGGTGATGACGCCGTGGCGCATCGCCCCGATCGTCTCGGTGATGTCGTGCGCTTCGAGCAGCTCGTTGCGCTGCTGGTAGATCACCTTGCGCTGGTCATTCGAGACGTCGTCGTATTCGAGCAGTTGCTTGCGGATGTCGAAGTTGCGCGCTTCGACCTTGCGCTGCGCCGACTCGATCGAACGCGTAACGATGCCCGCCTCGATCGCCTCGCCTTCCGGCATCTTCAGGCGGTCCATGATCGCGCGCACGCGGTCGCCCGCGAAGATGCGCAGGAGCGGATCTTCGAGCGAGAGATAGAAGCGCGACGAGCCCGGGTCGCCCTGACGGCCTGCGCGGCCGCGTAGCTGGTTGTCGATGCGACGCGACTCGTGGCGCTCGGTGCCGATGATATGCAGACCGCCGGCGGCCTTCACCTGGTCGTGCAGCGTCTGCCACTCGTCGCTCAACTGCTGGATGCGGCGCGCCTTTTCGTCGGCCGGGATCAACTCATCGGCTTCGATGAACGACGCCTGCTTCTCGGCGTTGCCGCCCAGCACGATGTCGGTGCCGCGGCCCGCCATGTTCGTGGCGATCGTGATGCGTTGGGGGCGCCCTGCTTCGGCGACGATCGCCGCTTCCCGCGCGTGCTGCTTCGCGTTCAGCACTTCGTGCGGCAGACCGGCCTTCGTGAGCAGATGGGAGAGCAGTTCCGAATTCTCGATCGACGTCGTGCCCACCAGCACCGGCTGGCCGCGCTCGTAACACTCGCGGATGTCGCGGATCACGGCGTCGTAACGCTCGCGCGCGGTCTTGTAGATCTGATCCTGCTTGTCGATCCGCTTGGGCACGCGGTTCGTCGGGATCACCACGGTTTCGAGGCCGTAGATCTCGTTGAATTCGTACGCTTCGGTGTCGGCCGTGCCGGTCATGCCCGAAAGTTTCGCGTACATGCGGAAGTAGTTCTGGAACGTGATCGAGGCGAGCGTCTGGTTCTCGCTCTGGATCTTCACGTGCTCCTTCGCCTCGACGGCCTGGTGCAGGCCGTCCGACCAGCGGCGGCCAGCCATCAGACGGCCGGTGAACTCGTCGACGATCACCACTTCGCCGTTCTGCACCACGTAGTGCTGGTCCTTGAAGAACAGCGTGTGGGCGCGCAGCGCGGCGTACACGTGGTGCATCAGCGTGATGTTCTGCGGCGCGTAAAGGCTCTCGCCCTGGCCGATCAGGCCCCACTCGGCGAGCATGCGCTCGGCCTTTTCGTGGCCCGATTCCGTGAGGAACACCTGGCGCGCCTTTTCGTCGAGCGTGTAGTCGCCCGGCTTTTCCACGCCCGTGCCGTCGGCCTTCTCTTCGCCGATCTGGCGCTCGAGCAGCGGCGGCAGCGCGTTCATGCGCACGTAGAGTTCGGTATGGTCTTCGGCCTGGCCCGAGATGATGAGCGGCGTACGCGCTTCGTCGATCAGGATCGAGTCCACTTCGTCGACCACCGCGAAGTTCAGCGCGCGCTGCACGCGCGCCTCGGTCTCGTAGACCATGTTGTCGCGCAGATAGTCAAAGCCGAACTCGTTGTTCGTGCCGTACGTGATGTCCGACGCGTAAGCCTGCTGCTTCATCGCGTGGTCCATCTGCGACAGATTGATGCCGACCGTCAGACCGAGGAAGTTATAGAGACGGCCCATCCACTCGGCGTCGCGCTGCGCGAGGTAATCGTTCACCGTGACGACGTGCACGCCGCGCCCGGAGAGCGCGTTCAGGTAGGCCGCGAGCGTGGCGACGAGCGTTTTGCCCTCGCCCGTGCGCATTTCGGCGATCTTGCCGTAATGCAGCACCATGCCGCCGATCAACTGCACGTCGAAGTGGCGCATCTTGAGCACGCGCTTGCTTGCTTCACGGCAGACCGCGAAAGCCTCGGGCAGCAGCGCGTCGAGCGAAGTGCCCTTCGCGACGCGCTCGCGAAACTCGGTGGTCTTCGCGCGCAGTTGATCGTCGGTGTATTGCTCGATCTGCGGTTCGAGCGCATTGATCGCCGCGACCGTCTTCTGATATTGCTTGATCAGGCGCTGATTGCGGCTGCCAAAGATTTTCTGTAAGAAACCGGTGGTCATCGGATCGGTGTCTGCGTCGCGGCTTCGGCCAGGATTCCCGCGCGGGTTTTGGCGCCGCTTTCGGCGTTTAGCCTGCGCTACGCACCCGGATCGGAAGGACCTCGGCGGCTTAAGCCCAAATTAGTGGATTCGAATCGGACATTTTAGCACGCGCCCTTACCCCCGCCTGTGTCAGAGGCGAGAACGGACGCGCGCGCGCAATGCCCGCGCGGCAAGCCCGCCGGCTGCTTGCGCCCGGCTCGCGCCCGCTTTGCGAGCGCGGCCTGGCTGAACGGCCGGAGAGGCGTGGAAGCGCACCGGGCCGGCTACAATGGCACTATCTGTCCGCGCCCTCACGTGTGCGCATCCTACGCCTATCCGACATGAGCCGTTTCTCGCCGTTTTCAAGGCCATCTGCACCGCGCTACGCCCAGGCGGTCGCCGAAGTGCTGAGCCGCACCGACGCTTTTGCGCCACTGCGCGCCGGCGTCGAGCAGATGGCGGCGATGCGGCGCGATCTGCAGGCGCTCCTGCCCGACTATCTGGCAACCAGCGTGGAGCCCGGCTTCATCAAGGACGGCAAGCTTGCGCTCTTCGCCGCACACAATGCGCTTGCGGCACGGCTGCGGCATCTGGAGCCGCGCCTCGTCGCCGACCTGCAGGCGCGCGGCTGGGCAGTCGACGCGGTGCGCATCCGTGTGCGTCCGCAAGCGGTGAAAGAACCGAAGGCGCCCAAACAGGCGCGCATGACGCCCGTGGGCGCGGCAGCACTGATGGCGCTCAGCGAGGACCTGCCACCCTCGCCGCTCCAGGATGCGCTGGCACGAATGGCTGCGCGCCATCTGAACAAGCGCTGACCGGCAAGTGGCCGGAAATAAAAAAGGGTGGCGTCAAGCCACCCTTTTTCTTTGCCATTCCGGCCGCCCCTCTTGCAGGCGGTACCTCGTCCTCAGGCAAATGCCGTCTGCGCTTCGTAGCCGAAACCGCGCGGCGCCTTCTGCGTGTCCTCGAAAGTGACGATTTCCCAGGCGTCTTCGTGCGCCAGCAACTCGCGCAGCAGCGCATTGTTCAGGCCGTGGCCCGACTTGTACGCCGTGTAGGAAGCGAGCAGCGGATGCCCCACCACATACAGGTCGCCGATCGCGTCGAGCATCTTGTGCTTCACGAATTCGTCGTCGTAGCGCAGGCCGTCGTTGTTGAGAATGCGGTACTCGTCCAGCACGATGGCGTTGTCGAGACTGCCGCCGCGCGCCAGCCCCAGGTCGCGCATCATTTCGAATTCGTGCGCGAAGCCGAACGTACGGGCGCGCGCGATTTCGCGCACATACGACGTATTCGCAAAATCCACTTCGAGCACCTGGCCCGTCTTGTCGACGGCCGGATGACGGAAGTCGATCGTGAATTTCAGCTTGAACCCGAAATACGGATCGAGGCGCGCGAACTTGTCGCCATCGCGAATCTCGACGGGTTTCCTGACCTTGATGAACTTCTTGGGCGCGTTCTGCTCTTCGATGCCTGCCGACTGGATCAGGAACACGAACGAGGCCGCACTGCCGTCCATGATGGGAATTTCTTCGGCGGTCACATCGACGTAGAGGTTGTCGATGCCCAGGCCCGCGCACGCCGACATCAGGTGCTCGACGGTCGAGACGCGTGCGCCGTCCTTCTGCAGCACCGAAGCGAGGCGCGTATCGCCGACCGCCAGCGCCGATGCGGGGATGTCCACCGGGGTCGGCAAATCTACGCGCGAAAACACGATGCCCGTATCCGGGGCGGCCGGACGGAGCGTCAGATCGACCTTGCGGCCCGAATGCAGGCCGATGCCGACCGTCTTCACGATCGATTTGATGGTTCGCTGCTTCAACATGGTTCTCTGCTCATTGAAAATCCCAATCGGGACTTTTTAATTCATAGCACGAATTATACTCCAGAAGCGCGGAGTCCGTTGTTTTCCGCAGCGTGACAATCTGTTTCCCGTTGTTACGCCATCAGGACGAACGACGGGCCGATGACCGAAACGGAGGCGTTTCCGGTCATCAGCCCGCCCGGTGCCACGTAATAACCCGTCACATTTACGTCATCTGTCCGTTGCGTTGCGGCAACGTGACACGGGCATGAACGCTCATGCGGGACTCAACGTGGCGAGGATGCTCGCCGCATCGCTGACTTCAAACTTGCCGGGCGCTTCGACGAAAAGCGTCTTGACCACGCCGTCGTCGATCACCATCGCGTAGCGCTGGGAACGGATTCCCATGCCGCGCGCCGACAAGTCCTGCTCCAGACCAAGCGCCCGGGTGAAGACCGCACTTCCGTCGCCCATCATGCGCACCTTGCCCGCGGTACGCAGATCGCGTCCCCACGCGCCCATCACGAACGCGTCGTTGACGGATACGCACCAGACTTCGTCGATGCCGGCGGCGGCAAGCGCCTCAGCCTTCTCGACATAACCCGGCACGTGCTTCGCGGAACAGGTCGGCGTAAATGCGCCCGGCAATCCGAAGATCACCACGCGCCTGCCCGCCGTCTGTTCGCGCACGCTGAAGCTATTCGGCCCCAGCGTGCAGCCTTCGCGCGCGTCCTCGACAAACTCGTAAAGGGTCGCGTCGGGCAGCGCTTCACCCTGTTTGATCATGGCTCGTCCTTCGCATCAATGCGCAAGCATGTTACACGCGCAATCTCACAATTATCCGCCACCAGGCTTACAGGATTGTCAGGCGGCACACCGCCCTTGCCGCACGCCGAAGCGTTGCGGACAACGGTCCCTGCCGCTGATCCTCGCGGATGCGGCCCTGCTGGCCTTCATTGCGGCGCCACGCGCGCACAGTCCGTCTGCGAGCGGGCGCCACACCGGCACCGCGCCGCAGCCAGATGCAGACCGTGCTCAGTCCGCCTGCTTGCGCAGGAACGCCGGGATGTCGTACGTGTCGACGCCCTTCTCCTGCAGCGCCTGCACATGCGAGGCCGCGGTGTCGCGCGACGTGCGCCAGACAGCCGGCGTATCCAGCGCGCCGTAGTCCGCCGTCGTGCCCACCGACGGCTGCGGTGCATACGCCTGCATCGTCGGGATCGGATGGTTGTCCGTGCCGGTGCGCAGAAGCGTCATCGGCGCGGCCGACTGCTGCTTCTTCGCGGCGCGGCCAAGGCCCGTCGCCACCACCGTCACGCGCAGGGCGTCGCCCATCGCGTCGTCGTACACCGCACCGAAGATCACCGTGGCGTCTTCCGCCGCGTAGCTCTTGATGGTGTTCATCACTTCGCGCGTTTCCGAGAGGCGCAGCGAACGGCTCGACGTGATGTTGACCAGCACGCCGCGCGCGCCCGACAGATCGACGCCTTCCAGCAGCGGGCTCGCCACGGCCTGCTCGGCCGCGAGGCGCGCGCGATCGACGCCGGCGACCGTCGCCGTGCCCATCATCGCCTTGCCCTGCTCGCCCATCACCGTCTTCACGTCTTCGAAGTCGACGTTCACGAGGCCGTCGACATTGATGATTTCGGCGATGCCTGCGACCGCGTTGTTCAGAACGTCGTCTGCGCACTGGAAGCACTTGTCCATCTCGGCGTCATCGCCCATCACGTCGAACAGCTTGTCGTTCAGAACGACAATCAGCGAGTCGACGTGATCCTCCAGTTGCTGCGAGCCGGCTTCTGCCACGCGCATGCGCTTGCCGCCTTCGAACTCGAACGGCTTGCTCACGACGCCAACGGTCAGAATGCCCATTTCCTTGGCGATCTGCGCCACGACCGGGGCTGCGCCCGTGCCCGTGCCGCCGCCCATGCCCGCGGTGATGAAGACCATGTGCGCGCCGAGCAGTGCGTCGGCGATGCGCTCACGCGCTTCTTCAGCGGCGGCACGGCCCATCTCCGGCTTCGCGCCCGCGCCCAGACCCGTGTTGCCGAGCTGGATCACGGACGATGCACGCGAACGCGAAAGCGCCTGCGCATCCGTGTTCATCACGATGAAGTCGACGCCTTGCACGCCGCGGTTGATCATGTGCTGCACGGCATTGCCGCCAGCGCCACCGACGCCCACCACCTTGATGATGGTGCCGTTGGTTTCCGTTTCCAGCATCTGGAATTCCATGTTGCCTCCGTCAAGAAAAAGATACCGCTCCTCGGCCGTTATCCAGTGGAAGATCGGGCAACCCTCCACCGCGCGCCGGCCGCCGTCACCGGCGCTTGATGCTCATTCGCTGCAACTACGCGTCCTCTTCAGAAGTTGCCGAGGAACCAGTCTTTCATCCGCGTGAAGACCTGGCCCATCGACCCCGACTGCACAGCAACCTTGCGCCCGCGCATGCGCTGCGAGCGGCCTTCCACGAGCAGGCCCATCGCCGTCGAGTAGCGCGGGTTGCGCACCACGTCGGCCAGACCGCCCGCGTACTCCGGCACGCCAATGCGCACCGGCTTCAGGAAAATGTCCTCGCCCAGCTCGACCATGCCCGGCATCATCGCGGCGCCGCCAGTAAGGACCACGCCGGAGCTCAGGAGTTCTTCATATCCCGACTCGCGCACCACCTGCTGCACGAGCGAGAACAACTCTTCCACGCGCGGCTCGATCACGGCCGCCAGCGCCTGGCGCGACAGCGTGCGCGGACCGCGCTCGCCAAGACCCGGCACTTCGATCATCTCGTCCGGATCGGCCAGCGCCTGCTTCGCGATGCCGTAGCTCACCTTGATGTCTTCCGCGTCGGGCGTGGGCGTACGCAGCGCCATCGCGATGTCGCTCGTCACCTGGTCGCCCGCGATCGGAATCACCGCGGTATGACGGATCGCACCTTCGCTGAAGATCGCGATGTCGGTCGTGCCGCCGCCCACGTCCACCAGCACCACGCCGAGTTCCTTCTCGTCGTCGGTCAGCACCGCCAGCGACGAGGCCAGCGGCTGCAGGATCAGGTCGTTCACTTCGAGGCCGCAGCGGCGCACGCACTTGACGATGTTCTGCGCCGCGCTCACCGCGCCCGTCACGATGTGCACCTTCACTTCGAGGCGGATTCCGCTCATGCCGATCGGCTCGCGCACATCCTCCTGACCGTCGATGATGAATTCCTGCGTGAGGATATGCAGCACCTGCTGGTCGGTCGGGATGTTGATCGCCTTCGCCGTTTCGATCACGCGCGCCACGTCGGTTTGCGTGACCTCCTTCTCCTTGATCGCGACCATCCCGCTCGAATTGAAGCTGCGGATATGGCTGCCCGCGATGCCGGTGAACACGTTAGTGATCTTGCAATCGGCCATGAGTTCCGCTTCTTCGAGCGCGCGCTGAATAGACTGCACGGTGGCCTCGATGTTCACCACCACGCCCTTCTTGAGTCCTTTCGATTCGCTCTGGCCGAGACCGATCACCTCGTAGTGGCCTTCGCCCTTCAACTCAGCGACGACGGCCACCACCTTCGACGTCCCGATGTCGAGGGCGACCAGCAGATCCTTGTAGTCTTTACTCATAGCGTGCTCGTTGCGTGTGATGTCTGGTTACTTCTTGCCTGGGGGCGTGTCGCTGATGAAGCGCATGCCGGCTGCCCGGATCGCAAAACCGTTCGGATAGCGTAGGTCCGCATATTCGATATCTTTCCCCCAACGTTGCGTGACCGCCGCCCATGCCACGACGAGCCGGTGCGAGCGTTCGCCGAGCGTGTCCGCGTTGCGCTCGCGGCCCAGTTCCACCTCGGTCCCGTTCGAGAGCTTCACTGTCCACGCGTAACGCGGCGAAAGCGTCACCTCGTCGGGCGTCAGGCCGAGCGGTGCAAACCATTTCTGGAAGTCGTGGTAACGCGCGACCACTTCCTGCGCACTGCCATCCGGGCCGTCGAATGCGGGCAGATCCTGGTCGAGCTCGCCCTGGTTGGCCGTGAAGAGCTCGCCGTCGGTACTCACGAGCTGATCGCTGCCCCACGTGCCGAGCGGCTTGTACTCCTCGAGCGACACGGCGAGCGCATTCGGCCAGACGCGCCGCACGCTCGCATGGCGCACCCACGGCATCTGCTCGAACATCTGGCGCGCGGCATCGAGGTCGACGGTGAAGAAGTTGCCCTTCAGGTGGCCGACCACGCTCTGGCGCACCGTAGGCGCGTTGATGTGGTCGGTGTCGCCCTCGACGCGGATCTCGCGCAGCGCGAAGTTCGGCCGCTGCACGAGCCAGTAGCAGCCAGCCGCCAGCAGTGCAAGCGCGAGGAGCGCGTGCAACGCGTTGGTGGCAAGGTTGAGCTGGCGTACGTTATTCCACATTTCGAGATTGTTGCGTCAAAGAGTCCGGTGCAATCCGTTGATCAGATGAGTCGGTTAGCGGGGTTAGTCCTTCAGCGTGAGCGACAGCACTTTCACGACCAGTTCCTGATACGGAATACCCACCGCGCGCGCCGCCTTGGGCGGCAGCGAGTGATCGGTCATGCCCGGCGCCGTGTTCACTTCGAGGAAATACGGGTTGCCCGCGCCGTCGATCATGAAGTCGGCGCGGCCCCAGTCGGTGCAGCCGAGCACGTCGAACGCGCGGCGCGCGAGCTTCTTGAGGCGCGCCTCTTCCTCCGGCGCCACGCCGCACGGAATCAGGTATTGCGTCGTGTCGAGAATGTACTTCGCGTCGTAGTCGTAGAACTCGCCCGCGGGCACGATCTTGATGAGCGGCAGGTCGAGGTCGCCTGCGACGCATGCCGTGTACTCACCGCCGCCCTCAATGCTCTTCTCGACCAGCACGATCTTGTCGTACTTCGCGGCTTCCTCGATCGCCGCGACGAGTTGATCCGCGGCCTTCACCTTGATCACGGCCACGCTCGAGCCTTCACTCGCGGGCTTCACGAAAAGTGGCAGACCGAGCTTCGCCACGATCTGCGGCGCGCTTGCGGCATAGTCGTCGCCGCGCAGCACCGCTTCGAACTGCGGCGTGGGAATGCCGAGCTGCTGCCACACGAGCTTGCTGCGGAACTTGTCGAGCCCGAGCGCCGAGCCGAGCACGCCGGTGCCCGTATAGCGGATGCCGTAGAAGTCGAGCGCGCCCTGAATCTGGCCGTTCTCGCCATAGCCGCCGTGCAGCGCATTGAACGCGCGCACGAAGCCTTCGTCCTTGAGCGCCGAAAGCGGCCGCTCGGACGGATCGAAAAGATGCGCGTCGATGCCGGCGCCCGTAAGCGCCTGATGCACGAGACGGCCCGAGTTGAGCGACACCTCGCGCTCGGCGGACACGCCACCGAGCAACACTGCCACCTTGCCGAATTGCTTGGGGTCGAGACTGCTCATGTCACTCACACCTTCTGTTCCTGTACGGCAATCCGGCCCGGCACGCCGCCGATCGAACCCGCACCCATCGTAATCACCACGTCGCCGTCGCGAACCACGGCGGCGAGCGCCTCCGGCACTTCGTCCACCGTTTCCACGAACACCGGCTCGACCTTGCCCGCCACGCGGATCGCGCGTGCGAGCGCGCGGCCATCGGCGGCGACGATCGGTGCTTCGCCCGCGGCGTAGACGTCGGTCAGCACGAGCGCGTCGACGGTCGACAGCACCTTCACGAAATCTTCAAAGCAGTCGCGCGTACGCGTAAAGCGATGCGGCTGGAACGCCAGCACGAGACGCCGCTCGGGGAACGCGCCGCGCGCGGCCGCGATGGTCGCGGCCATCTCCACCGGGTGATGCCCATAATCGTCGATCAACGTGTAGGCGCCGCCGCCGTTGACGGGAATTTCGCCATAACGCTGGAAACGGCGTCCCACGCCGTTGAACTCGGCGAGCGCGCGCTGAATGTCGGCGTCCTTCACTTCGAGTTCGGTCGCGATTGCGATCGCGGCCAGCGCATTCTGCACGTTGTGCGTGCCCGGCAGGTTCAGCACGATGTCGAGCGACGGCGCGTCCTCGCGCATCGCCGTGAAGTGCATCTTGCCGTCGCGTGCGACGACATTCACCGCACGCACCTGCGCATCGGATGCGAGACCGTAGCGGATGATCGGTTTCGAAACGAAAGGCAGGATCTCCTTCACGTTCGGATCGTCCACGCACAGCACCGCGATGCCGTAGAACGGCAGCCGGTGCGTGAATTCGATGAACGCCTGCTTCAGGCGCGCGAAGTCGTGCCCGTAGGTGTCCATGTGATCGGCGTCGATGTTCGTAATGACTTCGATCACCGGGAAGAGATTGAGGAACGACGCGTCCGATTCGTCGGCCTCGGCGACGATGAAGTCGCCGGTGCCCAGGCGCGCGTTCGCGCCCGCGCTGATGAGACGCCCGCCGATCACGAAGGTCGGGTCGAGCCCGCCCGCGGCCAGCACGCTCGCTACGAGCGAGGTGGTGGTGGTCTTGCCGTGCGTGCCCGCAATCGCGATGCCCTGCTTCAGGCGCATCAGTTCAGCGAGCATCACGGCGCGCGGCACGATAGGGATGCGGCGATGTCGCGCCGCGAGCACTTCGGGGTTGTCGCTGCGCACAGCCGTGGAGACGACCACGGCGTTCGCGCCTTCGATGTTCTCTTCCGCATGGCCGATCGAGATGCGCGCGCCGAGCGCCGCGAGGCGGTCGGTAACGCCGTTCTTCGCGAGGTCCGAGCCGCTCACCTGATAGCCGAGATTGACGAGCACTTCGGCGATGCCGCTCATGCCCGCGCCGCCGATGCCGACGAAATGGATATGTTTGACGATGTGTTTCATTGCTTTCCTCCCGCACCAGCGCCCGCCACCGCCGCACAGATGCTCGCGACCTGATTGGCGGCGTCGGGTTTCGCGAGCGCGCGGGCGCGCCCGGCCATTTCCGCCAGCGTTTCTCTTGTTTGTTGCCGCAGCCAGTCGGCAAGTCCTTCCGCCGTCAGGTCGCGTTGCTGCACCACCCTCGCTGCATCCTTGTCGGCAAGGAACGCGGCGTTGGTGGTCTGATGGTCGTCCACGGCGAACGGGAACGGCACGAAGCACGCTGCCACCCCCACCGCCGCGATTTCCGCCACCGTCATCGCGCCCGAGCGGCAGATGACGAGGTCGGCGTTGGCGTAGGCGCTCGCCATGTCGTCGATGAACGGCACGAGTTGCACGCCTTCGCCCGCATCCGCGTTTGCGCCGGGCAGCCCCGCATCGGCATAGTTCGCCTTCAGCGCATCGATATGCTTCGCGCCCGCCTGATGCACGACTAACGGACGTTCGCCCGGCGCGAGCAACGCCAGCGCACGCGGCACGACTTCGTTGAGCGCCGCCGCGCCAAGACTGCCGCCCACCACGAGCACGCGCAGCGGACCGCTGCGTGCCGCATAGCGGGCGCGCGGCGCTTCCACATGCGCCAGTTCTTCGCGAATCGGATTGCCGGTCCACTCGCCGTGCGGCAATGCGCCCGGGAATGCGACGAGTACGCGCTTCGCGAGCTTTGCGAGCACCTTGTTCGCGAGGCCCGCGATCGAGTTCTGCTCGTGCAGCACGAGCGGGCGCCCCGAGAGCGCGCTCATCACGCCCGCCGGGAACGTGATGTAGCCGCCCATGCCGAGCACGACGTCCGGCTTTACGCGCGCGAGCGCCGCGCGGCTCTGCGTGAACGCGCGCAGCAGGTTCAGCGGCAGCATCAGCTTCGTCTTGATGCCCTTGCCGCGCACGCCGCCAAAGCGCACGTACTCCATCGGGATGCCGTGCTTCGGCACGAGCGTCGCTTCCATGCCGGCGGGATTGCCGAGCCATACGACACGCCAGCCCCACGCCTGCATGCGGTGCGCGACCGCGAGCCCCGGGAACACGTGCCCCCCGGTGCCGCCGGCCATCACCATGAGCGTGCGCGGTGCTGCGGTCATACCTTGCCCCCGCGCATCAAGACTCGGTTCTCATAGTCCACGCGCAACAGGAGCGCCACCGCGATGCAGTTGAGCAGAATGCCCGAACCGCCGTAACTCACGAGCGGCAGCGTGAGACCCTTGGTTGGCAGCAAGCCGAGGTTCACGCCCATGTTGATGAACGCCTGCGCGCCGAACCACACGCCGATGCCCTTCGCGACGAGCCCCGCGAAGGTGCGGTCGAGCGCAAGCGCCTGGCGGCCGATCTCGAACGAGCGGCGCACGATCCAGTAGAACAGCAGGATCACGACCAGCACGCCGACGAAGCCGAGTTCCTCGCCGATCACGGCGAGAATGAAGTCGGTGTGCGCTTCGGGCAGGTAGTTGAGCTTCTCGACGCTACCGCCAAGGCCCACGCCGAACCACTCGCCGCGCCCGAACGCGATCAGCGAGTGCGTGAGCTGATAAGCCTTGCCCTGCGCGTAGCGGTCGTCCCACGGATCGAGGTACGCGAAGATCCGCTCGCGGCGCCACGGCGAGAGCCACACGAGCATCGTGAACGTGCCCACCGCGGTCGCCACGAGGCCGCCGAACAGCTTGCCGTTCACGCCGCCGAGGAACAGCACGCCCATCGCGATCGCGGCGATCACCATGAACGCGCCCATATCGGGTTCGAGCAGCAGCAGCGCGCCCACCACGCCCACGGCAAACGCCATCGGCAGGAAGCCCTTGGCGAAGCTGTGCATGTACTCCTGCTTGCGCACCGTGTAGTTCGCCGCGTAGATCGTCACGGCGAGCTTCATGATCTCCGAAGGCTGCATGTTCGTGATGCCGAGCGGAATCCAGCGGCGCGCGCCGTTCACGCCCTTGCCGATGTGCGGAATCAGCACGACGACGAGCATGACGAGCGCGATCAGGAAGAGCTTCGGCGCGTAGCGGTCCCACGTCGAAACGGGGATGCGGAACGCCACGACCGCCGCGAGCGCGGCAACCACGAGCGAGGCGATGTGACGCGCGAGGAATGCGTAATCGTGATACGAGGCGTACTTCGGCGAGTCGGGCATCGCGATCGACGCCGAATACACCATCACTACGCCGAGGCCGAGCAACGCAATGACGGCCCACAGCAGCGAGTGGTCGTAGTCGAGCATGCGCGAGCGCGCGGGGCTCACACCATTGACGACGCTCGCGAGACCGCTCGCACGCGCAGCCCCACCGCCGGACGCACCAGTGGCGCCACCCGAGGCGCTGGCCTCGCGCGACAGACGCGAACCGAATCGTTCGGACCAGCTCATATCATCGTCCCCCGTTCTGCGGCGATTTCCTCGACCGTGCCGTGGAACACGGCGGCGCGATGAGCGTAGCCCTTGAACATGTCGAAGCTCGCACACGCCGGCGAAAGCAGCACGACGTCGCCGGGCTGCGCGAGCGCCGTCGCGGCACGCGTGGCGGCTTCGAGCGTCGGGTAGTCGGCGATCACGATGCCGGTAGATTCCAGCGCGGCACGAATTTGCGGAGCATCGCGGCCGATCAGCATCACCGCACGGCACCAGCGCGCGACGGGGGCCGCAAGCGGTCCGAAGTCCTGACCCTTGCCGTCGCCGCCCGCGATCAGCACCGCGCGCTGCGCGAGGCCGTCGAGCGCCGCGACCGTCGCACCGACGTTCGTGCCCTTGCTGTCGTCCACGTAATCGATGCCGTCGATCGAGGCGATCAGCTCCACGCGGTGCGGCTCGCCGCGATACTCGCGCAGGCCGTGCAGCAGCGGCGCGGCGGGCAGGTCGATCGCGCGCGCGAGCGCGAACGCGGCAAGCGCGTTCGCGGCGTTGTGCAGACCGCGAATCCGCAGGGCGTCGGCCGGCATCAGGCGCTTGCTGGCGAGATTCACGCTCGCCGCTTCCTGTTGCTTGCGCCGGCGTGCGGAGACCGGTTCGTCCGTCGCGTCGCGGTCGTGCGCCTGCACGAGCCACAGCATGCCGTTGTCGCGCGAGAGGCCATAGTCGCCGTCCTGCCGCGGCTCGTCGACTCCGAATGTGACCACGCGAGCCGTGCCGTCCGCGGATGACGCGAGCGACATCACGCGCGCGTCGTCGCGGTTGAGCACGCGCGTCGTTTGCGGCCCGAAAATACGGCCCTTCGCGGCGGCGTAGGCGTCGAGCCCGCCGTGCCAGTCGAGGTGGTCCTGCGTGATGTTCAGGATTGCGGCGGCATCGGGAGCAAACGTGTGCGACGTCTCCAGCTGGAAGCTCGACAGTTCAAGCACCCAGACGTCGGGCAGCGCGGTGTTGTCGATCGCTTCGGCCAGCTTGTCGAGCATCGCCGGGCTGATGTTGCCGGCCACGGCCACGCGCTTGCCCGCGCGCTCGCAAAGCAGGCCCGCGAGGCTCGTCGTGGTGGTCTTGCCGTTCGTGCCGGTAATGGCGAGCACCCTGGGCGCGTAGCCGCTCTCGCCGAGGTGCTTCAGCGCCTGGGCGAAGAGTTCGAGTTCGCCCCACACGTCGATGCCGCGTTCGCGCGCGGCCGCGAGCAGCGGCACGAGATCGGCCGCGAGCGGCGAGAGGCCGGGGCTGATGGCGACGAGTTCGACGCCGTCGAGCAGCGCCGTCGAGAACGGGCCGCCGACGAAATCGGCATCGACGCCGTGCACGGCGAGTTCGGGCAGACCGGGCGGCGCTTCGCGCGTATCGGCAACGCGCAGGCGGCAACCGTGCCGCGCGCACCAGCGCGCCATGGCAAGCCCGGATTCACCGAGCCCCAGCACGAGCACCATCGGCTTTTGCCGATCCCGAAACTTCTCGCCAAACATCGCTTGCTTCCCTTGATGATTTACTTGATGACTCAGCGCAGCTTGAGGGTGGACAGGCCGAACAGGCACAGCATCAGCGTGATGACCCAGAAACGCACGACGACCTGCGTCTCTTTCCAGCCCGACAGCTCGAAGTGGTGGTGCAGCGGCGCCATCTTGAAGATGCGCCGGCCTTCGCCATACCGCTTCTTGGTGTACTTGAACCAGGTGACCTGCAGCATCACGGAGAACGTCTCCGCGACAAAGATGCCGCCCATGATGAAGAGCACGATTTCCTGGCGCACGATCACGGCGATCGTGCCGAGCGCGCCGCCTAGCGCGAGCGCGCCCACGTCGCCCATGAACACCTGGGCCGGATACGTGTTGAACCAGAGGAACGCGAGGCCGGCCCCACCCATCGCCGAGCAGAAGATCAGCAGTTCGCCCGCGCCGGGAATATGCGGGAACAACAGGTACTTCGAATAGACCGAACTGCCCATCACGTAGGCAAACACGCCGAGCGACGCGCCCACGAGCACGACCGGCATGATGACGAGGCCGTCGAGGCCGTCGGTAAGGTTCACGGCGTTGCTCGCGCCGACGATCACGAAATACGTGAGCGCGATGAAGCCCCAGACCCCGAGCGGATAGCTGATCGACTTGAGGAACGGCAGCAGCAGGTCGGCGCGCGCGGGCAGGCCCATCGAGAGACCACTCCTCACCCACGCCATGAAGAGATCGAACACGCGCACGTTGCTCGCCTCGGACACGCTGAAGGCGAGATACACGGCGGCGAAGAGCCCGATCACCGACTGCCAGAAATACTTCTCGCGCGAAGACATCCCGCGCGGATCCTTGTGAACGACCTTGCGATAGTCATCCACCCAGCCGATCAGCCCGAACCCGAACGTCACGAGCATCACGATCCAGATGAAGCGGTTCGCGAGATCGGCCCAGAGCAGCGTCGAAACGGCGATGCCCAACAGGATCAGGACGCCGCCCATGGTCGGCGTGCCCGACTTCACGAGGTGCGTCTGCGGCCCGTCCGTGCGCACGGCCTGGCCGACCTTCATCGCGGTCAGCTTGCGAATGACCCACGGGCCCAGCACGAGCCCGATCGCCATCGCGGTGATGGTCGCCATCACCGCGCGGAACGTCAGATAACTGAACACGCGCAAGAAGCTTGCGTCATTCTGCAGCCATTGCGCCAGCGCCAGTAACATGCCTTGTATTCCTTCGTATTTCAGTGCGCGCCGGACGCAGCGTCCGACGCAGGGTTTTGCGGATTCGTCAGGGCCGCTACCACGCGTTCCATCTGCATGAAGCGCGAGCCTTTCACGAGTATCGTTGCGCCGCTGCCGTAACCGGCCGTGGCCAATGCGTTCACCAGTTCGCCAACGCCGGCGCAATGCAGCGCGTTCGCGCCGAAAGCCGCCGATGCGTCGCTCGCCGCCTGCCCGAGCGTGTAGAGCGCGTCGATGCCGCGCTCTTTCGCGTACGCGCCCACCTCGCGATGGAACGCCGGACCTTCGTCGCCCACCTCGCCCATGTCGCCCAGCAGGAGCACACGCGGCGCAGCCTGCGCCGCGAGCACGTCGATCGCGGCGCGCACGGAATCGGGGTTCGCGTTGTAGGTGTCGTCGATCACCGTTGCGCCCGTAAGTTCCCCGAGCGCGGCATGTTTTACCTGCAAGCGGCCCTTCACCGGTTCGAACGCTTCGAGGCCGCGACGAATCGCATCGAGCGAGACCCCTGCCGCCACCGCCGCCGCCGTGGCCGCAAGGGCGTTGTGCGCGTTGTGCGCGCCCAGCACCTGCAGTTCGACTTCGAGATGCCCCTCGGGCGTCGCGATTGCCAGGCGGTTGCCGGTGAGCTTGCCCGTCACCGCGGCGTCCACGGCGCTTGCTTCCGTATGCAGGGCGAAATCGAGAATCTGCGAGCCGGTCGCCGCAACGCGCCAGATGCCCGCGTAGGCATCGTCGGCGGGAAATACCGCGACGCCTTCGGGCTTCAGGGCGTGGATCACGCTGGCGTGCTCGAGCGCGACGGCTTCCACCGTCGCCATGAACTCCTGATGTTCGCGCTGCGCGTTGTTGACCACCGCGACGGTCGGCTCGGCGAACTTCGCGAGCAGCTCCGTCTCTCCCGGATGATTCATGCCGAGTTCGACGACTGCAAGGCGATGTGCGCTCGACAAACGCAGCAGCGTGAGCGGCACGCCGATGTCGTTATTGAGGTTGCCGGCCGTCGCGAGACGCAACGCCTCGCCCACGGCAGCCGCGAAGATCGACGCGATCATTTCCTTGACCGTCGTCTTGCCGTTGCTGCCCGTCACCGCGACGAGCGGCAGCGTGAAGCGCCGCCGCCAGCCGAGCGCAAGCGCACCGAGCGCCGCACGCGTGTCGTCCACGCGCAGGGCGGGCGTGCGCCAGTCGCCCGGGCTGCGCGAAACGAGCACTGCGCTCACGTGACGGTCCGCCACTTCCTGCAGGAAATCGTGCGCGTCGAAGCGGTCGCCCTTGAGCGCCACGAACAGGTCGCCCGGGCCGGCCATGCGGCTGTCGGTCGAGATACGCGCGAACGTGGCGTTCTCGTCGCCGAGCACGCTCGCGCCCGGAATCAACGCCGCCGCATCGCGCAGGGAAAGCATTGTCATTCGCCGCCTCCGCGCCCATGCCGATCGGAAGTCGGACGGGCTGCGAGAGCAAGCCGCGCGTGGTCCTGATCCGAAAACGCGCGCTTCTTGCCCATGATTTCCTGGGTCGCCTCGTGGCCCTTGCCGGCCAGCACGACGACGTCTTCGCGCGCCGCGCCGCGCACCGCCTGCAGGATCGCGCTCGCGCGGTCCTCGATACGGCGCGCCTGGTCAGGCTCGCGCATGCCGCCAACGATCTGGTCGATGATCGCGGCAGGCGATTCGCTGCGAGGGTTGTCGCTCGTCACAACGACCTGGTCGGCAAGCCGCTCGGCAATCGCGCCCATCAGCGGACGCTTCGTGGCGTCGCGGTCGCCGCCGCATCCGAACATGCAGACGAGCTCGCCGCCGCGCGCCGCCGCGATCGGGCGCAGCGCATCGAGGGTCTTTTCGAGCGCATCGGGCGTGTGCGCGTAATCGATCACGACGAGCGGCTCGTCGTGATCGACGCGGCCGCCCAGGCGCTCCATGCGGCCATTCACGGGCTGCAGCTTCGCGAGCTCGTTCAACGCGGCCACGAGCGGCACGTTCGCGGCCAGCAGCGCGCCGAGCACGCCAAGCAGGTTGCTCACGTTGAAGAGGCCGAGCGTCTGTACCTCGACTTCGGCGTCGCCCCAGTCGGACGTCGTCAGATGGAACGCCGTGCCCGTGGCCGTCGCGCGCACGTTTTCCGCGCGCAGCCATGCATCGGCAACGGGCGCCTCGGCAGCCGGCGTCGCGACGCCGTACGCGATCGTGCGCGCATGGCCGCGTGTCGAAGCCAGCAGGCGGCGGCCCGCTGCGTCGTCGGCATTGATCACCGCCGCGCGCAGCCCGGGCCATGCGAAAAGACGCGCCTTCGCCGCCTCGTAGGCCTCGAACGTGCGGTGATAGTCGAGGTGATCCTGGGTCAGATTCGTGAAGATCGCGACGTCGAACGACGTGCCGTTCACACGGCCCTGATGCAGGGCATGCGACGACACTTCCATCGCCACGGCCTGCGCGCCGGCCTTGTGCAACTGCGCGAGGCTGCGCTGCAGTTGCGGCGCGTCCGGCGTCGTGAAGCCGGTATGCGTAAGCTGGCCCGGAAAGCCGCTGCCGAGCGTGCCGACGATCGCGCACTTCTGCCCGATCGCCGTGAGCGCCGTGGCGACCCACTGGCTGCACGACGTCTTGCCGTTCGTGCCCGTCACGCCGACCACGAGCATCGCGTCGCTCGAATCGCCATACCAGCCGCTTGCGATTTCGCCTGCCAGCACGTCGAGCTGCGGCACCGCGAGCGACATCGACGCGTCCGCCTGGCCTGCAAAACCTTCCGGCTGATAGAGGATCGCTGCGACGCCGCGCTCGATCGCGTTGTCGATGTGCGGACGGTTGTCCGCACCGTCGACGGCGTAGGCCACGAACACATCGCCCACCTTCAGCGAACGCGTGTCGGCGTGCAGATCGGCGGTGGGCGCGATGCGAGCGCGCAGCCACGCGAGCGCGTCCGCGATCTGCCGGTGCGCGGGATGCCGGGTGCGCGCGGCGCTCATCGGACGACTCCGGGTCGGTTGTTCGCGCTATCGGCAACGGTCATGTGGCGAGCGGCGGCGGTGGACTTCGGCGCGGGCGACGCGTGCTTCGCCGGCGCGGCCGCAGCCGTTGCGGGCGAGTTCGACGGCGTGGCCTGGGCGCTGTCGTCGGAGACGACGAGCTGCTTGACCGGCATGTCGGGCGGCACGTTCAGCGTACGCAGCGTGTCGCCGGCGATACCCGCGAACACCGGACCCGACACGGCGCCGCCGAAGTGGCTGCCGGCGGTCGGCTCGTCGATCGACACGGCCACCACGATGCGCGGGTTGGGCATCGGCGCCATGCCGACGAACGACGCGCGGTACTTCGACTTGTCGTAGCCGCGACCCTCGTGCTTGTACGCCGTGCCCGACTTGCCGCCCACGCGGTAGCCCGGAACGGCTGCATCCGGCGAGGTGCCGTCCTTCGACACGACGCTTTCGAGCATGGTACGGACTTCGCGTGCCGTGGTCGGCGAGAACACCTGGGTGCCGGTCACCGGCTGATCGTCGCCCGGATGGCGGAACAACGTCACGGGCAGGATCTGGCCGTCGTGCGCAATCGCCGTGTACGCGCGCGCGAGCTGGAACAGCGACACCGAAAGGCCGTAGCCGTAGGACATCGTCGCCTGCTCGATGCGGCGCCAGCTTTTCCACGGACGCAGGCGGCCCGCCGCCGCGCCGGGGAACCCGACCTTCGGCGCCTGGCCGAGTCCGATGCTGGTGTACATGTCCCACATTTCCTCGGGCTTGAGCGTCATCGCGATCTTCGTCGCGCCAATATTGCTCGACTTCTGGATCACGCCGCCCACCGTCAGCACGCCGAATGCGGCGTCGTCGGTGATGGTCGCGCCGTCCAGCGTGAAGTGGCCCGGGCCCGTATCCACCAGTGTAGTCGGCGAGACCCGGTGCAGATCCAGCGCCAGCGACACCGTGAACGGCTTCATGATCGAGCCCGGCTCGAACACGTCGGTCAGGACACGATTGCGCAGTTGCTCGCCCGTGAGGTGCGAGCGGTCGTTCGGGTTGTAGGTCGGATAGTTGACGAGCGAAAGCACTTCGCCCGTGCGCACGTCCACGACCATCGCGGCGCCGGCCTTCGCCTTGAATTTTTCGACGGCCGCCTTCAGGTCTTCATACGTGATGTACTGGATCTGGCTGTCGATCGACAACCGCACGTCCTGGCCATCGTGCGGCACCACCTGCTCGTCCACGTCCTCGACGATATGACCCATGCGGTCCTTGATGACGTGGCGAATGCCCGGGACGCCCGCGAGAACCTTCTGGTCCGCGAGCTCCACGCCTTCCTGGCCATAGTCTTCGACGTTCGTGAAACCGATCAGGTGCGCGGTGATCTCGCCTTCGGGGTAATAACGCTTGTATTCGTTGCGCTGATAAATGCCCGGAATGCCGAGCAGCGCCACTTTGGCGGCGACGTCGATCGGCACCTGCCGCTTCACGTAGACGAAGGTCTTGTCTTCGGAAAGCTTCTTGCGCAGATCGGTCGTCGACATGCCGAGCAACTGGCCGAGCTGCGTGAGCTTGTCGGCGCCCAGGTCGTCGGGCACGTCTTCGGGAATCGCCCAGATGGCGCGCACCGGCAGGCTCGTGGCCAGCACGAGCCCGTTGCGGTCGAGAATCTTGCCGCGCGTGGCGGCCAGCTCGATCGTGCGCTGATAGCGGCTCTCGCCCTGCTTCTGATAGAACGCGTTGCCCGGGCCCTGGATCCAGAACGCGCGCGCGGCAAGCGCGACGAACGCCATGAACAGCATGAACACGACGAGCTTCGAGCGCCACATCGGCAGGCGCACGGAGAGAATCGGATTCGACGAGAACGCGACGCTCTTGCGGCTGTTGCCCTTTTTCATCGCGTGCCTCCGCGACGGCTGGAAGCCGCGACCGGCGAGGAAGCCGGCGCCGACGTGGGCACCGGCGCCTCGGTAGCGGCGGCGGCACCGGACGCGAGCGTCAGATATTGCGTGCGGCCAGTCGTGACGGCTTGCATCTTGAGCGAATCGGTAGCGATCTGTTCTACGCGCGATGTCTTCGACAGCGCGCTCTGCTGATATTGAAGCTGATCGTAGTCCTGCTGAAGCTGGTGCTCTTCCGCCTGCGCGCGCTGCAGCTGGATGAAGATCTGCCGCTGCTGGTTGGTGGCGTTGACGACCGACAACGCACAGCCCATCACGACGATCAGCAGGAAGATGTTCAGGCGGTTCATGGCGTGACGCGCTCCGCGGTGCGCATCACGGCCGAGCGGGCGCGTGGGTTCGCGGCGACTTCCTCGTCGCTCGCGAACCCGCGGCCGAGCAGCTTGAGCGGCGGGCTGGGCAGGTCGACGGCGCGGATCGGCAGGCGGCGGTCGATCGCAGGCGCACTGGCGTGCGCCTGCATGAACCGCTTGACGATCCGGTCTTCGAGCGAATGAAAGCTGATGACCACCAGCCGCCCCCCCTGCTCAAGCGTCGCCAAAGCCGCCTCTAGAACGGCTTGCAGGTCCGCAAGCTCTTGATTGACGTGAATCCGTATAGCCTGAAAGGTGCGGGTTGCCGGATCCTTACCCTTCTCACGGGTCTTGACGACGTTAGCCACGATT
Source organism: Paraburkholderia sp. AV2 (assembly GCF_054968425.1). Taxonomy (NCBI): domain Bacteria; kingdom Pseudomonadati; phylum Pseudomonadota; class Betaproteobacteria; order Burkholderiales; family Burkholderiaceae; genus Paraburkholderia; species Paraburkholderia sp. AV2. The sequence goes on from NZ_JBANLK010000031.1 coordinate 73,085, forward strand.
TGGGCAAGCTCGCCCGTGCTGTCGAGAGGCCCGAGACGTTCGGACTCTGCCCGGCGAGCAACAAGCGCCTTTGCAATCTGAAAAGCAAACCGTTCTTCCCCATAATCTCGTATCACCTCCGTCAGTTCCTGCAGCGTGGCCCGAGCGAGCCAGTCGGCAGCGGACTCGCCGCGCGTCGGGTCCATCCGCATGTCGAGCGGACCGTTTGCGCGGAAACTAAATCCGCGCTGCGGATCGTCAACCTGCGGCGACGACACGCCAAGGTCCAGCAGCACACCCGACACACGCCCTACCCCGCGCGACGCCAGGGCGTCGCGCAGCGAAGCAAAACTCTCATGCACGATCGAAAAACGCGGATCTTCGACGGTGGCGGCCGTGGCGATCGCCAGCGGGTCCTTGTCGAACGCGATCAGACGCCCGGCTTCGGAAAGCCGGCCGAGAATCGCGCGACTATGCCCGCCGCGCCCGAACGTGCCGTCCACATAGACGCCGTCCGCGCGCGTGACCAGCGCATCGACCGCTTCATCGAGCAGCACCGTGCGATGCTGCAGTCCTTGTCCCATCGCAGATGCCATAGCTCGTTAACCGCGATCAGAACGTGAAATTCTTCAAGGCGTCGGGCATGCCCTGCGCCATCGCCGCCTGCTCCTTGGCGATGTACGTCTGTGCATCCCACAACTCAAAATGACTACCCATGCCAAGCAGCATGACTTCCTTTTCCATTCCTGCTGCCAGACGCAATTCAGGTGAGACGAGCACGCGGCCCGCGCTGTCGAGATCGACGTCGGACGCGTTGCCGAGAAAGATGCGGCGCCACCAGTGCGCGTCCATCGGCAGCGCAGCGACCTTCGCGCGGAACACTTCCCATTCAGGGCGTGGAAATAGCAACAGGCAGCCGTCCGGGTGCTTGGTGATCGTCACCCGTCCTTCTGCCTGTTGTTGCAGCGCATCCCGATAGCGAGACGGAATCGACATCCGTCCTTTCGCATCGAGTGCCAGCGCCGACGCCCCCTGGAACAATTTGCTCCCCCTCGCGCGGCGCCACTCGCCGCTCGTCCCAATTCAAATGAATTTACCCGAATACGCGCCTGAAATCACACAAAAAAACACTTTCTCACACTGTCTCCCACTTTAGAGGAACGCCCCACGAGGGTCAAGGGACGCAGGCCATTTCTTGACGAAATTTATCCGTTAGAACAAGGACTTAGCGGCGCTTCCTCACGTCGGCCCGAAAACCAAAAACCGTTATGAATGAATGAACTAACGCAGGTTCTGAAGGTGATACGTGAAAAACGTGGCGAAAACGGCGGGGGCGGTGGGATTCGGAGGGGATTAAAACGGCGGGTGTGGCAGGCGAAATGGTGGGCGATTAGCGAGGACGGCGAACGCCGCCGCCCCACTTCAAAGCGTCAAATATAGTAGGCCGTGCGGGTCATGACTTTCGACGCGGCACGCATGAGCGCTCGCATCGGGAGCGGCAACTCGATACCCCCTGCGTCGGTGGCGGCCTTCGCGTGCGAGATCTCATCGACACGCATCTGTTCGACCACGGCGCGCGATTCCAGATCGGCCGGCGGCAGGCTATCCAGATGGCTGTCGAGATGGTGTTCGACCTGACGCTCGGTCTCGGCCATGAAACCCAAGCTCACCTTGTCGCCGAAGCGGCCCGCAGCGAAACCGATTGCCAGCGCACCGGCATACCACAGCGGATTGAGCAGGCTCGGGCGCGAGTCGAGCGCCTGCAGGCGGCGCGCGGTCCACGCGAGATGATCTTCTTCCTCGAGCGCAGCCTGCGTGAACGCCGCCTTGAGCGTGGGCGAGCGAGTGGCGAGCTTCTGTGCCTGATAGAGCGCCTGGGCGCACACCTCGCCGACATGGTTCACGCGCATCAGGCCGGCCGCATGTGCGCGTTCGGCCTGGGTGAGGTCGTTCGCGGCCTCGAGTGCGGGTTCTGCGGATTCGTCGGCGCCGGACTCCGTGCCGGCCAACACAGCCGGTACGGGCATCGGCCGCGACATGCGCGACACCCCAGTCATCGAACGCAGGCCTCGATCGAATTCGGTAATCAATTCGTCAAGCGTCATCCAACCTCCCTTTCGATACGCGAGCGGAAGGCGAGCGTCGGTCGTCTTTCGCCATTACTTGATCTTACGAATTACTGTCAATCAGCAGCACCGCTGATTGCTAACCTCATATTCTATTCCATGTTGTGTAAACGAAACAGGTACTTAGCGATGCTTTGAATCGCGGCTTTTTGACATAGACTTGCGTCTGACATTACGCAGGACTTCTCGCGACGCTGCGCGGCGAGGCTTGGTCATCTGCTACCAGTTCGAAGAAGAACAGCCGTTTCATCCTCGAAGGCGCCTGCGGGCGCCTTTTTCTTTGCCGCGTGCACCAAAGAAAATGGCCTGCCCTCACGGGCAGGCCATGTCGCACGGCAAGCTCGCCGCGGCGCGCGCCGCTCAGGCGCGGCCGTCGCGCAACTCGCGCCGCAGAATTTTGCCGACATTGCTCTTCGGCAGTTCGTTACGAAACTCGACGATCTTCGGCCGTTTGTAGCCCGTAAGCTGCGACTTGCAGTAATCGAAAACGTCCTTGTCGGTCAGCGCCGGATCCTTTTTCACGATAAAGAGCTTCACCGCCTCGCCGGAATGCGGGTCGGGCACACCCACCGCGGCCACCTCGAATACGCCCGGCAGCTTCGCCACCACGTCCTCGACCTCATTCGGATAGACGTTGAAACCCGACACGAGGATCATGTCCTTCTTGCGGTCGACGAGCTTCACATAACCGCGCGTGTTCATCACGCCTACGTCGCCCGACTTGAAGAAGCCGTCCGCCGTCATGACCTTCGCGGTCTCGTCGGGCCGGTTCCAGTAGCCCGCCATCACCTGCGGGCCGCGGATGCAGATCTCGCCCGGTTCGCCGATCGCCAGCTCCTTGCCTTCGTCGTCGCGAATCGAAATTTCGGTCGAGGGCAGCGGCAAGCCGATGGTCCCCGTGTACTCGGTCGCCGTGGTCGGATTGCAGGTCACGCTAGGCGACGTTTCCGAGAGCCCATAGCCCTCGATGATGGGCGCATGCGTCCTTTCGTACCAGCGTTTCGCCACCGCTTCCTGGACCGCCATGCCGCCGCCGTTGGCCACGAGCAGCTTCGAAAAGTCGAGCTTGCCGAAATCGGGGTGATTGAGCATCGCGTTGTAGAGCGTGTTGACCGCCGGAAACGTCGTGATCGAATAGCCTTGCAGCGCCTTGATCATGCCCGCGATGTCGCGCGGATTCGGAATCAGGACCGCGAGACCGCCGGTTCGGATCGCGAGGAGCCCGCACACGGTCAGCGCGAACACGTGGTAGAGCGGCAGCGCCGCGACCGTCACCGCCTGCTGGTCGGCCGGCAGCTTCGAAAGCGCCGGCTCGGTCCAGGCGGCGGACTGCAGCACGTTCGCGATCAGATTGCGATGCAGCAGCGTCGCGCCCTTGGAAACGCCCGTCGTGCCGCCCGTGTACTGGAGGAACGCGATGTCGTCGGGCGTCTGCTCGACGGGCCTGAAGCTCGCGCGCGCGCCGGCGGCAAGGGCGCCGTTGAAGCTGACGTGGCCCGGCAGCGTCCACGCCGGCACCATCTTCTTCACGCGCCGGACGACGAAATTGACGAGACAGCCCTTCGCGCCAAGCAGATCGCCCATCGACGCGACCACGACGTGCTTGACCGCCGTATTCGCGATAACCGTGTCCAGCGTGGCGGCGAAATTCTCGAGAATGACAATCGCCTCGGCGCCGCTGTCCTTGAGCTGATGTTCGAGTTCGCGCGGCGTGTAAAGCGGGTTTACGTTCACGACCACATAGCCCGCGCGCAGAATTGCCGCGAGCGCGACGGGATATTGCAGCACGTTCGGCATCATGATCGCGATGCGCGACCCGGGCACGATGCCGCGCGACTGGAACCAGGCCGCGAGCCGGCGAGAAAGATCGTCGAGCTCGCCGTAGGTGATCGACTTACCCATGCACGCAAAGGCCGGCTTCGTCCGGAACGTGCTGAAGCTCTCTTCGAGCAGCGCCGTGATGGACGCGTAGCGCCCCGCGTCGATCTCTGCTGGAACGCCGGGGGGATACGATTTCAGCCAGATTTTTTCCATGCGGCGTCTCCTCCGTTAATTTTCGAATGATCGTGCTAAAACGTGGATCGTAGCATGGCGCTCCGGGCTTTAAGCCGCTGGATCAGCGAGTTAGAGAAGCCCTTCGAACGCCGGCCGCGCATCCAGTGCGGTGCGCAAGCCGACGCGGCATGCGCCAGTCGTCCACCGGGGAGCCTCAGGCTCGCTCGACTTCCACGAGGCAGTCATAAAACGTGGCGGATCCGCCGAGGTCGGTCAGCGCCTGGCTCGTCACCTCGTTGGCGTTGCGGCCGTCGGGGGCGAGCTTCTTCCACCAGATCGACAGACCGACCACAAGGCCCTCTCGCGCACGCTCGCTCACGCGTGCCCGCGCGCGCAGGGCGCCGCGGTCGTTGAAGACGCGCACTTCGTCGTCGTTCTCGATGCCGCGGCGGGCGGCATCGACAGGATTCAGGTCGACGTGCGGCTCGCCTTCCGTCGCGCGCAGACTCTCGACATTGACGAAGGTACTGTTCAGGAAGTTGCGCGCCGGCGGCGATATCATCGCGAGCGGATAGCGGGCAGCCAGTTCAGGCGCGCCATCCGCCGATTCGTAGGGCGGCAGATAGTCCGGCAGCGGATCGAGCCCCGCTTTAGCGAGCGCCTCGCTGTAGAACTCGCACTTGCCCGAGGGCGTGCGAAAGCCGCCGTTCGCGAACGGCGCATCGGCAATCTGAAGCTTTGCCCAGCCGTTCGACTTCAGCGCGGCCCAATCGATACCCCCGAACGCCGGGTCGTCCCAATGAAACGCCCTGGCCGCCACTTCGTCGTCGCTCTCGAAGAGGGCCGGTTCGGTCAGCCCCATCCTGCGGGCGATCATGCGGAAGATTTCCGTATTCGGACGCGCCTCGCCCACCGGCGCGATGGCGGGCAGATTCGCCATGACGTGCGTATGGCCATAGGACTTATGGACATCGAGGTGTTCGAGCTGCGTCGTCGCGGGCAACAGCAGATCGGCGTAATCGGCGGTGTCGGTCTGGAACTGCTCCAGCACGATCGTGAAGAGGTCTTCGCGCGCGAAACCCGCCGCGACCTTGCCCGAATCGGGGGCGACCGCCACCGGGTTCGAGTTGTAGACGACGATCGCCTCCACCTTCGGACCCAACGCGACATCGCCCGCATGCGTGAGCGCATCGCCGATCTGGTTCATGTTGATCACGCGCGGCAGCGCTTTCGGCCAGCCCGGGATCAGGTCCGGGCGCTGCAGCGCGTTGGCATCGACATTGGCCCACCCCGACGACGACAGTAGCGCGCCCCCCGCGCGTTCCCGCCAGGCGCCGCTCAGCGCCGGCAGGCACGCGATCGCGCGCACCGCGTTGCCGCCGCCGCGCACGCGCTGCAGACCGTAGTTCATGCGGATCGCCGCCTTGCGCGTCGAGCCGTAGAGACGCGCAAGGTCGACGATCGCCTGCTCGTCGATTCCGCAGATCCTTGCCACGCGCGCCGGCGTGTAGGTGAGTGCGCGTGCCTTGAGCGCGTCGTACCCATGCGTGTGCGAGGCAAGATAGTCATGGTCGAGCCGGTCTTCTGTGATCAGGACGTGCATCATGCCGAGCGCGAGCGCACCGTCGGTGCCGGGCTTCAATGCGATGTGCTGGTGGCACTTTTCGGCGGTCAGCGACCGGTACGGGTCGATGGCGATCAGCGTGGCGCCATTGCGCTTCGCTTCCTGGGCGCGCGTCCAGAAATGCAGATTCGACGCGACCGGATTCGCGCCCCAGATCAGGATCACCTCGCTTTCGGCGAAGAACTCCGTATGCATGCCGATGCCGGAGCCATACGTGTAGCGCAGGCCCGCCGCACCGGCTGCTGCACAGATCGTTCTGTCCAGCCGCGACGCACCGAGCTTGTGAAAGAAGCGTTGCGAAATACTGTCGCCCTGTACGAGGCCCATCGTGCCGGCGTAGCTATAGGGGACGATCGCTTCGGGCGAGCGCCGTGCGATTTCGCCAAGGCGATCTGCGGCGATTGCGCATGCTTCATCCCAACTGATGGGCTCAAACCGCCCTTCGCCTTTGCGGCCCACGCGCTTCATCGGCTGCGTCAAACGCTTCGGATGGTGAACGCGTTCCGCGTAACGGCTCACCTTTGTGCAAAGTACGCCCTGCGTCGGCGGATGATCGGGATCGCCCGTCACCTTGACCGCCCGGCCGTGCTCTACGGTCACGCGCATCGCGCAGGTATCGGGGCAATCGTGGGGGCAGACCGCACGGGCAAATTCAGCTGAGGCGTTCATGGGTCATCCATCGGGCGAGGCGTCGTTTCTGTCGAACCGGAGCGAAGTTGGCGCCAGCACTTGTCGGCTGTAGTCAGGGCGTTCGCCCTTGTTACACCGATCCGGTCCCACGCAAAGCGTTCTCGCGATTTTAGTATGTCCGGCCCCACGTCCTGGGAGAGACCCCGGCCGGTTGGCGCGAAAAAAAAGGTTGGGCGTAGAATGGGTTGCCCAGGCCCCGCTCGATTCCGGGTGCTCACCTGCTACAACCCGTCCGCCATGAAACTGATTCCTGAAATCCAGTCCGCCCAAGGCGAAATCCAGACCCTCCGACGAACGATCCACGCCCATCCCGAACTGCGTTACGAAGAAACCCACACCTCGGAGCTCGTTGCATCGAAGCTCGCCGAGTGGGGCATCGAAGTGCATCGGGGACTGGGCAAGACCGGCGTGGTTGGGATCCTCAAACGCGGCAACGGCTCCCGGTCGATTGGTCTGCGCGCCGACATGGACGCGCTGCCAGTTCAGGAACTCAATACCTTCGAACACCGCTCGCGCAACGAAGGAAAAATGCATGCATGCGGCCATGACGGCCATACCGCGATGCTGCTTGGCGCGGCGCAATACCTGGCGAGGCACGGCCAGTTCGACGGAACGATCGTGTTCATTTTTCAGCCAGCGGAAGAAGGCGGTGCCGGCGCGAAGGCCATGATCCAGGATGGCCTGTTCGAACGCTTTCCCGTCGACGCCGTGTTCGGCATTCACAACTGGCCTGGCATGCCGGCGGGGTACTTCGGCGTGACCGAAGGGCCGATCATGGCGTCAAGCAACGAATTCCGGATCGTGATCACGGGCGTAGGTTCACATGCTGCACTGCCACACAACGGACGCGATCCGGTTTTCACGGCCGTGCAGATCGCAAATGGGCTGCAGAGCATCATCACGCGCAACAAAAAGCCCCTGGACACAGCCGTGCTGTCGATCACGCAGATTCATGCCGGCGATGCGGTGAACGTGGTGCCGAACGAAGCGTGGATTGCGGGGACGGTCCGCACGTTCACTACGGAGACACTGGATCTCATCGAATCACGCTTGCGCAAAATCGCGGAAAGCACCGCGGATGCGTACGACTGTTCGGTCGAAATCTCATTCTTGCGCAACTATCCACCAACGGTAAACAGCCGTGCCGAAGCTCAATTCGCGGCGGAGGTCATGCGCGAGCTGGTAGGCGATGACTGCGTGGACGCGAATATCGAGCCGACGATGGGCGCCGAAGACTTTTCGTTCATGCTGATCGAGAAGCCGGGCTGCTATGCGTTTCTCGGAAATGGCGACGGTGGCCATCGCGAGGCCGGCCACGGTGCGGGGCCTTGTATGCTGCATAACGCGAGCTACGACTTCAACGACCAGTTGTTGCCGGTTGGCTCGTCGTACTGGGTGCAACTGGCGACGAAATTTTTTGCCAGACAGTAGAGCGGGAGACGGTCGGGCTAAAAGCCGTCCTTCGGGACGGTTTTTTGTGCGCGGGATTTGCGCGGGCTGCCGGGGTCCGGCGAGTGGAGTGCGTA
>NZ_JBANLK010000032.1:0-80747 GCF_054968425.1 Paraburkholderia sp. AV2
GTCCGATCAGCCTGATGGCGCTCAAGCGTGCCGCGCCGGACCTCGATCGTCCGCTGTCCGTGCCGCTCATGAAGGTAATCGCGCCGTTCGCGTTCGTCTGCGCGTCGATGATCCTGTACTGGGCGAAGTGGCCGCTGACGGGCGAGATCATTCTTCTGATGATCGTGGCGCTGCCGGTGTACTTCTACTTCCAGGGCAAGAAGGGCTGGGGCGGCTGGGGCCAGGACCTGAAGGCGGCGTGGTGGCTGTGCGCCTACCTGCCGACGATGGCGGTGCTTTCGCTGATCGGCAGCAAGCAGTTCGGCGGCAGCAACGTGATTCCCTACGGCTGGGACATGCTGGTGGTGGCGTTGTTCTCGCTGGTGTTCTACTTCTGGGGCGTTCACTCGGGTTATCGCTCGCCGTACCTGAAGGAGCGCGACGAGGAGGACGAGGTGCTCGAGGGTATCGGCGCGCACTGATCGCCGATCCTCTTTGGGCGGCGTTCGTGCCGCCATGAACAGCGAGGCCCGCCTGGAGCGATTCAGGCGGGCCTTTTTTACTGTGCCTGGCCGCGAGGTGATCGAATTCGTTGGACCGTGCGGCGCAGGCCAAGGCTCCCGACCGCGCCAGCGCCCCATCGGCTCCGGGAAAAACGTCGGAATCGAAGGCCACGCGCCATATCGGCCATAATCTCGCCCATCACTTTGTATGGACCCACACGGCAGCACGCCCTGTGCGAGACGCAATCATGAGGAAACCACTCAATCAGCGGCAACTCGACGCCCTGCTTCAGCAGGCGCTCGCGCTTCAGCAAAATGGCGCGTGGACCGAAGCCGCCGAGATTTATCGGGAGATCCTCGCGGTTCGGCCCAAACACTTCGACGCACTGCAGTTGCTGGGCGCGCTCGCCTTGCAGACGGGCCATCTCGACGAGGGCATAGCCCTGCTGCAAACCGCTCTCTCGATCAACGGGAAGCAGGCGGCGATTCACTCGAACCTCGCGTTCGCGCTCAATGCCAGATCGCGGCACAAGGAGGCGCTCGAGCGTGCCAACCACGCGCTCGCGCTGATGCCGGATTTCGTCGACGCGCTGACCAATCGCGGCATGGCGCTGGGCGCACTCGACATGCCCGCCGAAGCGCTGGAGAGCCTCGATCGCGCGCTTGCGCTCAAGCCTGAAATGCCCGAGGCCTGGAACAACCGCAGTTGCGTGCTGCGCGACCTGGGCCGACCCGAAGAGGCGGTAACGAACTGCGACCGGGCGCTCGCGCTGCGGCCCGATTACGCCGAAGCCTGGAGCAATCGCGGCAATGCCCTGAGCGACCTGAACCGGCCCGCGGAAGCCGAAGAGAGTTACCGCAAGGCCATTGCGGCGGCACCTGGCCTCGCCGACGCCTGGAGCAATCTCGGGCTCGCGCTCATCGACATGAATCGTCACGCCGACGCACTGTCCAGCTACGACCAGGCCCTCGCGCTGAAGCCCGACCATGTCGAGGGGCATTGGAATCGCGCGTTGTGCCTCCTGCAGATGGGCCGGCAGGAGGAAGGCTGGCACGAGTACGAATGGCGCTGGAAGCGCAGGCGCAACGCGGCGAGCCGACGCTCGTTCGAAGTGCCGTTGTGGCTTGGCGACGCGCCGCTCGACGGCAAGGCGATTCTGCTGCACGCCGAGCAGGGCCTGGGTGACACCTTGCAGTTCTGCCGCTATGCGTCGATGCTGGCACGGCGCGGCGCACAGGTGGTGCTGGAGGTCCAGCCCGAACTGGTTCGGCTGCTCGCGCCGCTGGAAGGCGTCGCGCACATCGTCGCGCAAGGCGATCCATTGCCGCCGTTCGATTTGCACTGTCCGCTGCTGAGCTTGCCGCTTGCGTTCAAAACCGATGTCGCGACCCTCCCCGGCACAACGCCGTATCTGTTTGCGGATGCGCAAGCGGTCGGGCACTGGGAAGCAAAGGTGAGTCAAGCAGCGGGTCCGGCGGCGCTGAAAGTGGGGCTCGTCTGGGCGGGCGGCGATCGGCCTCATGTCCCCGAACTCCGAAAGAACGATGCACGTCGCTCGATCGCACTGGAGCGGATGCTTCCGCTCTTCGACGTGCCGGGTGTCCGGTTCTTCAGCCTGCAGAAAGGCGCGCCCGCGCAGCAGCTTGCCGCGTTGCAGGAGCGTGGCGCAGGGAAGCCTGGCGCCGATATCGTCGACTTCACCCGCGAGCTTGCCGACTTCGCCGACACGGCCGCACTCGTGTCGACCCTCGATCTCGTGATCTCGGTCGATACGTCGACGGCGCACCTCGCGGGCGCAATGGGCAAGCCGGTCTGGATCCTGAACCGTTTCGATACGTGCTGGCGCTGGATGCTCGAACGCAGCGACACGCCCTGGTATTCGAGCGCCCGGTTGTTCCGGCAGCCCGCGCTTGGAGACTGGGATAGCGTTCTCGCCGCGGTGCGCGAGGCGCTCGCGGCACGCGTGGCGACGATCCCGTCCTGAATCCCGGCGAGGTTGCCCTGGCTCACCGTCATGGGAAAAGCGCAACTAACGGTCCGCCACGCGCCGCATCGCAAACAGCAGCATCGCGGCGCACTAAAAAGCGAGCAAGGAGGGGCGGGAGGTCAACTTTGTCGCGTACCGCTATGAAAGCGCGCGCAACTGCTGGCGCAGCCGATCGACTTCACCCGGAGCAAAGGGCTTTTCAATTTCGGCATGCATCTGCTGCCACAAAGGGAAAGCCTCTGCGAGCAGCCGCTGGCCGGCGGGCGTCAGGGTGAGCAGACGGCTGCGCTTGTCGTCCGGATCCTGCGTAATGGTGACAAGCTCGCGCCGCTCCAGTGGTTTGAGCGCGGCCGTTAGCGTGGTGCGATCCATCGCGAGCAGCGAGGACACGTCTTTCATCGCCGGGGGATGGGGCCGGTTGAGCGACATCAGCAGCGAAAACTGCCCGTTCGTGAGGTCCAGCGGGCGCAAGGCGTCGTCGAAAATGCGCGCGAGGTTGCGTGCCGCGCGCTGCATATGCAGGCACAGGCAGCAGTCGCGAACCATCGCGGTCATTTCGAAGGGAATTTTTTTCGCCCGTGCCATGTTGCAATTATGTTGATATCAACCTATCCTGTCAAGGCTCGAAGGGCAACATTCCGTTGCTCCCCTCATCGGACGGAGGATCTATGAGCGATCAGCAATTGTTTCTCGCGGTGTTTCTCGGCAGCAAGGACAACCCGCGCATGCATGCGTGGATGGCATTGCCGGAAAAAGAACGGCTCGCCAGGCAGCGGGAGGGCATTGCGGCCTGGCATGCCTGGGTCGACAAGCATCAGGCGGCGATTGTCAACATGGGTGGTCCGCTCGGTAAGACTTTGGCCATCGGCGAACATGGCGTCAAGGAAACGGTCAACGCGCTGTCTGGCTTTACGGTTGTGCGCAGCGCCTCGCATGAAGAGGCCGCGAAGATGTTTGAAGGCCACCCGCATTTCGCGATCTTCCCGGGCGAGTCGGTTGAAGTGATGCCCGTTCTTCCGATCCCTCGCGGCTGACTTCCAGGGAGCCGTCATGAAACTCTATGGATTTCCAGGGACCCGCGCGCAACGTGCGCTGTGGGGGCTGCACGAAGTCGATGCCGATTTCGAATATGTGTCGGTGAACCTGCTCCAGGGCGAGCACAAGCAGCCCGAATTCCTGCGCATCAATCCGGCGGGCAAGGTCCCCGTGCTGGTGGACGGCGACCTCGTGATTCCGGAGTCGGCCGCGATCGTGCTCTACCTTGCGGAAAAATATCCGGAGAAAGCGCTGCTGCCGGTCGATCTCGAAGCACGGGCGCAGGTGTATCGCTGGACCCTGTTCGCGGTGACCGAACTCGAACAGCCGCTCTGGAGAATTACCCGGCACGCCTTTCTTTACCCGCCGGACAAACGCCTACCGGCCGATATCGAGCTGGCGCGCGAGGATTTCAAAGCCATGGCCGCGATCCTCGAAAAGCATCTGGAAGGGCGTCAGTTCCTTGTTGGCGACAAGCTGACGGTGGCCGATTGCGTGATGGTCTATCTGATCGATTGGGCGAACGAAATCCAGTTGGTCGATGGATTCCCGGGCTTGCAGGCATACCTCGAACGCCTGTATGCACGGCCCGAGGCGCCGCAGCGAATCGCCGACGCGCGCAAGGCGGCGTGATGCCGATGCACGCAAGTTTGCGTGACATCGGCTGCCCGCCGCAGCGCGCGCGGTGAATTACTGGCCCGACCGGTAGACCGGCAGCTCGTCGTAGCGTTTCAGGCGGTAGATGGCGAACGACACCAGCCACGCGAGGATGAACACGCCGATGATGACGAAGCCGAGGTTGTTGAAGTTGTCGTTGAGGGTGCCGATCAGATCCCAGAAACCGCCTTTCAGGTTGAACTGGTCGGCGATCAGCCCGAGCGTTTCGATGCCGCCGATCAGCACCGCAACCAGCACGGAGACGAGCGTGATCGTGAGGTTGTAGTAGAGCTTGCGGATGGGGCGCACGAAGGCCCAGTCGTAGGCGCCGAGCATGAGCACGCCGTCGGTCGTATCGACGAGCGACATGCCGGCTGCGAACAGCACGGGAAACACGAGCACGACGCTCATCGAGAGGCCCTGCGCGGCCTGGCTTGCCGAAATGCCGAGCAGGCTCACTTCCGTTGCGGTGTCGAAGCCGAGGCCGAACAGGAAGCCGAGCGGCAGCATCCACAGCGGTCCCGAAACGAAGCGGAAGAGCGGGCGGAAGAGCCGGGCGAGGAGGCCGCGGTTGTTCAGCAGCAGATCGAGATCGTCGTTGTCGTAGGGCTTGCCGCGGCGGACCTTGTTGAAGGCGCGCCACACGCCGCGCAGGATGACGATATTCATCGCGGCGATGAGAAACAGGAACAGCGCGGAGACGCTGGTGGAGATGACGCCGCCAAGATCCTTCCAGGCTTCGACGCGGCTTTCGAGGGCGGCGGCCGTCGCCGCGACGGCTGCCGCGACCAGCAGCACCACGGCGGAGTGGCCGAGCGCGAAGAAGAAGCCCACGGTCACGGGACGCTTGCCGTCCTGCATCAGCTTGCGCGTGACGTTGTCGATCGCGGCGATATGGTCGGCATCCACGGCATGGCGCAGGCCAAAGCCATAGGCGAGGAGGCCTGTGCTCAGGAGCAGCGGGTGAGCGTGAAAGGCGATGAATGCCCAGATCCAGGCACCGATGTTGAAGGCTGCAAGGACGACGTAGATGCCGATGACGCGGCGGCGGAGGGACGCCGGAGCGGCAACCGTTTCCAGAGTGGTGGACATGTGACAGATCCTGAGGTCGGGACTGTCCCTGCAACGAGCGACCGCGTAAAGCGGCGCTGGCGCATTGGGACACCCCGCCCGTTGCGGCTGCATGGACCTCGGTTGATGGCAGGTCTCCTGGCTCGCGGGTCTCTGTCCTGTGCCGGCCTTCCCGGTTTCCCAGTGGCGCGGGGTGGCATGGACTCGCCGCTTACAGTTGCGGGGGCAGCCGCAGACTTTCGAAACCCGGCCGTTTTCACGGCGAGCTTCGACTGCGTTCCCTTTTGATCCCGTTGCCGGGAACCATCAGCGCGAAAGCGTAATCGCCCCTACGTTGCGGTGTCAACCTTTCGAGCAAAACCGCTCTCACCCCCTGCCGCGTTCAGAACTGCTCGATCCAGGCCGCGAGGCGGTCGGCAGGAAATTCCGTTCTGTGCTGAGTGGGCAGGAACGCCATGCCACTGTCCTTGCGTACCGGTTCGAGCGCGAAGTCGTTCCCGTCCAGCCAAAGCAGGCTGGCCAGCCAGACGGCGTGCCGGACCGACACGGCCTTGCTGGCCGGCTCGCCCAGGAACTCGGCCAGCGCGGTGAGATCGTCCAGGATCAGGCCGTCGCCTTCGCGCCGGACCGTGATGCCCGCGTGCTCCAGCGTTTCGGCCATCGCGGCCACCGCGTTGCCGGTGGTCGAGCCGACGTGGCGGTTACGCAGCGCCGCGAGGTTCGCCGCCACCATATGGCCAAACGTGCCGCTTCGGGCGCTCTCCGCAGCGATCAGATCGGAGTAGTCCATCAGCAGCCAGTCCGGCTCGGGACTGGGTACCTCGGCGAGTACCGCCGCAGCCAGGTAGGTCTCCACCGGCTGGAACCGCTCGGGCCCGATCAGCGCGGCCGAGAGGGACCGGACAAGGCCGATCCGCGTGGCGAGCGTCTGCTTTTGCAGCACGCCCAGCTTCTCGCGCACGAGCTGGTCCCGCTCCTTGCGCAGCTCGGCCAGTTCGAGCGCCTGTTTCAGCTCCATGCGCAATGCGGTGATGTCCCACGGCTTCTTGATATAGCGGTGGATCTGACCGAGGTTCACGGCCGCCACGGTCTGGTCGATCTCCGAATACGCGGTGGTCAAGATCCGCACGATATGCGGATAGCGCTCGCTCGCGTAACGCAGCAACTCGTTGCCGTACTCGCCCGGCATGCGCTGGTCGGAGACAAGGACCCCCACCCTGTCACCGTGTGCGTCCAGCAGCGCCTTGCCTTCCTCTACCGAGCCGCCAGTCAGGACCGGCGCCAGGCTTCCAATGGCACGCTGGAAGTACTTCACGGCCGTGGCCTCGTCATCGACGAAGAGGATCGCCGGTGACGACTCCTGGTTGGCTTTCGCTTCGTTCATCAACAACTCCTGAGTGTTTGACCTTTGATAGGGGGGAAATCCAGCACTACGTTGGTGCCAACCCCCGACGTGGACTCGATCCGAAGTCCACCGCCGCAAGACTGCATGACACGGTTGCATAGAATCAGGCCCAAGCCGTGGCCGCCGGATTGTGCGTGCGTTGTAATCGGGTCCGTCAACAGGCGGGCTTTGATCTCGGGCGGAATGCCCGGGCCGTTGTCGGAAATGCCGATACCGGGACTGGGTTCCGCCGTGACGGTAAAGCGCACAGACGGAGCGGGAATATCCGCGAGCGCGCGCAGCGCGTTCGACAAGAGCGAGGAGAGCACGAGCGCCACGCAGTTCGGCTGCGTGACCACGGCAAAGTCGCCGTCGACCTCGACCTGTACCCACGACCGCTGCCCCGCAGCGAACGGATAGGTATCGAGCAAGGCGGAAATCAGCCCGTGCGCCGTGATCTCGCTGCGGGCGTCGTCCCCGGCAGGCTTGCGGCGCCCGTTTTGGACCGAGCGCCAGAAGGACGAAACCACCGCGAGGCAGTACTGCGCGCTCTCGCGCATGGATCGGGCGGCGCCGTCGATATCCCACTGCGACTCGTGCTGCTCGTCGGCGCGATGTTCGATGTTGCTCGCGTTCAAGGCGATGGCAGCAAGCGGCGTGTTCAATTCGTGCGCCAGAAAGGCCAGAGTCTCGTCGATCGCGATCAGCCGGTGATTCTGGATGGCGCGTTCCTGGTGGCGCTCGAACGCCAGTTGCAGCGTCTCGCGCACGGAAGCCTGCCTGAGCGGCTTTTCGAGGATGCGGAACACCTCGCCGGTATTGACCGTCTGCAGCAGCACGTCGATGTCGGCATAAGCCGTCACCAGAATCCGAACGATGTGCGGGTAGTCGTGCGCCACCTGGCGCAGCAGGTCGCCGCCGTCGCGGCCCGGCATGCGGAAATCCGTGACCAGCACGGCAATGCGGGCGCTGTCCCGCTCCAGGACGGCGATGGCCTCATCGCTGCTCGTGGCCAGCAGGACCTCGTAATCCGCACCGACCATGCGCGAGAAATACTTTCCCGCCAGCTCTTCGTCGTCGACGTAGAGAACCGTGGGCTGTGTTTGCCGGATGTCTTGCCGGATTTCGTTCATGGCGTTCTCACGGCGCGCGCGACAGATCGAAGCTGAACGACGCCCAGTTGCCCAGCTCGCTCTCGGCGAACAGCAGGCCGCCGTGGCGCTCGATGACCGCATAGCTGATCGACAAGCCGAGGCCGAGGCCTTGTCCCACCTCGCGGGTGGTAAAGAACGGCTCGAACACGCGCGCGAGATTCTCGTCCTTGATGCCCGGCCCGTTGTCCTTGACCGTCACGGCGAGGCGTTGCTCCTCCCATTTCGCCGAGATGTGAATCGCCGGCCCGGTGGTGCCCGCGTTGCGCATGGCCAGGACTGCGTTGGAGAGCAGGTTGATCAGCACGCCGATGATGGCCGCTTCGTCGCCCTGCACGAGCGTATCGGTCGGAAGCTCGCGCGTCACCGTGACGCCGCGCAATTCGTGCGCGACAAGCCGCGTAGCGGAATCGAGCGCTTTTTCGAACAGGAAGGGCGTCCCCACCTCCGCTTCGGCGCCCGGCTTGCGGTAGGCAAAGGTCTTGAGGTCCGACACGATGTGCTGGATCCGCTGCATGCCCTGCTTGGCGTCGACGAGACATTCCTGCAGCGTTGGCTCCGCTTTGGCCGCGGGCTCTTCCATAGCGACTTCGATTGCCATCAGGCAAAAGTTCACGGGGTTATTGACCTCATGCAGCAACCCCGCGGCAAGCGTACCGATAGCCGCCATCTTTTCCTGCTGCAGCAACTGCCCCTTGATGTCGACCAGCTTGCGGTTGATCGATTCGAGCTCGGCGTTCTTCTGCGAGACTTCCGCCTTCAGGCGGAACAACATGAAGCGCACCCGCTCGTTGAAGAAGGTATAGACGCCGCTGGCGGCAGCGGCGAACAGAAGGAGCAGGACGTTGACGGTCAGCGTGCCGATAGGCGCGCCGCCGCCGGAATGCAGCAGGCAGGCAATCAGGTAGAGCGCGCAGGACAACACGCCGAAAACCATGTTCTGCCATAAGCCGAATGGCAGTGCGATGCCCGAAGCGAAGATGGCCAGGTTCAGGCCCATGTAGTAGGGCGACAGTACCCCGTCGGTCCTCCAGATCATCCACGAAATCATGATCTGCGGCAGCAGTAGCCAGGACAGCGTCAACCATGGAGAAAAGCGTCGCCCCGCCACGCTGCCCAGCAGGATCGCAATGCCGCCTATCAGCAGCGAGACGACCACGCGCGCGGCAGAGAACGAGATCAGTTGTTGAGGATACTGCGCATAATCCAGCCCCACGCCGAGCAGGACGAGCACGATGGCGGTACAGGCACCGCCGCGGCTGAAGGTCACGCGGAAGTCGGCCAGTTCGGTTTGATAGCCTGTGTGCAGTTGAGCAGTGCTCATGGATGGGGTGTCCGCCGGCGTTTCAGAGGATCGTGGCTTCCGCGAACACATTCACCCCGGTCTCATCGACGTAGAGCTTGTGGTCGGCGGATTGCGTGGGCAGCAGCGAACTCATGCCGCTCTCGTTCCGATAGATCAGATACCACTCGAGCAGATGCTCCATGCCGTACTTCTCGGGGTTCGCCGAATGGACGTTGGTGACGAGCAACTGGCCGCCGGGCCGCGTGCGGGCCGCGAAATAACTCAACAGACGCGCGCAGACCTTGTCCGAGAGATAGTCGAAGAGGCCGGCACAGTAGACGGCGTCGAATTCCCGCGAAGACTCGTCGGGCGAGATCTTGCGTTTGAGCAGGTCGTGCACGGATTGATGCACCATTTCCACCGAGGTCTTGTGTCCGGCTTCGGCCGCCGCCTGTTTGATCGAGGCCTCCGTAAAGGCCAGCGTTTCCTCGCTGAAATCGACCAGTTGAAACGACAGCAGCTCGGGCTGCGCATATTCGCGCACGAAGCGCTGGATCTCGAACGCCGGTCCGCAGCCGACGTTGAGGATACGAAACGGCCTGCCCGCAATGCGCGCTGCATCGGCCTGACGCGTGAGAAAGTCGATCAGCAGCGTGATCCGGTTGCGGTGCGCGGTTGCCACGGCGGCCTTGAGGAACGCCGTGTTGACGATCTGGAAGTAGGTGGTCGGCCCTTGCTGCGGATCGCTCAGGATCTGGTTGACCATCTCGTAGTCGCCGGCATAGCCCAGCGGCTTGGTGAACGTCCGGTAGACGAAGGGCGCGCGCAGCAGCAGCGGATGCAGTGCCGACTGCGCATAGGATCGATGCACGGGCGCCAGCTCGGGATCGACACGCTCCGCCTCTTCCTCCAGCCAGTTGAGGTAGGTCTTGACCTTGACCATGATGGGCGTGGCGAGCTCGTAGAACAGATCCTCGCGCAGCCTGCCTTCGTTTTTCGGCAGGCTTTCGGTCAGATCGACCTGCTCGACCCAGCGCGACACTTCCGAGAGGAACGCGCGCATCTCGTTGACCACGATCTGATAGTCGCGCCGGATATTGAAGCGCGTATCCCAGTCGGTGATGAAGAGTTCGGCTTCCCGCCCGACCGACCTGGGTTCGTTGGGCAGCACGCTAAGCTCGCGCCACTCGTCGATCAGCGCCAGCGAAACCACCGCGGTGAGGCCGGTGTTCACGAGGCTGACGACCACCGCCTTGCCCAGATAGGCGTTCTTGGCGCCCATCCGCACGCTCAGGTCGCTCAGGACTTCGCTGACCTGCACGATCGAGTATGGGTTATAGACCTCCATCACCAGCGACTTTCTCTGGAGGTTGATGATGGTTCCACGCACCTGCTCGCGCTGTGAGTTGCGGAAGCTAACTACCGGGTCGATTTGCGTTTGAGAGTACACGGTATAAGAACCTGAGGAATCCGGAAAACGCAGCGGGGTATCGGACGAGGTCCAGTGAATGGCGGCTGCACGTTCGGCATCGCATTCGATGCCGTGGACGCGGTCCGAACCAGCATTGCACTGGAAACACCCAAACCCTTGGCCGGAGTGGCTCCGGCGTGTTGCAGTGTAACATCAACGCGGATTATTCTGACCTATGCCAATTTTGGAGGGAAGGACCTCCGGCCCGGGGGGGCAGGTCGCGGATGCAGGCGGGGGAGGCGGCGCTGCACGCGGCAAGCGCAGTTGCCGGGCGCAGGTTCCAGGCGCTGGATTCCAGCGCGAGGGTGCCGCGATACAGTGGCCGCGCTAGTCTTGCCGCGGCACCGGCTTCGATGCGCTCACTTGCTGTTGCGCGTCGAATTCGATGCGGTTTCTGCCGCCGCGCTTCGCTGCGTAGAGGGCGGCGTCCGCGATGCCATAGGCAGTATCGAAATCCGTGCCCGCGGGGTTGTCGCTCACGCCGAAACTGGCCGTGATGCTCCGGCTCACGGGCGCCCGGAACACATGGCTGGCGATGGCCGCGCGCATGTCTTCGGCGAGCAGCAGCGCATCGGCGATATCGGCGCCCGGCATCACGACGGTGAACTCCTCGCCGCCCACGCGCCCGATGAAGCCCGTGCTGCCAAGGATCTGGCGAAGGCAGTTGACGATGCCGAGAATCACGGTGTCGCCGGCAGGGTGGCCGAAATCGTCGTTGACCTTCTTGAAGTCGTCGATGTCGAGCAGGATCATCACGGCCCGGTTCACGCGCAGCGCCTTGACCGTTCGCTCGATCACGGCGCTGCGATTGAGCACGCCGGTGAGCGCGTCGTGAGTCGCGCGATACTGCAACTGCTGGGTCAGTGCCTGCATTTCGCGCTCGGCCCGATCGCTGCGCCCGATCAGCCGGCGCGTCTCGCGCATCAGGCGCTCGTAATGGCCGATGAGTTCGCCTAGCGCCTCGCGATAGCGCCCGGCTTCGGCGTGCGGATCCTCGCACATTGCCCTGGCGCGTTCCAGGGCCTCGCTCTCGCTGCGGAACAGATCCGGCGCGTCGCCATGCGACGCGCTCCGGGAGTCGACCGGTTTCACGACGGCGGTTCTCAAGTTGCAACCGGGCAATCGTTGAACTTGATCGCCGTGAAATCGGTTTGCAATTCCTCGCCGAACTCGAGGATCGTTTCGTCTTCTTCGTCGCGGTACCAGTTCACCTCCACCCGGTTGCCGGACGTCGCGGCCCGGTCCAGGGCGTCGAACATGCCGAAGAGCATTTTCGTGCTGGAGCTGTTGAAGTAGGTGAGCGTCACGTCGACCGTGATCGCGGCATCCGCGCAACCCGCGAGCCAGGCGTTCAACTGTTCCATGATGGGCGCATAGAATGCGGCGGCGTTCTCGGGATAGGATTCGCCACGAAGCGCAAGCACGTTCTGGTCGAAGCGGAAGTCGATTTCCGGCGACGTGGCCGTGGCGGCGATGAAAAGATTTTCCATTCTGTACACGGACCCTGGTCAGATGATGGTCTTGAGGCAAAACAGCGTGGTGCCCGGATCGTCCTGGCGCGGATAAAAGGCAAATTCGATCGGAGCGCTGGCGTCGCGCGCCATCGTCAGGAAGCCGAGGCCCGCGCCCTTGCTGTCGACCGGCGT
Organism: Paraburkholderia sp. AV2; assembly: GCF_054968425.1. Lineage (NCBI taxonomy): Bacteria > Pseudomonadati > Pseudomonadota > Betaproteobacteria > Burkholderiales > Burkholderiaceae > Paraburkholderia > Paraburkholderia sp. AV2. The sequence goes on from NZ_JBANLK010000032.1 coordinate 12,171, forward strand.
TTCGGCGCGCAACGACGTTTTGTAGGCCTGCTTGATTTCTTCGATCGACATGTTGCGCAGCGGTTCGAGCTTCTCGCGCAGATCGTCGACGGCACGCGTGGCGATCGGGTTGATGCACACCATCAGGTGACGCTCGCCGTCGCTGGAAATGCACATCGCGCCTTCGCGGATCGCGCCGCCTTGCCCCGTGGCCTCGGGCAGCGAGTCCGACGAATAGTGGACGATGTTCTGCGAGAGCTCGATGAAGGACGAAAAGATCTTCCGGCGCGTCGACGTGGTGACGCCGGCGACTTCCAGTTGCAGCTTCACGACTTCGCTCATCGCCGCCACGATGCTGTGCGAGAAATAGCCTTTGTGATAGAAAATCAGATTGCGCTGCTGGGCAATTTCGAAGAAGCAGCTATGCTGATCCATAGTGACAGACATGGTTGTGGAGTACCTCAAACTCGTGCAAAGAAGAGCGTGACGTCGTCACGCCGGGATTGCGTTTCCTGCCACTGGGCGAGCGCGTCGAGCAGGCCCGCGCAAATCGCGGACGGTGCTTCCTCGCGGCGGCCCAGAATCAGTTCGATTGCGCGGCGCTTGCCGAAGGCAATCTTTCGCGGACCGCCGATCTGATCGGTCAGCCCATCCGTCGAAACGAACAGCAGGCTCCCGCGGGGAACCTCGACGGTGTGCAGCGTCCATGCGTAGTCGGCGAGGCTGTCTACATAGCCCACGCCCATGCGTTCTCCGGCGATCGTTTCGAATTCGTCCGCATCCGGCCGAAGCACATGCAGCGCCACCCGCGCGCCGGCAAACGATACTTGCTGGCGGGCGGCATCGAACCAGAAGAAGGCGGCGTCGAGCCCGTCGTTGGACTGCGGGGCGTCGCCGCTGCCGTTGATTTGTCCTAGCAGCCCCTTGACGTTGCGGTTCACGGCGCCAAGCAGCGCCGACGGGTCGCGCGGCCCGAGCCTCTCCAGCGCTTGCGACAGCGAGGCCGAAGCGAGCAGGGTCATGAACGCGCCGGGCACGCCATGCCCGGTGCAGTCGGCCACGGCGCCGAACCAGCCGTCGGGAAACGACGCGAAATGGTAGAAGTCGCCGCCCACCACGTCGCGCGGCTCCCAGACGAGCGCGGCATCGGGCAGCATGGTCGAGAGCATGTCGCGCGACGCGCGCAACATCGCCTGCTGGATCACGCTCGCATATTCGATGCTCTGCATGATCTGGCGGTTCTTGGCCGCCTGCATTTCCGCCACGCTGCCGAGAAGCCGCAGGCCGTTGCCGACGCCCGCGAACCGTCCCTCACGCGTGACGATGAAGCCGTCCACCAGCGCCTTCTCGCCCACCTCGACCGTCTTGAACGTGAGCGCCTCGATGCTCATGTCGGCATCGACGATCAGCGGCTCCTTGTCCATGAACGCAATGCAGCTCTTTTTGTCGTAAAGCTCGCGATGAAACGGCTTGCTCATTTTCGAGAGGAATATATCCCGATTGATCAAACCGATAGGGCGACTGTTTTCGACAACAGCGAGACTGACCATATCGGGCCGCGAATAAAAAATCTCCATGACCTGAGAATTCGAATCCGTGGCGTCAATGGCCGGCACTTCCTGAACCAGATCACCGGCGCTTCGCGGGCCAGCGGAAAATCCCGGACGACGAAATTGCGCAAGCGCGGGATGCATGGCGATCCGCTCCTGTCCATGAGGAAAACAAGCACGCTAAAGGCTATTTATGTCAGTTTCGTTACAGGAGCGATGGAAGTGGAACGATGTTGGGGGCGTTCCGCCCGACGGCCCTCGCGCTAACGTTTGCGGGATTCCGGACGGCGCAGACGGGGCCAAAACGCCGGTCGAAGCAATAAATTTGTAAGCTGGCGTTTTCGGCCTGCCGTCACGCGCAGGCTGGCTCTCCGCGCTCTGTCTCCAGGCTAACAGATAATCGAAAAATGATTTTCCAGTCTCGACCATGCGATTCTCGTGCGATTCAAGCGATAAAGCCGATAACCTCATTTCGGCTTATTTCCACTATTCGAGAACAATCGATACTGGCCAATCGAAAACGTGAAAATCGACAGCGACGCTGATCAGCGCTCTCTCAATAGGGCGAAGGGCCTTCGTGGTCTGGCGCCCGGAAGGTGACCGGCGTTGCGTCCTTTACAATGCGCGCATGTGCTGACTTATCTGGGAGACTCCATGATTATCAAACCACGCGTGCGCGGCTTCATTTGCGTGACGACGCATCCTGCGGGATGCGAGGCCAACGTGCGCGAACAGATCGAGCACGTCGTCGCAGCGGGTCCTGTTGCCGAAGGCCCCCGCAAGGTGCTCGTGATCGGGGCATCGACCGGCTACGGCCTTGCGGCCCGCATTACGGCCGCGTTCGGCTGCGGTGCCGATACGCTAGGCGTGTTCTTCGAGCGCGGCGGCAGCGCCGACAAGCCGGGCACGGCGGGCTGGTATAACACCGCTGCCTTCGAACAGGCTGCGGCAGCCAAAGGTCTCTACGCACGGAGCCTCGACGGCGATGCCTTCTCTGCCGAGGTCAAGCAGCAAACCATCGACATCATCAAGCGCGATCTCGGCCAGGTCGATCTGGTCGTGTACAGCGTAGCCGCTCCGCGGCGCAAGCATCCCGTAACGGGGGAGATTTTCACGTCGACGCTAAAGCCCATCGGCAAGTCCGTCACGTTGCGCGGCGTCGACACGGACAAGGAAGTCGTCAGGGAGAGCACGTTCGAACCGGCGACGCAGGGCGAGATCGACGCGACGGTTGCCGTAATGGGTGGCGAAGACTGGCAGATGTGGATCGACGCCCTGCACGACGCGGGCGTTCTGGCCAAGGGCGCGAAGACCACCGCCTTTACCTATCTGGGCGATCGGGTTACGCAGGATATCTACTGGAATGGCTCGATTGGCGCCGCGAAGAAAGACCTCGACCGGACGGTTCTGAAGATTCGGGAAAGGTTGGCAGTCCTTGATGGCGACGCCCGCGTTTCCGTATTGAAGGCGGTTGTCACGCAGGCCAGTTCGGCGATCCCGATGATGCCGCTCTATCTCTCGCTGCTATTTCAGGTCATGAAGGAGAAGGGGACGCACGAAGGCTGCATCGAGCAGGTCTACGGGCTCTTCAAGGACAGCCTGTACGGCGGCGCGCCGCACGTGGACGAGGAAGGGCGTTTGCGCGCCGACTACAAGGAACTCGATCCCGAAGTGCAGGCCCGCGTGGGTCGGCTATGGGATCGGGTCAGCAGCGAAAACCTCTATCAGCTCACCGATTTTGCGGGCTACAAGACGGAATTTCTGCGCTTGTTCGGATTCGGCATCAACGGCGTGGATTACGAGGCCGATGTGAATCCCGACGTAGCGATACCGAATCTCGTTCAGTTGTAGTGTCCGGCAGCGCAGCCGTTGTTCAGGCTGCGCCCGCTCGATGCAACTCAGCCTGGCGCGACCCAGCGCGACCGGCGCACGCGTCATGACCCGCTCAGAGCTCACCCAGCACGGTAGCGCACACCGTCCGGAAGGTGTCCGAGGCTTGCCTCAGTTTCCGAAGCTCGCACCGAAGTTCTCCCTTGAGCCGTGTCGCTTCGCTACCTGCCAATACGTCGTGGTCGACTTCGATGGTATCGGCAAGATGTTGTGCGGGCACGCTCTTGTCGAAGGTCCGTATGAACGCCGGGACCTGGTCGAGGACCGTGCCGAGCCGGGCGCATTCGGAAACAGGCGCTTCGCCTGCTTCCAGTTTCACGGCGACCGCGTCGAGCCGGTCGGCCAGGGACGCGAGAAATTCGGCCGCACGTTCGCGACGGGAAAAGCTATGCGCCGCGAAACCGGATTGAATCGAGCAGGCGAACTGCGCGACGCGAAGAAGACGGTCGGCGGCGGACGGCATCGTTTCGATCCTGGACAGGCGTGTCACGGTTCAGCTCAGACGGCCAGCTTCCGGAATGTCTCGAGCACCGCTTCGCCCTTGAACGGCTTGACGATCCAGCCTTTCACGCCCGCCGCCTTGCCGCGCTCCTTCATCGCCGGACTGCTTTCGGTCGTGAGCATGACGACATTGACGGTCGTGTTCGCCAGCTCGCCGCGAATCTTTTCCACCATGGTCAGGCCGTCCATGTTGGGCATGTTGACGTCGCTGACGATCAGGCGGATGCCGGGGTCCGCTTTCAGCTTGACGAGTCCGTCCTTGCCGTCGATCGCCGTTGCAACATCGAGCCCGTTGTTCTTCAGAAAGCCCGCGACCTCGTCGCGCACCGTGCTCGAATCATCCACCACCAGTATTTTTGCCATGCTCGCCTCCTTCGCGTGCAAGGTTCAGAACAGGTCGAGTTCGCCCGTTTCCACGAGCCTATCGACATCGACGATGTTTTCGGAAAAGTCCTCGGGGGACCAGCTCAGGCTGAAGACGAAGCGCTGATCGATCGTGACCGAGCTTCCCGTCGATGGGTCCGTGAGCCGATAGCGAAAGCACAGTTGCGGGTTGCTCGAACCGAACGAAATGTAGCGGTTCTTGTGATTGACCAGCAGCGGCACCTGAACCTGGCTGCGCGATGTCATGGCTTCCTGGTTCAGGAAGCGGTCCTTGAACGCGCCCCAGATCAGATTGGTCAGCTCGCCCAGCAGGCCATTGATGTCGCGAAAGTCGCCAGGCGCGTCACCCGGACCTTCCTTCGCGAGAAGGGCAAGCATGGGGTCCTCTTCCACCTGCATGAGCATGTAGCCGCGGCACCACGCGCCGTCCAGCGGAATCAGGCTGAACACTTCGCCGAAGATGATGCGGTCGCGAACGATGCTCGGCGTGTCCCACGTTACGGAAACGCCCCGAAAGAGGCTTGCGAGGCGCACTTCGGTGATTTCGGAGATGCCCCGCACGAGGGCATTGGGAAACTCGAGGCTGAAGATGTACTCGTCGACTGCCGCCGAGAGTGCGGCCATCTCGCGCGTCGTGAAGGTAGCGCAGACGGCTTTGCGCAGCGTCGCGGGCAAGGCGTCGGGCGACGTTCCCGACGAAAGACGCAGGATGATCGGCAGCTCGGGACGCAGCGCCTCGATGCGCAGGGCCGCGCTGGTCGCTTCCTCGATGGAGCCGCCGTAGTCGTCCCCCAGCAGCACCCCGCCCAGATCGATGTTCGAGCGCAGCACGGACATGAGACGGTCGTGACGCGCTTTGAGCGCGACGAGACAGCGTTCGTCGCAGAACTGCTTGAGCGCGGGAGCGTGATCGGGGTTGTCGTCGAGAACCAGCAATTTGCTGATCGGGACTTTCGCGTCTGTCATGTGAACGTACCTGGTTGGGGCGGCGGCGTATCCCCGCAACTATCGGAGGATACGTTATGTAACCCTAATTAATTGCTCAACAGGGAAGTGGGCTGGCGATTGGGGAAGCGCAGTGCCAACACGGCAATCCAGGCACGCCAAAAGGGGCGTCCCGATCGAGTCGAGCGCCGCAATTATTCCAGGCGAGTATGACGGCAGGGTGACTCAATAAGCATAAATCCGGCGTGCGCGGTGAAATGCGTTATTGCGTCGGGCGATCTAAATTAAATCGTGGGAATGCCGTTAACCATGGCGCTCAGATGCTCATGCCGCCATCCACGGGCAGCGTCGCGCCCGTGACGAAACTGCTCAGCGACGATGCGAGATACGTCACTCCATTGGCGATTTCCACCGGATCGGCATGGCGGCGCAGCGGGATGACCCCGTTGAGAAACGCGGTGGCGTCGGTGTTCAGCACGTGATCGAGCGAGCGTTCGATGGCGCCCTGAAATTCGTTTGCCACCGGCCCGGGGTGGATCGTATTGACGCGTATCCTGCGCGGAGCGAGTTCTTTCGCGAGGACGCGCATGAGACCGACCACGGCATGCTTCGACGTGGCATAAGCTGCGACGCCCGGATCCGCCGTCAAGCCCATGACGCTCGACATCATGATGATCGAGCCGCCATCGTTCATCTGGGGAATCGCGTATTTGCAGGTGAGGAAGCTGCCGCGAACGGCCACGCGCAGCACCCGGTCGAAGACGTCCTCGGGATAGTCCGTCAACGGCGCGACCTGGCCGAACACGCCGGCGTTGGCGAACACCACGTCGATCTTGCCGAAGCGCGCGAGCGTTGTTGCTACGAAACGCCGGGTGTCGCTGGCGTCGCCGACGTCTGCGGCGCAACCCGCGGCGTCCGGGTGCGCCAGTGCGGCAAGCGTCGCATCGATCTGTGAGGAATCCAGATCGACCAGCATCACGCGTGCGCCCTCATCGAGAAAGCGGCGTGCCGTTGCGGTTCCAATGCTGCCCGCGCCGCCCGTGATCAGGCAGGTTTTGCCGTTCAGTAAGCTCATCGTCCTCGGATTCCTGTTTCCGTGAAGGCGGGAAGGGATGGCTCGAACCTCAGGCCATCGACGAACCCGCCTCGTGCGCACCGCTCGTGTGGCGCGCGGTTTCCTTCATTAGCAACCCGACGAGGAAGACGACGGCCGCGCCGCCCAGCGCCATGTAAAGCGGCACCGAGAGCCCGAATTGCTGGGCCAGCGCGCCGCCGACGGCGGGCGCCGCCGTCGCGCCGACAATCTCGGCCGCCATCGTCGCCATGCCGATCGCCGTTGCACCTAGCCGCGCGGGAACGGTCTCCGTGGGCACCAGCACCATCAGCAGCGCGACGATGCCTTGCTGCGCGTTCGTCAGGAAGAAGATCCCGGCCAGCAGCCACAGATTGGCGTACAGCGACTGCGTGAGCATGGCCAGGACGAGCAGGGCGATCAGCACCGACATGATGAGGAGTGCGGCCTTGCGTCCGATGCGGTCCGAGAGCGTCGGAAAAATAATCCCGAGGAGGAATGCGCCAAAGCCGGCGGCGCCAAGCAGGAATCCCGCCGTGGTTCCGCTCTGGCCCGCCACCTGCGTGATGTAAAGCGGCGCAAAGACGTTGACCTCGAAGAGCCAGCAGATGACGCCGATGGCGCCAAGGCAACAGAGCCACATGTTGCGGTAGGTGAGGATCGACAGATAGTCGCCGGGCGTGAGGTGCTCCTTCTCGACCCTGGCTTTGCGCGCGGGCTCCGGAACGAACTTCCAGATCAGGAGGCCGAGAAGGATGCCCGGCACACCGGCGACGAAGAACGCCGTTCGCCAGCCTTCGTGCGCGGCGACCTGGGTGGTCAGCACGGGGGCGACGGCGAGACCGATCAGCGACGCGGCACTGACCACGATCCCGACATTGCGGCCCCGGTGCTGCGGTTCGGCCGTTTCTTCCGTGAGCGCCATGATGACCGAGAAGCACGGCCCTTCGGCAATGCCCAGCAACCCGCGCACCAGCAGCATCTGCTCGTAGCTCTGGACGATACCGGATAGCCAGGAGAGCAGCGAGAACGCGAAGATCGAGGGCAGCAAAACCTTACGGCGTCCTATGCGATCGGAGAGCGCGCCGAGCAGCAAGGTGGAGATTGCCCAGCAGATGCCGGTGATCGCGGCCAGATTGCCCACCTTCGCACTATCGAGGTGGAGGTCGCCGATCATGTAGGGCGCCAGGTAGAGCTGCGACATGCGGTCCAGAAAGACCGTTCCCCACGTCAGGAACAGCAAAAGCAGCACGAGTTTCGAACGTCCGTCCGACCTTTCCATGATGTACCCCTCCGTTTAATGAAGGACCGCTTGATGGTGCCGCCGTCGGTTGGCGGCGCGGCCTCGACCGGTAGCCTCACGCGAGGTGCGCGATGATCTTGCGCAGCGAATGCAGAAACGCCTCTTTGGAGGCGGGCCCGATCAATTCGTCCAGCATCTTGTCGTGCTCGCGTGCGTGCATCCGCAGCGTTTTCAAGGCTTTCACGCCTTCCGTCGTCAGCCGCAGGGCGTAGCTGCGGCGGTCCGTGGCAAGACGCTCGCGTATCACCAGTCCGCGTTTTTCGAGCGCGTCGAGCACGGGCGTCAGCGTGGACTTGTCGCGTCCGTTGGCCTGACTCAGCGCGGTCTGGGAAATACCGGGATTCTCGTGAATCAGCTCCAGCGTGGCGTAGAAACCGGGGCGCAGATCGCTCGCGCCCACACGGCGCGCGAATGCCTGAAACGAAGCCTGCTGGGCCAGGCGCAAATGGAAACCAATCGTTTGTTCGAGCTCGCCAAACGCAATCTCCGGCGGCGAGTAGCGCGGTTCGGGCTGATCTTCCAGCAGTTTCGGCTGGCGGGCGGCATTCGACTTGTTCTGGCTCATGGAGGATCGACCCGGATGAAAAGGGTGAACGACTGCATTAAAGCAAATGATTGGAGATCCAACAGTTGGGAGTTCTACTATGTGGGTGCTTTCCGGTTCGAGGCTTTAGCTCACCGCTCAGGCGGGATCAGGCGCCAGGTCAGCACGACGGCAAGCAGGAACGCGACGTAGGCAAGCGTAAACACCCAGCCCGGAAAATCGTAGTACATCCAGACGCTGACCCAGTGCTGTATGAAGCCAGGCTGGCCGGCTGCTCCGATCGTTCCGGCGGTCCCATTGCGCAGGTAATCTTCGAGCACGGTGAGCGGGCACGGCACATCGAGCACCGCAAGCGTTGCGACGATGCCGATCGCGACGAGGTGCGTGGTGCGGAACACACGGTTGCGCGCCCACCGCTGCCTGACGGCGGCGCCGGCCCAGATCGCGGCGAGGCCGCCAACGATGAAGAGCACGAGCAACGCGTGCAGCACCAGGACCAGATTCGCAAGCCCGTTCATGAAATAGTCGCGTCGGCAGGTGGGCGGTTACCGGAATTCGACCGCCCGCAGCCGCATTCGTGCCGATCTGTTCTGTGAGCGCGTCAGCATTTTGTGGGCAGATCATCGGCATGCCAAGGTCCGCGACGAGGCCGGTGTAGACTTTGCCGGGTTCGCCTTGGCGCATCGTGCCCACTGGAATTCCCGCAATGGTCAATCCCACGCATTTCGATCTGCAGTCGCTCCGGGTGTTTCTGATGGTGGCCGAGCAAGGCAGTCTCACGAAAGCGGCCGAGCGTGGCCATCTGACGCTATCGGCCGTGAGCAAGCGCATTGCCGAACTCGAAAGCGTGACGGACTGCGCACTGCTGATCCGCCGGCCGCGCGGCATCGAACTGACGGCCGCGGGGCGTGGTCTCGTCGAGCATGCAAGCCGTGTGCTCGACCAGGTGAACAGCATGGCCAGCGAAATGAGCGACTATGCGATCGGCGTGCGCGGGCACGTGAGGCTCTGGGCCAATACCTCGGCCGTCGTGCAATTCCTGCCGGGCGATCTCGCGGGCTTTCTCGGCGCGAACCGGTCGATCAGGATCAGCCTGGAGGAACGCCTGAGCGGCGACATCGTCGAAGCGGTGAAGTCGGGCAAGGCGGATCTTGGCATCTTCGCGGACAACGTACCCGCTTACGGCATGGCGCGGCGGCTGTACCGGCGCGACGAACTGGTCCTGCTCGTGCCGCAGTCGCATCCGCTGGCCCGCGAGGCGCATGTCGATTTTGCGCAGACGCTCGACGAGGACTACGTTGGGCTCAACACCGGCAGCTCGTTGTTCGCCCGGCTGACCGACGCGGCATTCGAAGCGGGCCGGCCGCTCAAGCTCAGGATTCAGGTGTCGAGCTTCGACGGCATTTGCCGCATGATCGAGTCGGGACTTGGAATCGGTATCCTGCCGCGCGAGGCGGTGCGGCCCGAACTCCTCGTCAGCCGGCTCGGCATGGTGCGGCTTACCGATGCCTGGGCGAGCCGGACGCTCTGGATCAGCGCGAACGATTCGTCGTTGTCCGCGCCGGAGGTCGCTAGGCTGTTCGATTTCCTCTCCGGCGGCGCGCAGCCGGAGTCCTCTTGATTCGCGAGTGGCGGCGACCGTGGCGACAGCAGGTTCACACAGGATTGATTTCGTCCTGGCTGCGTCGCGTCGTCAATGGGCCGAGCACGCGCACGGTTACGGCCACGATCACGAGCGCGGTGGAGATGACGCCGAACATCGCCCCGGCGCCGTACCCGTTCAACACCGGCAGCAGCAGGAAAGGCAGCGCGCCGCTCATGATGCGGGACAGGGCATAGGTGCTGCCGATGGCGGTGGAACGCACGCGCGCCGGAAAAATCTCGGCTTGGTAGACGTGGTAGGCATTGCTGAAAACGTTCGAGGCACAAGTCGTTAGCACACCGAAGACGACGATGAGGATCGTGTCCTCCGAATACGCGAAGCCGAAGCCGAAGACCGCGATCGAAAGGATCGATGTGATCACGAGCGTGCGGCGTTCGAGCCAGTTGAGGAGCGGGATCGAGAGCAGGGAGCCGGCCGGGTAGCCGAGGAAGGAGAGGGCCATGAACAGGGTGCTTGCGGTGACGTCGAAGCCCCGGCTCTTGACCACGAGGCTCGCGAGCGTGCCGAATCCGTAGTAGCCGAAGCACTGGAACAGATGGAAGACCACCAGCATCAGGAATCGCTTGTCGTAGGGCGCCTGGCGCAGCACGGCGATATGTTCGGCGAGGCCCATCGCGTGCGGCGTGGCGGGTTCGCTGGCGATCACGGCGGGCAGTTTCGCGCCCGCGCTGTCGGCAAAGCGGCGCAACTGGTTTTGCGCTTCGTCGAAGCGGCCGCGCGCCAGCAGCCAGCGGGGGCTTTCGGGCAGACGATGCTGGACGAACAGCACGAATATCCCGCCCACTCCGCCAACGGCGAGAATCAGGCGCCATCCCGCCACCGAGCCGATCTGCAGGGTATTGAGCCATACGGCGAGGAAGCCGACGAGGGGCACCGCGACGTAGGAGACGGTATAGGCCCAGGCGGCGAGGCGGCCGCGGCGCTCCTTAGGCAGAATCTCCGAAAGATAGCTATCCGAAACAGGATAGATGGCCCCAACGCCGATACCGGTCAGAAAGCGGCAGAGCACCAGCATATCCGCATTGACCGACAAGGCGCCGAGCAGCGAAAACGCGCTGTACCACACGAGGCAGAACACGAACGCCTTGCGCCTGCCGATGCGGTCGGCGAGGCTGCCGAGGCAGAGCGAGCCGAAAAACATGCCGATGAAGGCCGAGGCGAGCAGCAGCTTGAAATCGGCGCTCTGCCGGGCGATGCCGAAGTCGTGTTGCAGCGCGGAGCCGATCGAGCTGACGAGAAAGATCTCGTACATGTCGAAGAAGAGCCCGATGCCGACCACCCATACGACGAACCGGTGCAGCGTGCCCACCGGCATGTCGTCTATCAGGCTGCCGAGCGTGGCTTCCTGAGTCCGCTCTTGTGTTGTCTCGCGAGCGACGCGCTGCCCTGCGTCGGCGCCGAACAGCGGCAAAGGGGTGCCCGCGGTCGCTACGCCGCGCCGGTCGAGCGGGTTGATGCCCATGATGTCTCCTTGATGTTCGGGGTGCGGCGTGTGGCTTCCCGGGATCTACGCCCCGTGGCGAGGGCCGTTGCCATGCCGTCATCGTGCAACGGCTAGTTCAGCAGCTCGGCAATCTCGATCAGGTTCAGGTCGGGGTCTCGCACATAAACCGAGCGGATCTTGTGCGTGGCGCCGGTGCGTGGCACCGGCCCTTCCACAATCGGCCAGTTCGCGTGCTTCAGATGAGCGATGACTTCGTCGAGCGGGACCGTCGCGATGAAGCAGAGGTCCAACGCGCCCGGAGCGGGCAGGTGAGCCTTGGGCTCGAATTCGGCGCCGCGCACGTGCAGATTGATCTTCTGGTTGCCGAAGCGGAAGGCGATGCGGCCCGCGCCGAACGTCTCCAGCTCCATCTGCAGCACGCGGGTATAGAAGTCCTTCGTGGCTTCGGGGGCCACGCAGGTGAGGACGAGATGATCGAGGTGATCGATCAGGGCCATGTCATGCTCCTTGTTGCGCGAACGCGCGCTGTTCGGGAACGCCGTCGGCCAGTGCCGGCGGCGCCAGGTGAAGGTCGAGGCGGCGGCCGGCTTTCAGGATCTGACTGGGCACGTCGTGGCCGACAAGATCGGGCAGCAGGGCAGCGGCATCGAGCGTTGCTGCGAGATTGACGCCGGTGTCGTAGCCGTCGAGTTCCAGCATGTGCACGAGTTCTTCCGTGCAGACGTTGCCGGTCGCGCCCGGTGCATAAGGGCAGCCGCCGAGCCCGCCGAGCGACGAATCGAAGCGGACCACGCCGGCTGCGAGCGCCGCGAGCGTGTTCGCCAGGGCCATGCCGCGCGTGTTGTGGAAGTGCAGCGTGAGTTCGAGGTGAGGGAACGCGTCGATTGCCTGGCGGCACAGATCGCCCACCTGCGAGGGAAAGGCCATGCCGGTCGTGTCGCACAGCGTGATGCCGCGCACGCCCAGATCGGAGAACCGGCTCATCCAGTCCAGCACGGCGGCGGCCGGCACGTCGCCTTCCATCGGGCAGCCCATGGCCGTCGAGAGCGACACGTTGATGGCCACATCGCTCCCGCTCCCGCGCACGGCTGCAACGACATCGCGAAGCTGTGCGAACGATTGCTCGCGGCTCATGCGCAGGTTCGTGCGGTTGTGACTCTCGCTGACCGACATCACGAGATTGACTTCATCGATACCGCAGGCCAATGCGCGCTCGGCGCCGCGCACGTTCGGCACGAGCACCGTGTAGACCACGCCGGGTACGCGCGTGATCCCGTGCATTACCGCTTCGGCGTCGCGCAGCGCGGGAATCGCTTTGGGCGACGTGAACGAGGTGACTTCTATCTTCGCGAAGCCGCACTGTCCGAGGCGGTTCACGAGAGCGATCTTGGCATCCGTATCGACGAAGCGCGCTTCGTTCTGGAAGCCGTCGCGCGTGGCGACTTCGTGGATAGAGAGCTTCTTTCGTGCAGGCGTCATGGTGGCGCTCCTTGCTAGATGATGCCGCGCGAGCGCCAGGCGGCGCGCGTGCCGGCATCGATACCGAGCGCGCCGAGCACGTCATCGGTGTGTTCGCCGAGCGCGGGCGCGGGGCGTTCGATTGTGCCGGGCGTCTCGCTCAGCTTCGGCACGATGCCGGGTACCTGCACCGGCGTGCCGTCGGGCAGCGCAGCCTCGACGATCATGTCGCGGGCCCGGTAGTGCGGGTCGGCGGCAATGTCGGCGGCGTCGTAGACACGGCCGGCCGGAATCTTCGCTTCGTTGAGCGCCGCGAGCACCTCGTCGAGCGTGAGGCGGGCCGCCCATTCGCCAATGGCCGCGTCGATGCGCTCGACGTCCTTCACGCGCCCGTCGTTCTGCGCGAGCGCCGGATCGCTGCCCAGGTCGGGGCGGCCAATCAGGTCCATGAGCCGGCGGAAGATGCTGTCGCCGTTGCCGGCAATCAGCGCGTAGCGGCCGTCGCTGCACCGGTAGGCGTTGCTGGGCGCGATGCCGGGCAGACTGCTGCCCGCAGGCTGCCGGACCGCGCCGAACACGGAATATTCGGGCAGCAGGCTTTCCATCATGTTGAAGACGGATTCGTACAGGGCGACGTCCACCACCTGGCCGCGGCCGCCTTGCTGCTCGCGGTGCCGAAGGGCGAGCAGGATGCCGATCACGCCGTGCAGCGCGGAGAGCGAGTCGCCGAGCGAGATGCCCACGCGAACGGGTGGACGGCCGGGTTCGCCGCTGAGGTGGCGCAAGCCACCCATGGCTTCGGCCACCACGCCGAAGCCGGGGCGGTCGCGATAGGGCCCGGACTGGCCATAGCCGGAGACGCGCAGCATGACGAGCTGCGGATTGATCGTTTGCAGTTCGTCCCAGCCGAGCCCCCACGCTTCGAGCGTGCCGGGCCGGAAGTTTTCGATCAGCACGTCGCTTTGCGCGATCAGGCGGCGCGCGGCGTCCTGACCTTCGGGCGTGCGCAGATCGAGTGTCACGGATTGCTTGTTGCGCGACTGCACAGCCCACCAGACCGACGTGCCTTCGTGCAGCAGACGCCATTTGCGCAACGGGTCGCCGGTTTGCGGCGGCTCGATCTTGATCACCTCGGCGCCGAACTCCGCCAGCATTTTCCCCGCGAAAGGGCCCGCGATGAGCTGCCCCATTTCGAGTACCCGGACACCTTCCAAAGGCCGCATCATCGCCGTGTCTCCTTCCTTCGATCAGTTGGAGACCATGTTGCGCGATTTTCGCGGGCTCGATAATCGATCGATGTTCAAGCAGGCTTTCCCGAACGGAAAGGCGGGGCTGGCGGGAGACGACGCGCGGGCTGCCTCCTGCAACTTCGGGGGGCAGCCCGGATTCCCCGCATCGTTTCATCGATAAGTCCGTATGGCGGGCTGCGATAACCTATCATGCCTGTGAGGCTCCCTAGTCACCCAATCCCATGACCACCGCACCCCTATCCCAGCTCGACCTTTCGAGGTTCCCGCGTCATGTGCTCCTCGATGGACCGACGCCCATTCAGCATCTTCCTCGCCTGAGCGCTCACCTTGGCGGCATCAACATTTACGTCAAACGAGAAGATCTGAACGGCCTGGGGGGCGGCGGTAACAAGCTGCGCAAGCTCGAGTTCCTGATCGGCGAAGCGCTGGCGGGCGGTGCGGATACGATCATTACCGTGGGCGCCCGGCAGTCGAATCACGCGCGCTTGACGGCTGCAGCGGCGGCGCGTGTCGGCCTGCATTGCGAGCTCGTTCTGACCCGGGCGGTGCCCCGTTTCGACGCCGACTATATCGACAACGGAAACATCCTGCTGGATGGCTTGCTGGGTGCGCGCGTGCATGATTTGCCGGGCTCGGCAAACGCGTTGCAATACGCCGAGGAGCGCGCAAACGAGTTGCGCGCGAAAGGCCGTAACGTCTATGTCTGCCCGCTCGGCGGCTCCAGTCCGGTGGGCTGCCTCGGATACGCGGATTGCGCCGCCGAAATCGTGGCGCAATCGAATGCCGCCGGTTTGTCCTTCGATCGCATCGTTGTTCCCAACGGCAGTGGCGGGATGCACGCCGGACTCGTTGCCGGATTTATCGCATTGGAACGGGATCCGTCGATCGTTTCCGCATTCACGGTGTACGGGAAGGCCGGGCAGGCGCGGGCTACCACGCTCGAGAAAGCCAATCAGACGGTCCGGCTCATCAATACGGGCCTGAGCGTCGATAGCGCGGCGATTTCGATTGATGAAGCGCAGCTTGGGCCTGGCTATGGAATCCCAACGGAAGGAATGCGAGAGACCGTTCGCCTGATGGCGTCGACGGAAGGGCTGTTGCTCGATCCCGTGTATGGCGGAAAGGCCTTTGCCGGCCTCTTGCAAAATGCGACCTGCGGAAACTACGTTGCCGGGCAGAATATTCTTTTCGTCATGACCGGTGGTCTTCCCGGGCTTTTTGCTTACCGGAGCGAATTCTGATATCGGTTGGGCGTTTCGGGTAGCGCGAAGAAGGCAGTACGTTTTTCTTTTCTCGTACGCCGAGGATCAGGGGGAGCCCGGCGAGGCGCCCGGGCCTCCGCCCTATTGCCGTGTACTCGTAGAACTGGCGCCCGCCGTTGCTATGCCACGTCCCGCACCTCGACCTCGGGCGCCGTCACAATGCGGTTACGTCCCATTGCCTTCGCCGTATAAAGTGCGGCGTCGGCCCGCGCCATGGCGCGCTCCAGCGTATCGTCCGGAGCGATCTGGTCGACCCCCGCGCTGAGCGTACAACGCACGCCCTCAACAGGCGACTGTTCCACAGCGAGCCGCAATGCATCCGTCAACTCCGCAGCGCTGTTCTTGCGCGCATCCACGAACACAATCGCGAACTCTTCGCCACCCAGCCTTCCAAAAAGATCGTCGGATCGCAGTTGACCGAACACAACCGACGCGATGTGCGTAAGCGCCCGGTCGCCAATTGCGTGACCAAAGCGGTCGTTGATCGACTTGAAGTTGTCGATGTCGAGAATGGCGATGGACAGCGGCTTGCCGGTTGCCAACACGTCGGAAAGCAGTCTGTTCGCTTTCGCCATGAATGCGCGCCGCATGAGTGCGCCGGTCAGCTCGTCGATCGTCGCGAGCTTGTCCATCCTCTTGACGATTTGATCGTGGACCAACATCACCATGCCGATCGACATGCAGGGCAGCGAAACGATCCCCAGACCCACGAGCAAAACGTTCCAGGGTGACGCTTGCAGAAATGTGCTGGGCGGCACGAGGCCGAAGACGACCGCGACGGCCCGCGCGATGTGGATCAAGGCGCCAAGCCAGGCCGCGGCGGTGACGAATCGAAAGGCATAGCGCGCGCCGTCACGCGGCGTGTGACGCAGCGCCAGGATACCCACGGCGATCCGTCCGTAGGCGAAGACGATGGACAGGAGGACGACTCTCGCATCGATGTTCGGCGAGACGCACGTAAAGTACACCAGTGCGGCAAAAACGCCGCCGAACGCCGCCGACTCTTTATGCCGGGCAGGGCGCATGCCGAAGAACTGGCGCGTACCCTGCACGAGCAGCAGCACGGCCACCAGCGCAACGAGGGAAGTGACGACGATCGCAATCTGGCGTGGCCGCTCGCCGGCGAGCAGCACGAATGACGACGTTACCGCGAACAGTGCGTAGGAAGCGCACCAGCGGTCTACCCCCGGCACCGCAGTCCGGTGCAGCGAGCCCAGAATGGCGACGCTCATCAGGCAGGATACGATCAAAATCCCGAATAGCGCGAGCGGGCTGAACATGAGTTTGAGCGGGCGGCAAGAGAGAACGAACGAGGAAAGACACGCCGCCATCAAACGCATGAAAGCAAAACGAAAACCATGAATCTGCGTATCCAGGCGGCGATGGAAGCATATCGTATTGCACGTGTGTCCCGGGAAAATCTCTCGTTCGCCCAACGCATCCGGATAACTACGGCGAATCTTTTCTGGCAATCAGCCATGGGGAGATCCCGGTTCCTGGAATATCCGATCCTTCTGGGGAGGCGGGCAATAATGCAATTGCTCCATCCGGAGCATGCAGAAAAGGGCTTTTAATTAAACGCCGTCTAAACCGGTGTCGCGAACGCAAATCTGGCGATTGCGCAATCGGGCTTTCTCATGTTCCATGCGAACGACCACAGCAGCACTCGTTCGTGCACTTGGGATCGATCCGGTTTTGTGCTATCAAAGTAAGCAGAAAGACCAAGAAAAGAACAAGAATCGATAGTGGGGCTTTCAGGGTTCAGCCGGGGGGCGCGCCAGACAGAAGTCGTGAAAGGAGGCACCCGTGCACGAACCAGATGGTTTCCTGTTGTCGTTGCATGCCGCGGCCCGCGAAGTTCCGGTCGAGGCCTTCCAGGAGCATGCACTTAATCTGCTTAGACAAATCACGGCGCTGAATCTCGATCTGCCAGACCTGTTCGGGAAAAATCGCAGTCCGGGACTACTCAACTATGTGCACCGTTACGGGCATATTCAGGCTTTGATCATCGGCCGCCAGTGCGGGGAAGCGGGCATGCATCAGGCGATCTCGCTGTACCGGGCTCGCGAGGACAAACCGTTCGCGGAGGCGCAGCGCCGGATGCTGGAGGTCGTGTTCCCGCATCTTACGGAGGCTTTGCAAACCAGCATGGCCTTCCACATGGAGCGGATCAGGCCGCGCGGCGGCGAAGTCGCATGGTCGCTCGCCATCTGCGATACGGCCGGGGAGTTCCGCTTCGCCGAGCCGGGCTTTTGCGATCTGCTGCGTGTGGAGTGGCCGAGCCACGCGTACCGTAATTTGCCCACGCAGCTTGCCGGCGTGATCGGCGGAGGCAGGAAAGCGCGCTTTCAGGGGCGCGCGGCGCTCTTCGTCATCGAGGTCGTGCACGATGTCGTTTTCGTGCGCGCCCGTGTGCGCGTACCGGTCGACGCGCTCTCGCCGCGCGAGCTCGAAGTCGCGAAACTGGTGGTCGCAGGCCTCACGCACAAGGAAATCGCGAAGGCGCTTGCGCTCGCACCGGCCACCGTGCGTAATCATCTGCAGGCAATCCATGAGCGCGCCGGCGTGCATACCAATGCGGAGCTCGTGCAGCAGCTCAGGCATGCCGGCGTCTAGAGGGCTTTTCACCAAATCGGGACCGGCGTGTCGAGACGAGCGAAATCACCGGTGTCGAATTCGACGTACGGCACATGGGCACCTTTGCATCGCGCGAAGAGGCGATGACGCGCTCAGGCCGCCGGAATCACGTCGATACGCAAGGCTTCGCCGCCGGCCGCGATGGCGAGCAGGCGGTCGACGTTCGGATGCGCGCCTGGACGAGTGCGCGCATCGGCAGTGTGTTCGGCGAATACAGCAAGGCCATGCTCGGCGGCGCGTGCATCGAGCGTGCCGAAGGCCTGCTTCAGGTAGTGATAGACCGCCAGCGACCCCTGCCTGCCCGGTTTGTTTTCGATGCTTGCCGTCACGGCGCCCTGGCCGTCGACCAGGTCGATGCGCTCGACGCCTTCGATGGCGGGCAGTTGGGCGAGGTTGTCCTTGAATACGTTGCTCGGCTGAATCACTCGAAATACTCCGTTGAAGGGGATGAAACTGGCGGCCCGCATCTTAACCTGGAGCGCGGCTCATCACGTACCCGCTACGCGGGCTGCGGGAGGCTGAGCCTCGAATGCGTCGTGATACGAAACGATTTTGCGAGCGTCATGCCGCGCGTGCCGGTTTGCCCAGATGCAGGGCGGCATACTGTAGAAGCATGATGGTTTTCCCGTCTTCGATCCGGCCTGCCCCGATCCATTCGAGCGCCGTGCTCAACGGCAACTCGACGACTTCGATTTCCTCGCCTTCGGCTTCCACGCCGCCGCCACGGCCCACGCGCATGGACGGGTCGTATTCGCCCACGTAGAAGTGCAATCGCTCGGTCACCGAACCGGGGCTCATGAAAGCCTCGAACACCTTGCGCACCTCGCGCACGCGATAGCCGGTTTCCTCCTCGACTTCGGCGCGGATGCGCGCCTCGGGCGTGGCATTGTCGAGCAGACCGCCCGCGGCCTCGATCAGCATGCCGTCATGGCCGGTGACGAATGCCGGCATGCGGAACTGGCGTGTCAGCACGACGTGCGCGGTTTCGGGATTCCACAGCAGGATCGTCGCGCCGTCGCCGCGGTCGTAGGTCTCCCGGTTCTGCCGCTGCCAGCTCCCGTCGCGGCGGAGGAAATCGAACGTCACCTTTTTCAGCACATACCAGTCGTCGGACAGGACAGTCGTTTCGACGATACGGACCCGCTCGCGCGTTGCGGTCATGGCACTCTCCATTCGACAGATCGGTGACTTGCATGGTAACGTGCATATTCGCGCAATATCAAGAAATTTCGTGCAAACCATGCTGACCAGTCAACGCAAGAAGGCCATTCTGGAAACGCTGCGGCGCGAGGGGCAGGTGCTGGCAGGCAACCTGAGCGAACGGTTTGGCGTGTCGGAGGACACGGTGCGCCGCGATCTGCGGGAACTGGCCGCGGAGGGGTTGCTGCAGCGCGTGCATGGCGGTGCGCTGCCGGCCTCGCCCGCCGTGGCGCCTTTCGCGCAGCGCGAGGGGATGGAGACGGCGGCCAAGCGGCGCATTGCGCGGTGCGCGGCGGCGATGATTGCACCGGGGCAGGTGGTGATCGTGGATGGCGGGACCACCTCGGCGCTCCTCGTCGCCCATCTCGCGCCCGACCTCGCGGCGACGATCGTGACGCACAGTCCGAGTGTCGCCGTCGCGCTCGCGGAGCATCCCGCGCTGGAAGTCGTGCTGATCGGCGGGAAGCTTTACAAGCATTCGATCGTGTCGGTTGGCGCGGCCGCCGTGGAGGCGATCTCGCACATTCACGCCGATCTCTACTTCATGGGGGTGACGGGCGTGCACCCGCAGGCCGGGCTGAGCACCGGCGATTTCGAGGAAGCCTATATCAAGCGCGCGCTCGCCGCGCGCGCCGCAGAGACCGTTGTGCTCGCATCGGCGGCCAAGCTCAATGCCGCCTCGGCGTACCGGATCGGCGACATTTCGCTGGCCCAGACCATCATCGTCGAAGCCTCGACGCCAGAGTCACTGATTGCGCCGGTCGAGCAGGCGGGTGTGACGGTCGTGCGCGCGTGAGGCGGGTGCCATAGGGGGCAAATGCTCCCGTCAACCGCCCAGGGCCACGATGGCCATCGTCAGCGCGCTGCCCAGCGCCACCATGCCTAGGCCCGGCCGCCAGCCTCCCGTGCCGGCGAAACGTCCCAGCGCATAGCCGCCCGCGAAGAGCATCAGCAGGGTCAGCACGCGCGAGACGATCAGGGCGACGGCGAGGTTCTGGAACAGCACGAAGGGCAGCGCAACCGGGAACGTGGAGAGCACGACGATCGTGAAGATCCCGAGCGCGCCCGCGAAGTCCGCGGCGTCCAGCCGGGCGTGGCGGGGCAGGGTTTCCATCGCGGCAATGCGGGCGCGTATGAGTTCGAGCTCGGGCGCGGCGACCAGTCCGCGCAGCGAAGGCGGCAGCGCGTCGTGCAGCTTCCGGACCGCGGCGGCGGGGTCGCCTTCCCGCTTGATGCTCAAGGCGAGCGAAAGCCGCTTGCCTCGGCCCGTGAACGTGCGCACGAGGAACATGACGGCGTCGGCCAGTCCCCATGCGAGGTTGCAGCCGAGCGCCGAATAGAGCATTTTGCGCCCGGCATCGTGCCCCGCGCTCACCACGGAGACCGCCCCGACGAACGTGAGCGCCATGAAGAGGCCAAAACACAGTTCGGAAACGCGGTCGACGGTATCGAGCACGGGTTCGCGCGGTTCGGGCTGGTCATGGCGGGTGGCGAGCGTTGCGTTCATGAAGCGTCCTCGGTTCTGGCGATGGAGGGGGTAGGTCCGTGCGCAAATGCACGCGGGCGATCTCGCATTTTTGAATGTGTACTTTTACCGCGCGCAAGGCGGCATACCGCCGAAGTGTGTTTAATAGGGGCTGCGCGCCGGTGCAACAAGGGTAGCCGCGGAGCGGCGGCGTGTCAGCCACCAGAATCACGGAGAAGTGACATGATGCATATGCTGTTGGGCAACATCGAACCGGGGACGACCGGCGACGAGATTCGCGACCTGCTCGTCAAATATGGCTTCCCGCCTTTCGATGAGATCGCGTTTATCGAGGGCGACGGCTCCCGGCCCGCCGTGGCGCTGACTTTCCACTCGATCGACGCCCATGTGCTCACGAGCCTGCAGTCGCGGCTGCACAATATGTACTGGAAGAATCGCCAGCTTTCGGCAGCAGTTGGGCGCGAGCGCTTCGTCTAAGCCGAAAGGGCACGCCGCCGCTGTCCGGGCGGCGCGTCATGTTGCCATGCATAACTAAGTAATTGGCGGTACATCTGGTTGCGGCCGGCCGTCATGCCGGCCGTTGTGTCGATTGTCGTGCGTCACACCCAAGGCTGTGCGAGCTGCTCGGTTTCGAAGGCACGCACGACGGCCGGGCGTTCGAGCATGCGCGCGAGGTAAGCGCCGATCTGCGGCCACGTACGCGCGGGGCGGTGGAAGCCGCGGGTCCAGCGGCATAGCATCAGCGCGTACGGATCGAGCGCCGTATAGTGCTCGCCGAGCAGCCACGGGCCGCCCGCAGCCGCGAGCTGCGCTTCGATCTGATCGAGCAGCCCGGCGATCTTTGCTTCGGCCTGGGCCGCGACCTGCCGCGCGCCTTCGATATTGCCGGCATCGACCCAGCGCTCGGGATAGAAGTAGACGATCAGTGCGGCTTGCAGCGTATTCGTGAGCCACGCGAGCCACTGATAGAAGTGCGCGCGCTGCGGCGTGCCGAGCGCCGGGGCCAGTGCTTTCGCGGGATGCGTGTCGGCGAGGTGCAGGCAAATGGCGGCCGTTTCGTAGAGCACCAGGTCGTCGTCCACCAGCACGGGAATCAGGCCGTTGGGATTCAGCTTGAGGTAATCGGCCGATTTGTGCTCGTCGTGGGTTCGATCGACGAGCTTCAGCTCGAACGGCTGCCCGATTTCCTCGAGCAGGATGTGCGGAGCCATGCTGGCATTGCTGGGATAGTAGAACAGCGTTTTCATCGGGTCTTTACACTCGGCAGATGCGTTCTGGAATGCAGCGCGGCGATGAGGCAAGCGGTGCATCGGCATTATTGCAGGAAGGCAGGCGGGCACCCAATCCTTTGTTCGCACAAGCAAAACCCTGCATGCCTGGGCGGCGCGCATGATGCGCCAGCAACACAAAACCCGCCGGCTTTTACGACATTTTTTCTTGTGGCACGCGCGGCGCCAACCCTAGACTTCGGTATAGAGCAAGGACCGGAGGGGCTATGTCGAAGCAGCGCACAGCGTCGGGGAATGGAGAAGAACGGATCATCTGCAATCAGCCGGGTATGGGACGGCTCGTGCTGCGACGATTCGATCCCCAGCGCGACTCTTGGGAACATCTCACGAAGCTGCTGCATCGCGCGTTCGCGAGGCTTGCGGCGCTTGGCCTGCACTGCGGCTGCGTGGATCAGGGCGCGAGCGTCACGCGGCAGCGGGCGCTGGCTGGCGACTGCTTCGTTGCGGTGTGCAACGGGCGCATCGTTGGGACGATGACGCTCGAGTCGCGCGACAGCGCCTCGCAGTGCGAGCAGTACCGTCAACGTCACGTCGCCTCGCTGCATCAGTTCGGCGTAGATCCTGCGTGGCAGCAACGCGGCATTGGCCGTGCGCTGCTTGCCTTTGCGGGCTATTGGGCCGCCGCGCGCGGTTTCACGCAACTCGCGCTAGACACGCCGTTTCCTGCCACGCATCTGATCGACTACTACCGGGCTCACGGGTTCAGCCTTGTCGATGTCGTGCGCTTCGCGGGCCGCGGCTACGATAGCGCGATTCTCAGCAAGCCCGCCACGACCGGGTGGCCGTTTCCGGCTTTCCCAGCTTTCCCGGTATCTACGCCACCTGGCGCATTGCCGCGCGGCGCCGCGCATCTGCCGTTATGAGCGATGACCGGCGCCCGCCGCCTTCCGGGCAGGAAGAGGAAGCACGCATCCGGCAGGGCCTGCGCACGCGTGCGCTGCTCAAGATCGTGCTGGTGACGATTGCTTTCAGCCAGGTGCTGGTCATGCTCTTCGGGATGGCCGCACGGACCCTCGATCCGGACGTGTCCGCCATGCCTTCCTTGATCTTCGGCTACGTGACCTGTGCGCTGGTGAGCTACTGGCTGCAGGCGGACGCGCGCCGCGCCTGGCAGCATGCCCGCGAGCGCGGCCATATCCGACGCGGAACGCAAGGCCCACTGCCGGGCATCGAGATCGCGGCGGCGTGCCCGCGTCGCTGGCTCGTGATCCTGTACGCGGAGTTGAATCCCGCCGCCAAGGCCTGACGCGCATTGACGCATTGACGTTTACGCAATTTTTGCGGAGCCATCAGGATTCCTTGCAGCTTTTTGCCGGGCCGCCCGGTATCGTGAGATCAGGCGCATCGGGCGTCATTCCATCAAAAAGCAGCGGGCATATGGCCCAGCGAGGTGCGCGGTGTTGAAACTGCTGATTCCCATACTCGATCGTAACGGCGCACTGGAAGCCGCGCGCCACGGCGCATTTCTCTTCGCGGAGCGCTGCGTTTCCGAGGTCGAGATCGTCGAAGTGCTGGACGAGGTCGGGCAGGACCGGAGCTCGGCTTTCCGGTCGAGAAGCGAGTTGCGGCGCTCCGAAAAGCAGACTATGCGCGACGCGCTCCTGCGCACGCGCGCGATCCTCGACGACGCGGGCGTGCCCTATACCTGGAAGCGCGTGTTCGGCCAGCCCGAGCGGATCATCGCGACTTGCGCGGAGAGTGGTCATGCCGACATCGTCGTGCTCGACGCGAGCCGCCTCGGCTTCTTTCGCAAGTGGGGCATGCTTGCGCGGCTGCGCCGGCTCACGCATACGCCCGTCACGCTGCTCCAGTGAATCGGGCGCCGCAAGGCGTCACCCGGTTGGGACCGTGCCGCGGGCATTGGGCGGGACACCCGTCGCCAGCGCATAGCGCACGAACTGTTCGGCCGGCATTGCCTTCGCATACCGCCATCCCTGCCCGTACCGCACGCCATGGCTTTCGAGCCAGTCGGCCTGGTCCGCGGTTTCCACGCCTTCGGCGATCACTTCGAGCCCGAGGCCGTTCGCCATGGCAATGATGTGCGGCACGATCGCGTCGACTTGCGCGCCCGTACGCAGGGCACGGACGAAGGCCCGATCGATCTTGATGCCGTCCACGGGCAACTCCTGCAGGTAGGCCAGGTTCGAATAGCCGGTGCCGAAATCGTCGATCAGGATCCGGTGGCCCGCTGCACGATAGCGGTCGAGCACAGGAGCGAAACGGCGTGCGTCGATGAATGCGCGCTCGATGGCCTCGAACCAGATTTGCCTCGGCCGCACGCCGTATTGCTCGCAGCCGGCCTGCAAGGTGTCCATCATGCGCGAGGTTTCGAGATCGTCGGGCGTGAGATTGATCGACACGTGCAGATCGCGGTGCCCGGCGAGCAAAGCGCCCACGCCCTCGAACACCGAACGGATCACGAGGTCCGTGATCGGCTGGATCAGGCCTAGCTGCTCGGCCATGGGAATGAACGAATCCGGCGCGACGATGGTGCCGTCGCCGAGGCGCCAGCGCACCAATGCCTCGGCGCCGACACAGCGGCCGCTCTGCAGTTCCACGATAGGCTGGAACCAGGCCTCGAACTGGCGTTGGCGGATTCCCTCCAGCAATGCCGCGCGCGGGGTGCGCTGGCGCCGCCGCCAGGCGAGCACGAGCCAGGCGACGAAGGTGCTGGCGAGCAGGGCGGGGAGGATGAGTGTCTTCATCCACCGCAGCCAGTCGGGGCGGATGCTGCGTTCGGGTTCGTAGGCCACGACGGCGAGCGGATAGCGGCTCGACCGCTCGATGACGTAGTAACGGTCGTCGGTATAAGTCGAGGGACTGCCGCGGCGCACGGCTTCGCGTACGGCGTCCGGATCGGCGTTCGGCCAGCGCGCGATGACGAGCGCATTGTGCGTCTCCAGTATGCCGATTTCGATCGTGTCGTCGAGCGGCACGATGTCGAGGTAGAAGCGTGGATCGAGCACGACGAAATAGTTGCCGTAGCGGATATGGAACATGCGCTGTTCGTGGCCCGGTTTGCCGGTCGTGCTCTGCCACGCCGGGAAGCCGCCCGGCAAGGTCAGTTCGGGCGGCGGCAGCGGGGCGCCGGCGTCGTTGAGCGTCGAGCAGGCGGTACCCTGACCGTCGTTCCAGGCGGCCCCGCGTACGTAGCGGTGCTCCGCTTCCACTTGCCGGAGCAGCCGAAGATGGTCCGCCGTGCAGGGTGGGCCGCTGTAGTGCGAGAGTTCGCGCAAGGCGGCTTGCGCGTCGTCGGTCACGAGTTCGGCGCGCATGAGCGCCCGCCGTGCGTATTCGTCGACCTGGGCGCGCTGGTGGCGCTCGGTCACGGCGCTCATCGTATAGGTGACGACCGCCAGCGTTACCGAAACGGCAAGCGCGGCGAGGGCAATCGTTGCCAACGTTGTCAGTCTGCTGGCCATATAGGGCAGGCGGTTTTGCGCGGCTTCGACGAACGGGACGGCATGAGAGCCGACGCGGCCGGCCCCCTGGCAAGGCGTCAGGCCGGCGCGGCGAGAGACGATTTCGTCCGATGTTAGCGGCTTTCGCGCGAAGCTGGACGGCATGTGTCCGGACGGCGCCGCCCGGCGCGCAGCTTACGCTTTGACAGGTCCGGAGCGGGCTGCGTCGTCGGACACGACGCGGTTGCGCCCGTTTTCCTTCGCGCGATAGAGGCGGCGGTCGGCCGCCGCCATCAGCGTCTCGCAGGTGGCGGGGCCGTCTTCGGGGCTTGCCGCTACGCCAATCGAGATCGAGAACGGAATCGTCTCGGGCCTCGCCGCATCGGGCTGACCGCCGCTGCCCGCGTGCCCGGCGTGCATTTCCACGGCGCGGCGCAGCCGCTCGGCCACGGCGGCGGCGGTGGCGCGATCCGCGTCGGGCAGCAACGCCGCGAACTCCTCGCCGCCGAGGCGCGCCGGCACGTCCACGGTGCGAAGGCTCGTGCGCATGAGGTCGGCGAGGATTTCCAGCACGCGATCCCCCGTGGTATGGCCCCACCGGTCGTTGACGTGCTTGAAGTGGTCGATGTCGATCATCAGCACTGCGATGGGTGTCGGGCCGCCGGGCGCGCGGGCGGCGTGTGCGATGGCTCTGGCGAACGCTTCGTCGAAGGAGCGCCGGTTGGCGAGACCCGTGAGCGGGTCGCTGCGCGCGAGCGCCGCGAGCCGGGCGCTCGCTTCGACGTAGCGGCCGAAAATATGGTTTACGACGCGCAGTGTGCCGAACAGCAGGACGGCGAGCGCGAGCCAGGCGACGATCAAGGGGCTGCTGAACACGTGCTTCGCGGCGTTGAGGGTGAGTTCCAGGTTGTCGGTTGCGCTCGTCAGCCCCCATTGCGTGTCGCCGATGCGCTGGAAGATCAGGTAATGGCCGCCGCGCTCCACCACCGTCTTGCCGTCGCGCAGCCAGGCGCCGGCGGAGGTGTGTGCGGCCTGCAGCAGGTCATCGGTAAAGGACGCGGGCCGGGCCGCGATCATGTCGCCGTTGTGGAAATAGATGGCGTTGCCGTTGCTGTTGACGAGCGCGAAGTCGGCAGCCGCTTCGTCGTCGGTGAGGATGCCTGACGAGAGTTGCAGCGCGAGCAGGCGCGACGGCGTGACGTCCATGAGCACCACGCCGCGAAAGCGGCCGCGGACGTAGACCGGCGCGCTGAGGGTTGCGATGGCTTCTCCTTGCTGAAATTCCGTGTAGACCGGTGTCCAGACGACGTCGTGGGACGTATTGCTGTCAGGCAACTGGCCGCGGTAATAGGGCATTTTTTCGAAGCGGCGGAACATGGCTTCGACATTGGCCGCCGGGCGTTGCGGCGAGATCACGTAGAGCCCGTTCGACGAGATGAACGCCGCGGTCCTTTCCACGGCGTCCGCATTCTGGCTGATCGCGAGGAGCGGTCCGATCTGGCGGGCGAGCACGAGGTCCGCCGGGAGCGTGGCGTCGTCGCGGCGAAAACCTTTGAGTCCGTAGAGGCCCGCAGCGTTCGTGCCGAACACGGGCGGTCCATCCATGGCGCCGGCGATTTCCCAGGTGTTCAGGCTCGTGTCGGAATCGGCGGTGGACGTGGCAGCCGGAGCGGGGTGGGGCGGGGTTGCGTGGGACGGACGGGCGTTGTGCGGCGGCTCCGGCTCCGGGATGGACGCCAGTACGTGCTGTGCATAGTCGCGCAGAAACAGCAGCCGGCGGCTTTCGGAGGCGATCAGCGCATTCACGCCCGCGGCCCGGACCTCCAGGTCGCGCTGCCGGTTTTCCAGGTCCTGGCGGGTTATCTGGTAGAGCTGACGTATCCCGACGGTCGCCACGAGCGCCATCGCGCAAACGAAGCATAACGTCACGATCAGGCGCGGACGCTTCATCACGATGCGGGAAACGATGCCCGCGTGCTTGCCGGTCTGGGTAGCCGCGTGCTTGCCTGTTTGCCGCGATGGGTCCGCCGTACGATCCATGGATCTCCCCGATCCGCCGAAGCAGCGCGTGAAATCCGGGGCCACCGCCCGCAGGGCGCGGGCTGGGCCGGTCCGGACAATGGGCCAAGGATAGCATCGCCCGCGAATGCCCGGACGGTGGCGGTCCTTCCACCTTCGACGTCTTACCCGCGCCAGGCCGAGTGGCGGATCACGCTGCAGAAGTTGCCGGCGTGAAAATGCGGATCCTTGTCGGCGAGCACGTCGGTCTTCACGTTGCCGAACGTCGTCGCCGGCTTGTGGTGGATGCCATCGTAGAACGCCTGGATGATGTCTTCCTTGAAATGCGGGGTGCGCGGATGCGCGTGCACGATCGCTTCGCGTTCGGCGTCGCTGTATTTTTCATAGGCGAGGCCGAGCACGTCCATTTCGACACCTGCCGTCACGAGCGCGATTACCGGATGCATATGTTCGGGAATGCCAGGTGTCGTGTGAAGCGCGATGGCGGTCCACACGAGATCGATGTCCTGTTGCGCGATGCCGTGGCTCTTCAGGAAATCGCGCGCCGCGTTGGCGCCGTCCACTTCGAAGCGCTCGTGCGGACTGCTGTGCGCGTGCATAAGGCCCACGTCATGGAACATCGCGCCTGCGTAGAGCAGCTCGGGGTCGAATTTCAGTCCGCGCTGCCGGCCCGCGAGCGCGCCGAAGTAGTACACCCGGCTCGAATGATGGAACAGCAGCGGCGTTTCGGTGTCGCGCACGAATTCGGTGATCTCCCGGGCCAGTTGGCTATCGGGAATTGCAACGTCGTTCAGGTCGAAGCTCATGGGAATCTCCGTGTGGGAAGCGGTGTGCATCTATTGTGGTTCGTGCGAGAATTGTCCTCAATTGACTGAAGGCGCCAGATTCTGCCATTTCGCGCAGGATCCGGACATGGAAGCGGAGTGACAGGAAACATGGCCAGAATCGTCGCCATTCTTGCGTTGCCGGGCGTCCAGCTGCTGGACGTGAGCGGGCCGCTCGACGTCTTCGCGCAAGCGAATCGGGAGGCCGGCCGGCATGTCTACGATCTGCGCGTGGTAGCATGCCGGCCCGGCCCCATTCGCAGTTCCTCGGGCGTGCGGCTGGTGGCCGATGCGGTGGCCGGCGCTGCGGCCGCTCAGGGGCAAGCCGGAACGCAGGCAGCGGGCGAGGGGCAGGAGCGCATCGACACGCTGCTCGTGGCCGGCGCCCCCGACGCCGCCACCGCGCAGTTGCCCGCGCGCGTGCAGGCGTGGCTGCGGGCGAGCGCCGCGCGCAGCCGGCGCTACGGATCGGTCTGCACAGGCGCCTTCGTGCTTGCCGCGAGCGGCCTGTTGCACAAGCGCCGCGTGACGACGCACTGGGCCGCGGCGGAGCGGCTCGCGCAGATGTGCCCCGGTGCGATTGTCGAGGCGGATTCGCTCTACGTGCGCGACGGCAAGTTGCGCACGGCGGCGGGTGTGACGGCCGGTCTCGATCTCGCGCTCTCGCTCGTGGAGGAGGATCTCGGGCGCGAGATTGCGATGCGGGTGGCAAGCCAGCTCGTGATGTTCTTCAAGCGGCCCGGCGGTCAGTTGCAGTTCAGCCGCGGCGGCGCCGCGCAGCCGTCCGGGCGCTCCGCGCTGCAGGAGGTGCAGCGCTGGGTGGCGGCGCATCCCGAGGAACCGCACCGCGTGCCCGATCTTGCTGCCCGCGTGGGCCTGAGCCCGCGCCATTTCGCACGGCTCTTCCAGTCCGAGGTCGGCATGACGCCGGCGGCCTGGGTCGAAACCGTCCGCGTCAATGCCGCGCGCGGCCTGCTGGAGACGTCGGGCGAGGCGCCCAAGCGCGTCGCGACCCGCTGCGGGTTTGCGAATGCCGACACGCTGCGGCGCGCATTCATCAAGCATGTCGGCGTGACGCCGGCAGAATATCGCCGGCGTTTCGCTTCGCATGCGGCAGCGGGTACGACAGCCCGCCAGATTCGGTAAGGATTAGAAAGTGATTCGTGGCGCATCGGGAGGGCATGCGCAGTGCATCCGCAGTACATCATTTGTGCCTGAACAAGATAAGACGCCACCCTGCAAAGACAATACCGGCGATAATCTGCGAAATTAAGCGCCGCCCGCTGCGAGGGGGCGATCGGCCGGCAAAAATACAATCCACGCGACAAACTTATGTTCTCGATCCTGCCCGCGTTCGTGTCCGCGCAGTTTCTCGGATTCGGCGTATACGTGCTGCTCACGGAAGGCGTGACGCGCCTTTCGGTGCCGTTCGCCCTGATGTGCGCGACCACGTTCATCTGGCAGGGCACGTGGGCCTTTCTGTTCCAGATCTCAGACCCCGAGCTTTCGGGCATGCTCGTCAAGCTGGGCTATCTCTTCATCCTGTTCCTGCCCACCACCTTCTATCACTTCGTTGCCGAAGTCACCGCGCGGCGCGGCGAGAAGCCGTTCCTCGTCGCCTCGTACAGCCTGAGCGCCGTGCTGGCGGTGCTGCTGGTCCTGAGCAACTGGGTGGTGGACGGCTATGGCACGTTCTTCTTCGGGCGCTACCCGAAGGCGGGCCTGCTGCATCCCCTGCACGTCTTGCAGACGGTGGTGCTCACGCTGCGCAGCGGCTGGCTGCTGGTTTCGGCACACCGGCAGACGCACGCGCACGACCGCCGCAAGCTGCTCGACCTCTGCCTGGTGAGTCTGTGCCTCTACGGCCTCGCCGCCAGCGATTACGCCGTGAACTACGGCGTCGGCTTCTATCCGGTGGGGGCCCTCTTCATTGCCGTGAGCCTCGGCATACTGGCCGTGACGATCGTGCGCTACGGCCTCATGCGGCCGTATCTGCTCGCGGCCACGGTCGCGCACGAAGTCGCGACGCCGCTTGCCGCCATCGGCATGCACGCCGAGGAGATCGGCAACGTGCTGCCCGAACTGATGCGCGGCTATCAACTGGCCGTGCAGCATCAGCTCTGCGTGGACGGCCTGTATCCCGGGCAGTCGGAACGGCTCACGTCGCTCGCTTCCTCGATCCGCCGGCAGGTGGACAGCACGAGCACCGTGGTCGAGATGTCGCTCGCGTCGTTCACGCTGGACCGGCTCGACCGGCGCAGCTTCGAAATCTGCTCCATGCGTTCGTGCGTGAACGCGGCGCTCGAACGCTTTCCGTTTCGCGCCGGCGAGCGCGAGATGGTGGACGTCGAGCCGATGGAAGCCTCGCTGCGCTTCTCGGGTTCCGATTCGCTCGTGGTCTTCGTGCTTTTCAACCTGCTCAAGAACGCGCTTTTCGCAATCCAGAACGCCGGCGGCCCGGGGCGCGTCGAGATCGGCGCGCACGACGAAAACGGCTTTTGCGTCCTCACTTTCCGCGACACCGGACCGGGCATTGCCGCGGATATTCTGCCGCGCATTTTCGACCCGTTCTTTTCGACCAAATCGCATGGCCGCGGTGTCGGCATGGGCCTCGCTTTCTGCCGGCGCGTGGCGGATGCGCTGGGCGGCAGCATCGCATGCGAATCGGAGCCGGGCGTCCACGCCACGTTCACGCTGCGCCTGCCGCAGCCCGGGTCCCCCGCGGACCGCGCGCTGCATGATATGTCGGGGCGACCCCGCCGCTGGGCGGCGGGGCAGGACTATGCGGGTTAATTCACGCCCGAAGGCAGGATCAGCTCATATTCCTTGACCCGTTCGATGATGCCCGGCGGGAAGCGGCGAATGCGCTTGTCGGTGCCGGCGAACAGGATCTGCTGATAGCCGAGCGATACCGGCTGCCCGTCCACGCAGAAGCGGAACACGAGATAGGCGGAGCATTGCCGCACCTGGAACGTATTCAGATAGCAATCCACACGCTGGAACGGGAATGTCTCCTGAACGTACTCCTGATGCGCGCGCTTGGTCACGAACACGCCACCCGAAGCGAGCAGATTGTTGTGGATGCATTCGTGGAACCAGCGTTCTCGGCAAATGCCTTGCCATTCGAAATAGCGCGCGAAATAGGTGTTCATGAAGGCATTGGAGTCCTTGAGATAGATGTCGATCACGTGATGGAACGTCTTGCTGGGCGTTGCATCCGTGATCTGCTCGGAGAGCTGTGCAGTGCCACGGGTAAGGAGGGCGGGAATGGCTTCGCGTGTGAACATCGTATAACTCCGGAGGGTGACTGCAGGCGGCAGCCGCGCATGTCATTCCGCGAAATGACATGCGAGCATTCTGGCCCCCTTCGTGCGCCGCAAAAACGGCTCGGACCACACTGTTTTTGCGCCCTTGGCGTAGCCAACGTTTGCCGTTGATGCGCATCGCATTCGAGGCCGCACACTACTGCTCACAGGTTGCTGCGCGATGCGATATCGCCGCATAATCTGGACGCTTTGCACCGGGTATCGCGCACGGAATCGTTGCCGCCCCGGCCTGTATTTACTGAGGCAACCATGAGTTCGATAGTCAGACAGCCGGTGCTGTATCCCGTATCCGTAGTGTTCGTCGACGACAGCGCCGATTTTCTCCACGCCTTGCGCGGGTTCTTTCACGATGCGCCCATGCATCGCTTCTACACGGACCCGCACGAGGCGCTCGCGCACGTGGCTTCGCGGGCGGAGCGGCACGCCGCGAAGAGTCCGTTGTCGGGGCCGGCCTGGTCGGAATTCGAGAAGCGGGGGGGCAATGCGCTGGGCGAGGACGTGATGGCCGATGCCGCGCGCTTCGAGGATATTGCGGCGCTCGTGGTGGACTGCGAAATGCCGGGTATGGACGGCATTCAGTTTCTTTCCTCGGTGACCGGCACGGCGTGCTCGAAGATCCTGCTCACGGGGACGGCGAACGAGTCGCACGCCGTGGAGGCGTTCAACGCGGGCCTGATCGACTACTACCTGAAGAAGAGCGATCCGGCGATGACGCGCAAGCTCGCACGCGTGCTCGACGAGGCGAAGCAGAAGTATTGCGCGGGCCGTGGTCACATCGGCGTGCACGGGGTCGGTTCGATCTATGCGGCTCCGCAGACGCAGGAGGTGCTCGACGAACTTGCGCAGCGCGAGCGCATTGTCGAGTACTACTGGCGGCCCGAGCAGAACGCCGTGCTGACCCTCGATGCGCTCGGCAACACCGGCGTGTTTCTGGCGTGGGACAGCCGCGACTGGGTGGCGCAATGCGACGTCGTGGCGGACGAGGGCGGGCCGGCCGAGCTGCTCGAGGCCATGACGGCCCGAAACGCGATGCCGGTATTCTGGCCGGGCGAAGCGTATCGGCCAGGCTCGGCCAGCGTGCCCATGGCGACGCCGGTGCCGATGCCCGGCGTGGACGGCGCGCACTGGAGCTGGACCCGGCTCGATGCGGCGGTGCTCGAACCGGGCATGTCAACGTTTGCCGCCTGGCGCCAGCAGCGTCAGAAGGTTTCCCAGTCCTGACTGTCCCCCGCGGCTGCCTCGGCCGTTGCCGCGGGCTGGCGTGCGGGTGCCGCCGCGGCGCTCGGGCGGGACTTCAATACCGGTTCGCGCGGGGCTGCTGGACGCACCGGCACCGGCGCCTTGCGTGTGGAAACGGCCAGCGGCGCGGGGGCGGCAGGAGCGATCGGCGCGGCAGCGGCCGAGTAGGCGGCCCCGCCAATCCGGAACACCGAAACCACCTCGCGCAGGCCCTGCGATTGCGTGGCCATGGTCTGTGCCGCCGCCGACGCCTCTTCCACGAGTGCGGCGTTCTGCTGGGTCATCTCGTCCATCTGTGAGACGGCCCGATTGACCTGCTCGATACCCGAATGCTGCTCCTCGGAGGCGGCCGAGATCTCGCCCATGAGGTCGGCCACGCACTTCGCGGACTGCACCACTTCGTCGATCGTCGTACCCGCTTCGTCGACGAGCTTCGAACCTTCCACCACCTGCGTCACCGACTGGCCGATCAGTTCCTTGATCTCCTTGGCTGCGCTCGCGCTGCGCTGCGCGAGGCTGCGTACTTCGGCGGCGACCACGGCGAAGCCGCGCCCCTGGTCGCCGGCGCGCGCGGCTTCAACGGCCGCGTTGAGCGCGAGGATGTTGGTCTGGAACGCAATGCCGTCGATTACGCCGATGATCTGCTCGACACGCTCCGACGTGGTCGAGATAGCGTGCATCGTGGCCACGACGCGGCGCACGACCTCGCCGCCGCGCGCCGCGACTTCGGCCGCGTTGGCGGCGAGCGTATTGCCCTGGCGCGCGTTGTCGGTGTTGTGCTTGACCGTGGCCGTGAGCTCTTCCATGCTCGCGGCCGTTTCCTCCAGCGAGGCGGCCTGCTCCTCGGTGCGCGAGGACAGGTCGAGGTTGCCGGTGGCGATCTCGTTGGCTCCCGTGGTGATCGATTCGGCCGAGGTCTGGATGCGGCGGACGGTGTCCACGAGCTGATGCTGCATCTGGCTCATCGCATACAGCAGGCTGCGCTCGCCGCCGCCCGAAATTTTCACCTGCGCGCCGAGGTCGCCCGAGGCGATGCGCGCGCAGATCTCGGCCGCGTAGTCGGGCTCGCCGCCGAGGCTCGTGCGGATGCTGCGGATCAGCCAGAGCATGCCGAGCGTGATCGCCGCGCCGATCAGGCAGACCAGCGCGAGGTTGCTCGCGAGGGCGCGATAGAACGCGTCGTCGATGTCGTCCACGTAGACGCCCGTGAACACGTGCCAGTCCCACGCCGGCACGAAATCCGAGTAGGTGATCTTGCCGACGGGCGAGCTGTGCCCGGGTTTCGGCCAGACGTACTGACTATAGCGATTGCCGCCCGGCGACGAGCTTTTGACGATCGCCACGGCCACGTGCGTGCCCTGCGGATCGACCATGTCGGCCTGGCTTTTGCCTTCCATATCGGGCCTGGGCGGCACGAGCAGGGCCACGGTCTGCGAGTCGTAGATACCGAAGTAGCCGCTCTGGTCGGCTCCGTAGCGCATGTTGCGCAGCGCGGCGAGCGCCTGGCGCTTCGCGTCGTCGGTCGAAAGCTGGCCCGAGGCCGCCTGCTTCTGATACCCGGCGATGAGGCCCATGGCGCTCTCGGTCTGCTGGGCCAGCAGGTCCTTGCGGTCGTCCAGCATGCCCTGGCGCGTCATGACGGCGTTCGCCACGACCATGACGACGAGCGAAATCCAAAGCAGGGCGACGATGCTCCATGCTCGCTTATTCAACGATAGACGTTTCACTTTTCCGAGTTCCCGGTCTCTTGCGCTACCCAAAAACACCAATCTGGCAGCAGGGACTGCCTTCCCACCCTACATAACGGACGATTCGGCGCAATCTGAAGGTCTACGCGCAAACGATTGGCGAATGGGGGTGGGATCGAGGACGGGGAGATAGCCGGCCGGGCGGCGTGTCGCGTGCAGGGGCGACATGGGGCTCAAGGAGCGGGTGGGCGTCGGATCTTCGGGCTGCCCGCCCGCGGCATCGTCATGCGATCAATGCGATTCGCGCGGCACGGGCGCGCCGCTGGCCCCCACGAGGAAGTCGAGGTCGGCGCCTTCGTCCGC
Source organism: Paraburkholderia sp. AV2 (assembly GCF_054968425.1). Classification (NCBI taxonomy): domain Bacteria; kingdom Pseudomonadati; phylum Pseudomonadota; class Betaproteobacteria; order Burkholderiales; family Burkholderiaceae; genus Paraburkholderia; species Paraburkholderia sp. AV2. The sequence continues at coordinate 46,888 of NZ_JBANLK010000032.1, forward strand.
CTGCAGGACGTGCTTCACATAGAGCCGGTAGTAACCGCGTTCGGGCAGATCGGGCGCCTTCCATTCGGCCTTGCGGCGCGCGAGTTCTTCGTCGGAGACGTCCAGATGCAGGCGCCGCGCGTCCACGTCCAGCTCGATCATGTCGCCCGTGCGCACGAGCGCGAGCGGGCCGCCCGCCGCCGCCTCGGGCGAAACGTGCAGCACGACCGCACCGTAGGCCGTGCCGCTCATGCGGCCGTCGGAGATGCGCACCATGTCGGTGATGCCCTTCTTGAGCACCTTCTTCGGCAGCGGCATGTTGCCGACCTCCGCGAAGCCCGGGTAGCCCTTGGGCCCCGCACCCTTGAGGACCATGATGCAGGTTTCGTCGATGTCGAGCGAGTCGTCGTCGACCTTCTCGTGCAGTTCCTCCACGTTCTCGAACACCACGGCGCGCCCGCGATGGCGCAGCAGCGCGGGCGTGGCCGCGGAAGGCTTGATCACGGCGCCGTTGGGCGCGAGGTTGCCCTTGAGCACGGCGATGCCGGCCTTCGGTTTGAAAGGTTCGGCGAACGAGGTGATCACCTCGCTGTTGTAATTCGCCGCGTCCTGCACGTTCTCCCAGATCGTCTTGCCGTTGACCGTGAGCGCGCCGCGGTGCAGCAGGCCCTGCTCGCCGAGCTGGCGCAGCACTGCGGGCAGACCGCCCGCGTAGTAGAAGTCCTCCATGAGGTACTGCCCGGAAGGCTGGAGATTCACGAGGCACGGCACATTCGAGCCCAGCTCCCAGTCTTCGAGCGAGAGCGGCACGCCTATGCGCCGCGCGAGCGCGATCAGGTGAACGACCGCGTTCGTCGAACCGCCGATGGCGGCATTCGTGCGGATGGCGTTCTCGAAAGCTTCGCGCGTGAGGATCTTCGTCATGGTCACGTCGTCGCGCACCATCTCGACGATGCGCCGGCCGGCCAGATGCGCGAGCACCTGGCGGCGCGCGTCCACGGCGGGGATGGCCGCGTTGTGGGGCAGGCCCATGCCGAGCGATTCGACCATCGAGGCCATGGTGGAGGCGGTACCCATCGTCATGCAATGGCCGCGCGACCGGTTCATGCACGATTCGGCCTCGACGAACTCGGTCTCGCTCATGGTGCCCGCGCGCACTTCCTCGGACATCTGCCAGACGCCGGTGCCGGAGCCGATATCGCGGCCGCGGAAGCGCCCGTTGAGCATGGGGCCGCCGGAGACGGCGAGCGCTGGCAGGTTGCACGAGGCCGCGCCCATCAGCAGCGCGGGCGTGGTCTTGTCGCAGCCCACCAGCAGGATGACGCCGTCGATGGGGTTGCCGCGAATCGATTCCTCGACGTCCATCGAAGCGAGGTTGCGGAACAGCATCGCCGTGGGCCGCAGGTTCGTTTCGCCGAGCGACATCACGGGAAATTCGAGCGGCAGGCCGCCCGCCTCGCGCACGCCGCGCTTCACATAGTCGGCGAGCTCGCGGAAATGGGCATTGCAGGGCGTGAGCTCCGACCAGGTGTTGCAGATGCCGATCACCGGGCGGCCGTCGAACTCGTCGTGGGGGATGCCCTGGTTCTTCATCCAGGAGCGGTGAATGAAGCCGTCCTTGTCGTTGCGGCCGAACCAGCTTTGCGAGCGTAGCTTGCGCATGGTGTCTCCGTGCAGTGGGGGTCGTGTGGCGTTTTGCTCATTATCGGCCGCAACGCGCGCATGCGTTCTGTCCCTTCGGTTTGCTCCGCGGCGTAGCGCGGATCCGATGCGGTCGAGGGCCAGTCTAACGAAAAAATCGCTCGACTCATCGAAATTCAACGACCGTTTCGATCACATGGCCGTCACGCGCCGTCCCTATCCTGACGAATACATTGCGCCCCGGTTCCGCCGGGCCGGCTGTCTTCAGGGACTCCATTGTGACCTCTCAAACCGCGATCCAGACCGACGCGCTCACGCGGCTCGACAACATGCCGTGGACGCGCTTTCACACGCTGATGACCGTGGCGCTCGGCGTGGGCTGGGCGCTCGATTCGTTCGAGACCAACATCATCGGCAGCGTGTTCGGGGCACTCAAGGCGCAATGGCATCTGTCGCCCTCGCAGGGGTCGCTGGCCGTGAGCATCTGGGTGCTGGGCATGCTGATTGGCGCGATTGCGTTCGGCTATCTCTCCGACCGCTTCGGCCGCAAGCGCCTCTTCCTCGCCACATTGCTCTGGTACGCGGCGTTCAGCGTCGCCACGGTGTTTGCCTGGAACTACGAATCGTTCCTGTTTTTCCGCGCGATGACGGCGCTTGCCGTGGGCGGCGAATATTCGGCCGTGACGGCGACGATGGGCGAATTCATTCCGAAGCGCCATCGCGGCCGCACCGATTCGATGATCCTCTCCGGCTTTCCCGTGGGCGCGCTGCTTTCCGCCGCCGTCTCCTGGGTGGTCCTGAATAATCTCCCCTTCGACATATCGTGGCGTGTGGGCTTCGGCTTCGGCACCACCATGGCGCTGCTGTTCTTCTGGATTCGCCGCGTGATTCCCGAGTCGCCGCGCTGGCTGCTGCAACAGGGCCGCGTGGCCGACGCCGAGGCCGTGGTCGAGCGCATCGCCGCCGCGGCCACGCGAGACCGCCCGTCCGCCGAGCTGTGCGCGGCCGTGGCCAGACGTTACGCACCCACCGCGTTCGTGCCGCAGCATCCCACCTTCTGGCGCAACGTCGGCGCGCTGCTCGGCAAGTACCGCGTGCGTTGCGCGCTGGCGAGCGCGCTGAACTTCTCGCAGGCGGCCATCGTCTATGGCGTGCTTTCGCTGATGGCGCTCGTGATCCTGCCGTACATGAAGGTGCCCGCCGCCTCCATGCCCATCTATTATCTTTATGGCAATGCCGCCGCGCTTGCCGGCGGGTTGACCGCCGCATTGCTGGTCGAGGCGTGGGGGCGGCGCGCGTCGCTGTTCGTGAGCTATGCGTTCACCACGCTCGCCGTGTGCGTGATCTATGCGATGCACACGCTGGCCGGCATGGTGATCGGCTACTGCCTGGTCCAGTACGGCGTGACCTGGGCGTATATCTCCGGTTACGTGGTTTCCTCCGAAGTGCTGCCCACGCGCATCCGTGCCACGGGCCTGGGCGTTTCGGTGGCGGTTGGCCGCGTGGGTGCCATGGTCGCGCCGCTCCTGCTTACGAGCGTGTTCGCTTCGTCGGGCACACCTTCTTCGGCCTTGATCGTGCTGCTCGTGCTCGCGTTGCCGGGGCCGTTCGCCGCCGCGCTCTGGTGGTGGCAGGGCCGTGAGACGCGCAATGTCTCGCTGGAAGAGGGCAGCACGCAGGGCGTTGACGAGACGTGGGCGGAACCGGCCGCCGTGGCGCGCTGAAATACGGGGCCCGCTGCCGGATGACCTGATGGTCTGGTTCCTGCGCGCCCGTGCGGCGGGTAGAGCCCTGCCGGCAGCGTCGGCCTGGCAGCAAGCTCGTCAAGTTCGAGGCAGCGGGTATTCTCGCACCACCGGCCGGCACCGTTCGACCGCCGCGAAGAACGACGCCACGAGGCGGCTCTCGCGCCGCTCGCGCAGGCAGCACACGTGGATATGCGTGACGACGGGATCGCCTTCGATGCGCAACGGCCGCAGCCGCTCGTCGGGCACGTATTCCGCCTGGGAGACCGTGCCGACGCCAAGTCCGCGCGCGACGGCTTCGCGCAGCGCTTCCCGGCTGCCGATTTCCATTGCCACGCGCGGCGCGAGGCCCGCGTCGTGCAGGGCGTCTTCCAGCGCGCGGCGCGTGGTGGACCCGGGCTCGCGCATCAGGAGCGGCTCGCCCACGAGATCCTTCAGCGTGATCGAGCTGCGCATAGCGTAGGGGTGCTGAGCATTGACGAACGCGATCACCGGGAATGTTGCGTAGTGCTGCATATGGAAGCGCTCGTCCTCGAATGCGCGCGCAAGGATCCCCACGTCGCACGCGTACTGTTCGAGGCCGAGCAGCACTTCCTCCGAATTCCCGAGCGTGACCGAAAGATGCATGCGCGGATGCAGCGCGTGCCAAGCCTCGATCATTTCGGTGACGTGGAACGGGCCGACCGCGCCGATCTTCAGCGTGCCGCGCTGGAGCACGCCGCTGTCGTGCAGGAGAGAGATGGCGTCGCTCTCGTAGCCGCTGATGCGGCGTGCGAGCGGCAGGAACGCCAGCCCGACTGCGGAAAGCTCCGCGCGCCGGCCGCGCCGGTGAAAGAGTTCGACGCCATGCTCGTGCTCGAGCGCCTGGATCTGCGAGGTGACGGTCGTCTGGCTCATGGAGAGCGCCCGCGCGGCGGCCGTGAAGCCGCCGTGCTGCGCGACGGCGATGAAGCTGCGGATCTGGATGAGGGTCATGGCGGACATTCAACGAAAAAATCGTCCAATTACGCGATTTCGAACGAAAACCTCAATGTAGGCGCGCAATATGACAATCACGGTTCCGCGATGGGCCTCCGCGCGATGGCGCTTTCGCTGACGTCAGAACGTGCAGGCTTGTGTCTCGCGCAATTGCACGAAGGCGCCCGTCAACGTGGCGTTGTGGTGCGCGACGATTGCCGCTGCCGGGAGCGCGGGCGTGTCCATGCAGGTATGCGCATCGGCGATCAGGATCGTGCGCAAGCCAAGATCGGCGGCCGCGCGGCAGGTGCTGTCCACGCAGTACTGCGTCTTCATGCCGGCAATCATCAGTTCACCGATGGACGCCTCGGCCAGCCAGCCGGCGAGCGGCGTGCCGTGAAAGCAGTTGGGCCGCGTCTTGTCGAACACGGTGTCCCGCTCGTCATCGACAAGCAGATCCGGCAGCAGGTGCGTGAGCGGGCTGCCGGGCTCGATGGGCGAACCCGCAGGCCCGGTATGGCGTGCGGCGAAGATAGGCGCGTGGGCAGCACGCGCCTTGCGCACGAGCGAGTTGATGTTGGCGAGGATGCGTGCACCGTCGTGCGGGAGATCGGGGCCGGCGAACAGACCGCGCTGCATGTCGATGATGAGCAGCGCGCGACGCGGCGGATGGGATTCAGGCATGGCGTTTCTCCGGTTGAGCCCGTGGCGGACGGAGAAACGACAAGGCCCCGTCCGTTGCGGGCGGGGCCTTGGGGGGGATTCGTTATCTTGCGCTCGCGTCTCACCCACACGACCCGCCCGAGGCGGTCGTGGTGGTGGTCGCAGTCGTGAAGAGGGCGCAGATCATGCGGGACATCTTGCCGGACAGGCTGAGGGGATGTCAATGCCTGTCGTAAAAACGCTCGCTTCGTCAGGTGCGAGGGATCGGTGGCGATCCGTTTAAGGATCTAGTCATTGATCAGGACTTCTGAGGTTATCGCGAGGCGCACGGGATGCTCTGGACGAAGCGTGACGTGGTGGGGTGGCGTGGCTCCCACTGGAACAGCCTTCATTTAATCGCCGAGGGCGATACGGAACCGCAGAGCTTCGGCGCCGCCATAGGCGGCCGCTTTCCTGAACCGCTCGACCAGAATGCCTCCGGACGACGCGATCACCTTCTGTGACGCCAGATTTTCCGGATCCACGGTCAATTCCACGTATTCCAGCCCCTCGCCCTGCGCCTCGGCAAGCATCAGGCGCAGGGCTTGCCCGGCATAGCCGTTCCCGCGTTTCCACGGGACGATGGAGAAGCCCATATGTCCCGGCACATGCGGCGGCAAAATCGATGTTCCAGGCTGCCAGCGGAATCCGATCGAGCCGCAGAAATGGTCGTCGAAGATCCATCTCGTGATGCCTGGCAGGCGGGGGATGACGGTGCCGTCGGGCAGGGGGATGGGGCCGCCGGCGGCGGTCGGGTCGTCGAGGCTGGCAACGAATGCCTCAGGCGCCTGCGCGATGGCCTCCAACTGCTCTCTGGCGGCCGCTTCTTTTCGAATATTATCGGGAGACCAGCCCGCTTCCAGTGCCAACACGTAGGCGGGCAGCAGGGCGAGCGATGGCGTTTCGAGCTGGATTTTTCCCATGACTTCGACGGTTCCTGGACGCCTCCATTGTCGAGGATCGCGGCTTCGCCGTCGAGATGAGGTGCTCAGGTAGGTTGTTCGCGGCGCTGCCCGTTTCCAGGCAGCTTATGCCGGATGCCACTACAATCCTGCACTTCGATCCCCCAGCTTACCGCGCCATGAAATACCTTCTCGCATCGGCAGTCGCAGCGCTCATGGCGACGTCCAGCGCGATAGCGCAAGCCCAGGCATCCAGCAGCGGCGTCACATCCGCGGATCAATGCTCCATTGGCTATGTCACCGGCGCCGGGGGCGCGCTGCAGAGCATGCGCGAATATCTCTCGCTGCCCGAGCGCGACCGGGTTCGCTATATCGCGGACCATCCGATCCAGTGCCAGGTCTCGGACGACGGCCGCACGTCCGGTTGCACGGGCGTCGACGATTTGCGCAGCGAGCGCGTGAGCGTGTACGACGACATCGACAGCACGCTCATGGCCGTCGTCGCCCACGTGGAGCTCGACCACGGCACCTATCCGGCGATCATCGCGGTGCAGAAGAAGGATTTGCAGTGCGATCAGTGAGTGCGCTTGCAGCGGCCGCTCAGCTTGCCTTGCCCATGCCCGATTGCTGGTAGTTCTGGATGCCGACCTTGTCGACGAGATCGATCTGGATTTCCAGCCAGTCGATATGGTCTTCGGTGTCGTCGAGGATTTCAACGAAGATCTCTCTCGACACGTAATCCTTTACCGTTTCGCAATAGGCAATCGCTTCCTTCAACGTGGCCTGCGCGGTCTGTTCGAGCTTGAGGTCGCAGTGAAGCACCTCTAGCGTCTCTTCGCCGATCATGAGCTTGCCCAGATCCTGCAGGTTGGGCAGTCCGTCGAGCATGAGAATGCGCTCGATCAGCTTGTCCGCGTGCTTCATTTCTTCGATCGACTCTTCATACTCGTGCTTGCCGAGCGCTTCGAGTCCCCAGTGCTCGTAGAGCCGCGCATGGAGGAAGTACTGATTGATCGCCGTGAGTTCGTGTTTCAGTTCGGCGTTCAGATATTCGATAACCTTCGGATCGGCTTTCATGTTTTCTCCCGGTTCCCGCCCCATGTCAGGTTCGATGGTCTCCCTGCAGGATAGGCGTTAAGCGCGAAAACGACGCGAATGATGGCGGGAAAGCGAACCGTTCCGGTTCAGGTGGGCCGTAACGTCTGACAAAAAGCGTCCACACGGCGACGGCTGCCCTTGCCGCGCCGCCTCAGGACCGCCACGCCGGGCCGTCAGGAAAGGTGTGCGCGGCGAGAGACGATGCACGCATTTCGATGCTGTAGCCGGGTTGTTGGGGCGGCATGTAGCGGCCATTACGGATCACGACGGGGTCGATGAAATGCTCGTGCAGATGATCCACGTATTCGAGCACGCGATTTTCCAGCGACGCCGACACGCAGATATAGTCGAAGAGCGAAATGTGCTGCACGTATTCGCACAAGCCGACGCCGCCCGCATGCGGGCATACCGGCACGCCGTACTTCGCCGCCATCAGCAGGACGACGATCACTTCGTTGAGCCCGCCCAGGCGGCACGCATCGACCTGGCAAAAGTCGATGGCGTGCGCCTGCAGCAACTGCTTGAACATCACGCGATTCTGGCAATGCTCGCCCGTCGCCACGCCGATCGGGCGGATGCGCTGGCGGATGGCGGCGTGGCCGAGCACGTCGTCGGGGCTCGTGGGCTCCTCGATCCACCACGGGTCGAACTCCGCGAGCCGCCGCATGTTCGCGACGGCTTCGTCGACGTCCCACACCTGGTTGGCGTCCATCATCAGCTTGCGGTCCTCGCCGATCTCTTCGCGCAGAATGCGCGCGCGCCGCATGTCTTCCTCGATGTTGCCGCCCACCTTCTGCTTGAAGTGCGTCCAGCCGTTCGCCACGCCTTCGCGCGCGAGCCGGCGGATCTTGTCGTCGTCGTAGCCCAGCCAGCCTGCCGACGTCGTGTAGGCCGGATAGCCTTGCGCGAGCATTTGCGCCTCGCGCTCGCCCTTCGTCTTCGCGTGGCGATTGAGCAGCGCCACGGCTTCTTGCGGCGTGAGGGCGTCGGTGACGTAGCGGAAGTCGAGGCAGCGCACGAGTTCTTCGGGGCTCATGTCGGCGAGCAGCTTCCACACCGGCTTGCCCTGCGCTTTCGCCCACAGATCCCAGACGGCGTTGACGACGGCCGCCGTCGCGAGATGGATAGCGCCCTTGTCGGGGCCGATCCAGCGCAACTGGCTATCCGAGGTCAGCGCGCGCCAGAACGCGCCCATGTTGCCGGCGATCTCTTCGAGTGTCCTGCCGATCACGAGCGGCGCAAGCGCCTTCGCCGCGGCCACGCAGATTTCGTTGCCTCGCCCGATGGTGAATGTCAGGCCGTGGCCGGTCAGTCCCGCGGGCGAATCGGTTTCGAGCGTCACATAGGTTGCCGAATAGTCGGGCGCGGCGTTCATCGCGTCGGAACCGTCGAGCGAACGCGAAGTGGGAAAGCGGATGTCCTTGACGGACAGAGCGGTGAGGGTGGTCATCTGAAACTCCTGCCGGCACGCAAGTGTTGCCCGGGCAGCGCCGCGACAGCTTCGGGCCGGATCGGGCAGAGCGGATGGATAGCCCAACGATTCTACGACTCGCGGCGAGAGTTCGCTCGGCTTATCGATTCGCAGGCGTATTGGCGCTTTCCCGGCGCAGGCACAAGCTGCCGACGAGAAGCACGACCTGTGCCGCGAGCCATGCGTAGAACGCAATGCCGAGGCCCGCGACAGGCGTTCCCTCGGCCTCGTTGAAGTACCACTTCGTGGTCAGCGGCGAGTACAGGGCGCAGGCGACACCCACGCCGCAGAAAATGCTGGCATAGCCATAGCGTCTGCGCAGGCCCAGCACGAAGGCGATGGCATAAAACGGATTGGCGAGCCATGCGGGGTTCGCGTCCAGAAGACCGAACCAGCCCTGAGCGAGAAGGGCGATTCCAGGCAGGGGCGCTTCCCTTTCGAAATACATTGCGGGCAAAAACAACGAGACGGCGTATAGCGCGATAGAGGCGCAAAGCACGACGCCCCGCGTGCTACGCGGAAACGAGTCAAAGTGCGCCGTCATGGCTCATGTGCCGCCGCGTGAAAAGGTCGCCGTCCCGGCTCCGCTCAAGGCAGCGAGATCGTCAGATTCGCCGATTCGGGCCCGACCTTGATGATCTGCGAGTAGGGCGCGAGCGCCTTGAGCGTCTGGTCTTTCAGATACGAGTTGAGCCCGAGAAACGCGAGCAGCGCGACGAGTCCGAACACGGCGCCGATGCTCCACAGCGGCACCTCGCGCTTCAGCCGGTGCGAGATCTGGTCCGGCAGCGGCCAGTGCGGTGCGAACGGGGCGCGCTTGCCTTTCAGGTGGGCGATTTCGTCGCCGATGCGCGCGGTCAGATAGGCCAGCTTCTCCGGCCCTTCGAGCAGGTACTTGCCGCGAAATCCCAGCAGCAGGCACATATGGAACACTTCGAGCGATTGCAGCCGCGCGGCGCCGCGCGAACGGCACTCTTCGAGATATTCGAAGAATTTTTCGCCGGCAAGCTGCTCGCCGAACAGCACGAGTTGCAGGGGGCGGCGTTCCCAGTCCGCGCGGATCCTGAGCTGCGAGGACAGCACGAGCTCGTCGATGGCCGCGCAGAACGCGAACTTGGCGGCATACACGTCGTCGGCCGCGATATTGAGCCGCTTCGCGCCGCGCTCGAACTCGGCCAGAAATTCCTGGATTCGCGTGCTGAACTCCTGCGCGCTTTCGGGTTCCCGGCCGTTCTTCAGCAGAAACAGCATGAAAAACCCGTCGTACAGCAAGTCGAGCAGCGAGCGCGCCTGGAACGCGTTGTCGGTCGACGAGGCCGTTGGCCGCGTGGGCGGCGGCGTGCTGCCGCCAAGCAGGGAGGGAGCGTAGTTCATGATGTGACGGCGATCAGTTCGAATTTCAGGTCGTTGATGCCAGACGGCGCGTAGATCATTGCGGACTGGGCCTGCAGCATGCGTTCATAGAGCGCGCCGCGCGAATCGAGCGCGAAGTAGCAGGCGCCCGGCCGCACGGGAATGGCGGGCGGCACCTGCGGCGTGTACGTGAGCCGGACGCCGGGCATGGCCGAGAGCACGAGCTTGTCGACGTCGTCGGGGGCGCCGACCTTGAAGCGCGCCGGCACGGCGTCGATGAGCTCGACGCTCGGCATGTCCGCCGACACCGCGAGATAGAACGCGGTCTTGTCGTCGATCTTGCCCGAGTCGAGCCGGCCGACGTGGAACGACGGCCGCACCTCTTCGAGCGTGATCGCGAAGTAGCGCGTCGAGATCACCGTTTCGAGCAGCTCGCGCAGCATCGTATCGAGCAGCGCGAAGCCGGGGCCCGGATCTTCGTGGCGATAGACGGGGAGATCGGCGAGCGCGTAGCCCTTCGAGAACGTCATGAGCTGGCCTGCGAGGCGCAGCAGCTCCTGGAAGAGCCGTTCGGGATGCAGCGACGCATGCTGATGCAGATGCGCCAGCGCGGCGAACGCGGCGTTCGCCGTGTGCAGGAGCCAGAACGAGGCAATGTCGCCCGAACGGAACTCGATGATGTTCTTCGACGGTTCGCGATGGAAGCCGTAGAGCGCGTTGACCTTCGCCTGCAGCGCATCGATCAGTTGGCGCAGCCGCTGGGTCAGCAGTGACGAGGCGTTGATCGCGAGACTGGGCGGCACGAAGTTGTCGTCGATCTCGAATCCCGAGGTGGCCGTGCGGCGCACCCGGACGAGCGGCACCGAAAGCAGTTGATCGCGCGGCTCGCCTTCGGCGATGAGCTTGACCTGCGTCTTCAGGAAGTCGATATCGGCTGCGGCCGCATCGGTAAAGTTGTCGCCGACGCTCGAACGCTCGCTGACGAAGCGCGTTCTGAAGCCGCCGCCCGGATCGTCGCTGTAATTGGCGGCGTTTTCGCGCAGCGGGTGCAGCGCCAGATAGAACACGAAGTCGTTGATGCCTTCGGGCAGCGTGTCGAGCGCAATGGGCGGCGGCAGGCCGTCGGCCTGCGGCGCCGAGTACAGCGTGCCATCCTGGAACACGAGGGAGAGCTCGCGTACGCGCAGCACATTACTTGCGAGCGAGTCGCGTTCGAATTCCACCGAGCGCACGCCCCAGTTGTAAGGCTGGATGGCCTGGATCGATTCGAACAGGCGGGCTTCGTGGTAGGCGTCCTGCCGCTGGAAGTGCTGCGGCCGCAGGAACAGTCCTTCTCCCCACAGCACCTTGGCCGAATAACTCATGTCACACCTGGTTTATGAATGAAGCAGGGCGATCGGCAGTCGAGCCCCCCGAATTGCATCCGTAATTGTTAAATTTTGTAAATCGACATTCATTTTACTCGGCCGCCGGCTAACCGCAGCTAACCGACGAAAGCATATTGAGCGGCTGCGACGGCATTCCCTGAACCGGTGCGATCACACTGCCGTCCGTGACCGTCATCGCGCAATTATGCAGGCCGATGATTATGCCGGATTTCTCCGATTTTGCCGGGTCGAACGTCAATTTCCAGCGCTGCACAGCGGGATCTCTAAAGAGCGCGACAATGCCGAACGCTTGAGCGTCGCGTGAAACTTTCTCGGTCGCCGTATAGCGCTGGCCGGGAATCAATGTGATTTCGCGCACGCTCAGCAGGTCGGCGCCCAGCACGCTCTTTTCCTTGTCGGGATCGGTAAAGCTGTCGAAGGGCGCCTGCTGGAACGAAGTCGGATCCTTCAATACGTAGAGCCGCACGACGAGCGCGAGCGGCTTGTTGTCGGTCGCCGCATTGAGGTTCTGCGCCGCGTACAGCGTGATGCCGACGTTGCGCGGCGGCTTCGGGGCGTCGCTCTTGCCCATGCCGGCCACCTGCATGACGGCGCTCGCGGCGGTGCCGAGCAGCGGGGCCGCCGCGCAGCCGGCCAGCAATGCGCAGGCGGCGAGCGGCAGCGCATGGCGAGTCAGATGGGCGCTCATGTTTATCCGGCTTGCCGCCATTTTGTGCTGGTCTCGGTCCTGGTCTCGATTGCGCATACAACTAACGGGTAGCGGTTCAGGGAAATTTTGCCCGATTAATCGGGGTGTAGTTTGCTTGCCAAGTAAATGTTACGGGGTCGCCTAATGCATAATGCATCACCCAGTATATTGGGGTACGCCTTTGTCGGACGTCCGCACTATTTATAAAGGTTTACTCGATCGCGAAGATTGAATTATGAAAAAATCACCGGTACTATACCGGCGCATCTCAAAAAGAAAAAGAACCGATATCCAACTTTAAACTTCATCCGTGCACATCGGTGAAAAAACGATGAAAAACCGTTTGTTTACAAGATTCTCCGGGGTAATGGTGGCATGTGGGGTGGCTTGCGCCGTGATGGCCGGCTGCGCGTCGACACAGCAGAATGTCCCGCCCACCGCGGACCAGTTCAACAAGCAGCTTGCCGACGCGGACGCCGTGGCGAAGGCAGGCGACCAGGACAAGGCAATCGGTCTTTACCAGGACCTGGCGAAGGCCGATCCGACTCGCGAAGAGCCGTGGTCGCGCATTGCGCAGATCCAGTTCTCGCAGAATCACTATGGGCAGGCCATCGTTGCCGCGCAGGAAGCGTTGCAGCGCGATCAGACCGACCGCACGGCGAAGAGCGTGCTGGCGGTTTCCGGCCTGCGCATCGCCACCGAATCGCTTGGCGAGCTGCGCGACGACGCTGCGCTCCAGGGCGATGCGAAGTCGGATGCCCAGGCGCTGGCGGTCCAGTTGCGCGACACGCTCGGCGAGTCCGAGCTGTTCCCGCCGGACCAGCAGCCCAAGCAGCCGGTGAAGCGCCGTCGCGTGGTCCGTCATGCGAAGGCTCCGGCCGTCGCGTCGGGTGCCGACGCAACGGCCGCCGCCGCGCCCGCGAATCCGGCACCGGCCGGCGCAGCACCGACGGCAGCGGCACAGGCGCCCGCGCCGGCGAAGGCCGGGGATCCGTTCAGCGCGTTGCGCTGAGCATGCGCGTGGTACGACCAGACTAGATACGGGAGCCGCAGATGGCGAAGAAAGAAAGCATTCAGAAGCGTTTGCAGAAGGTGCGGCCGCCGCGCGTGCAGTTGACCTATGAGGTCGAGAAGGGCGACGCGATCGAGGTCAAGGAGCTGCCGTTCGTTGTCGGCGTGGTGGGCGATCTCGCGGGGCAGTCCGAGATCGAGCAGCCCAAGCTGCGCGACCGCAAGTTCGTCAGTATCGACCGCGACAACTTCGACGATGTCATGAAGGCGATCGAGCCGCGCGCCGCGTTTCAGGTGGAGAACCGCCTGAGCCAGGAAGGCGGCAAGTTCGCCGTCGACCTCAAGTTTCGCGGGCTGGACGATTTCAGTCCCGACGAGGTGGTCGAGCAGATCGAGCCGCTCCGGCGCCTGCTCGAAGCGCGTTCGAAGCTGGCCGATCTGCGCAACAAGCTTGCCGGCAACGACAAGCTCGAGGATCTGCTGAGCGAAGTGTTGAAGAACACGCAGCAGTTGCAGGCGCTTGCGAAGGATGCGGGCGGCGACGACTCACAGGGCGAATGAGGACGGGTGTCGAGATGAATCAGCTGAATCAGCAAGGCGCTGTGGTCCCGACGGGCGATGCCGAATATGCCGGCGGGACGACGCTGCTCGACGAGATCGTCGAGAAGAGCAAGGTGGCGAAGTCCGAGTCGGAGCATGCGCGCGCGAAGGATCTGATCGGCGAACTCGTGCATCAGGTGCTGGACGGCACGGTGATCGTGTCCGACAACCTGTCGGCGACGATCGATGCGCGTGTCGCGGAACTCGACCGGCTGATTTCCGCGCAGCTTTCCGCGGTGATGCACGCGCCGGAATTCCAGAGACTCGAAGGGACGTGGCGCGGGCTCAATTATCTGGTCAAGGAGAGCAATACCGGCCAGACGATCAAGATCAAGGCGTTGCATGCGTCGAAGCGCGAGATCGTGCGCGACTTCAAGGCCGCGACCGAGTTCGACCAGAGTGCGCTCTTCAAGAAGGTCTACGAAGAGGAGTTCGGTACTTTCGGCGGCGCGCCGTTCGGTACACTGATCGGCGACTTCGAGCTCTCGCGTCAGCCGGAGGACATGTATTTCATCGAGCAGATGTCACATGTGGCGGCAGCCGCGCATGCGCCGTTCATCGCCTCGGCGTCGCCGGAACTGCTTGGCCTCGAATCGTTTTCCGATCTCGGCAAGCCGCGCGATCTGGGCAAGGTGTTCGATACGGTCGAATACGCCAAGTGGAAATCGTTTCGCGACTCGGAAGATTCCCGCTATGTTGGCCTTACGCTGCCGCGTTTTCTTGGCCGCCTGCCGTTCAATCCGAAGGACGGCCAGATCGCCGAGACGTTCAACTTCGTGGAAGACGTTGACGGCACCGACCACGATAAATATTTGTGGTGCAACGCGGCGTGGGCCTTTGCGGCACGGCTGACAGCCGCGTTCGACGACTTCGGCTGGTGCGCGGCGATTCGCGGTGTCGAGGGGGGCGGTCTGGTCGAAGATTTGCCGACCCATACGTTCAAGACCGACGATGGCGAGATCGCGCTGAAATGCCCGACCGAAATCGCGATCACGGACCGTCGTGAGAAGGAACTGAGCGATCTCGGCTTCATCCCGCTCGTCCATTGCAAGAATTCCGACTATGCCGCGTTCTTTGCTGCGCAGTCGGTGCAGAAGCCCAAGAAATACAACACCGACAGCGCCAATGCGAATGCCGTTCTGTCTGCCCAGTTGCAGTACATCTTCTCGGTATCGCGTGTTGCGCACTACCTGAAGGCCATGATGCGGGACAAGATCGGCAGTTTCGCATCCGCGCAGAATGTCGAGTCGTTCCTCAACCGGTGGATCTCGCAATACGTGCTGCTCGACGACAACGCCACCCAGGAGCAAAAAGCGCAATTTCCGCTGCGCGAGGCGTCCATTCAAGTCGCCGAGATCCCGGGCAAGCCGGGTTCGTATCGCTCGGTCGCGTTCCTGCGGCCACATTTTCAGCTCGACGAACTTTCGATTTCCTTGCGTCTCGTCGCTGATTTGCCCAAGCCTGCCAATGCGTAAGTGAAGCGCCCGGACGGAGGTTGCTCGGGTAGGACGTTAAAACCACCCTATGGGGAGTTGAAGCATCATGCTAGATATGTACATGAAGTTTGGTAATCCGGTTATCAAGGGCGAATCCGCCGATAAGGACCACTCGGGCTGGGTCGAACTGAAGTCCTGGAACCACACGATCACCCAGCCGCGTTCGGCGACGGCATCGACGTCCGGCGGCCATACGTCGGAGCGCTGCGACCACGGCGACATGCAGTTCACGAAGGAGATCGATTCGTCGAGCCCGCTGCTGTATCAGCACTCGTCGGGTGGTACGACGTTCGACGAGGTGACGATCGATTTCATGCGCGCGGATGGCGAAGGCAATCGTGTCAAGTATCTCGAAGTCAAGCTCAAGTACGTGATCATCTCGAGCGTGGCGCCGAGCATCGAGCAGGAAGGCCTGCCAATCGAGACGTTCACGCTGAAGTATGCCGCGGTGCAGTGGAAGCAGACGCAGCAGAAGATCGGCGGCAACCAGGGCGGTAACACGCAGGGCGCCTGGAGCCTGACGAAGAACGACAAGACCTACGCGGTCTGATGCGGGCCTGAGGCAACGGGGCGTTTCACCCGTTCCGTTGCTGCTTTTGTTTCGACCGGGCTGCGTGATGAAACGTTTCGAACCGAGCTTTCTGGACAAGCTGTACGACGACGAACCGCACCAGCCTGCCGCGGCGGCCATGCGGCAGTTGTCGATAGACGAACTGAAGAACACGGTGGCCCGTGACGTCGAGGCGCTCCTCAACACGCGTATCGCGTTTGCCGATGAGGATCTCGCGCCGCACCCCGAGTGCCAATATTCGGTGCTGACCTATGGGCTCAACGATTTCGCCGGGCTGAGTCTTGCGAGTCACTACGACCGTGCGTTCATCTGCAAGTCGATTCAGCAGGCGATCGAGCGGCACGAGCCACGCCTGCAGCGGGTGCAGGTGAAGTTCGAGCTCAACCAGCAGTCGACCAACGCGCTCTATTTCGCGATTCAGGCGATGCTTGTCGTGCATCCGGCCGAAGAGCCGGTCAATTTCGATGCGATGCTGCAGCCTTCGACGCTGCAGTACGCGGTTACGCGCACACGGGCCGCGAAAGCGCCGTAACGCTCGATGCCGCGCGGGGCCGGAGGACCGTCCGGTGCACGCCCCGCGATCTGGCAACGAAAGAAGTCTGGGGTTCATCGATGGAAGAGCTGCTGCCGTATTACGAGCGCGAGTTGTCATATCTGCGGCGCTATTCGAGGGATTTTGCCGAGCGCTACCCAAAGATTGCCGCGCGTCTTGCGCTGTCCGGCGAGCATTGCGAGGATCCTCACGTCGAGCGGATGATCGAATCGTTTGCGCTGCTCGGTGCACGGATCAACAAAAAGCTCGACGACGACTACCCCGAATTCACCGAAGCGCTGCTTGAGGTACTGTATCCGCATTATCTGCGGCCCTTTCCGTCGTGTTCGATCGCGCAGTTCGCACCTGCCGCTCAGGGACAGCAGACGGGCGCCAGTGTGGTGCCGCGAGGCACTACGCTGAGAAGCCTTCCGATACGGGGCGTGGAGTGCAAATTCCGTACCGCGTACGACGTGACGCTTGTGCCAATCCGTATTTCCGAAGCGCGGTACATACCGGTAGCGCTTGCGCCAGGTTCAACGGTGCTGCCGGCAAATGCGACGGGTGTCATTTCTATCACGTTCGAATCGCTCGCACCCCAGCTCGATCTGGGTGCGCTGCGAGCCTCACCGTTGCGCGCGTATCTTCAAGGCGAGCAGTCGTTTGTGGCGACTCTTGTCGATTGCCTGTTCATCAGCGTGTTGGGCGCGTACGTGGAGCCCGAGCGTAACGGTCGCTGGACCAAACTGCGCAATTCACCGGTTGCCCAGGTCGGTTACGACGAGGCAGACGCGCTTATCGACTATCCCGCAAAGTCTCATCCGGCGTACCGGCTGCTGAGTGAATACTTCGCTTTTCCGGACAAGTTCGATTTCGTCGATTTCGATCTGGCGTCGATTGCGCAGGCGGCTGGCCATTGCCGGCGTGCAACGCTGCATCTCGTGTTGCAGGACGTGCGTGGCGATTCGCACGTCGCGCGCTTGCTCGAACTGCTGAGCGCGAATCACTTACGCCTGTTCTGCACGCCGGTCGTGAACCTGTTCCAGCAACATGGCGAGCCGATCCGGATCACGCACCGGGCTTTGTCGTATCCGGTGATCGCGGACGGTCGGCGAGCTTCTGGATACGAGATTTATTCGATCGATTCGGTGAAGCTCGTCCGGCAAAAGGAACACGAAGAGAGCGTGATCGAGTTTCGTCCTTTTTATTCGTTGCATCACGGCGAGGCGGCGCGCATGGGCCACTACTGGTTCGCGCGCCGTGACGAGCAGGTCGCGCAGAAAAGCCCGGGGTACGAAACCGAGATCTCGATCGTCGACATCGACTTCGAGCCGAGCATGCCGCAAACGGACACGCTGAGTCTCGATCTCACGTGCACGAACCGCGATCTCCCCGCCCAGCTTGCGTTCGGCTTGGCCGGTGGCGACCTGTTTATGGAAGGGGGCGAGAAGTCCGGAAATTTGATTTCGATGCTCCGCCGGCCGACACCCAGTGCGCGCTTCGCGCGCGGCCATGCCGTGCACTGGCGGCTGGTGTCGCACCTTGCGCTCAATCACGTGTCGCTTGCCGATCACGGGCTGGCACCGCTGAAGGAAGTGCTGACGCTGTATGACCTGCGGCGTAGCGCGGTGTCGCTGCGGCAGATAGACGGCATTGTCGGCATCGAGCAGCGCGGCGCCGTGCAATGGCTGCCCGGCAAGCCCTTCGCGACGTTTGTCCGCGGTATCGAAGTGCGTGTGACGATCGACGAGGAGCACTTTGTCGGTTCGAGTCTCGCGGCATTCGTGCGCGTGCTCGATCACTTCTTCGGGTTGTATGTGCACCTGAACAGCTTTGTTCAACTGATCGTCGTGTCGAAGCGCACCGGCGAGGAGATCATTCGATGCAAACCCCGAACCGGCGAATCGATCCTGGTGTAGTCGGCCAGTTGCTCGACGAGCCGTATCGCTTCGAATTCTTTCAGGCGGTGCGCGTGCTCGAGGGCTGGTTTGCGCGGCAGGCGGTCGAGGCGCCCGAGGTCCGGCGTCAGGGTAATGTCGTTGCCCAGCGTATCGGGTTTCGAAACACGCTATCGCTCGGCTTTCCGGCGAGCGAGATCGAAAGCGCGGAATCGTTTGACGCAGCCGGCGCACCGCTGAAGAGCGTCGACGCACGCAGTGCGGCGCTCGCATCTGGCGAACTCGACCATGTCGAGCTCACGCCCGCGTTCTTTGGTTTGCTCGGCAGCCAGGGGGCTTTACCGCTTCATTACACCGAGCAGATCGTTGCGCGCGAGCATTTGAAGCGCGACCGTGCAGCACGCGCTTTCTTCGACGTGTTTTCGAACCGCGCGACGGCGTTGTTCTACACGGCGTGGAAGAAGTACCGGCTGCCGTTGCATTACGAAACCGACCGTGACGAACGCTATCTCCCGCTGCTGCTCGCGATCGCGGGCGTGGCAAGCGACGACGTCAGCGAGGCGCTGGGAGCAGGGCGCGGCGGCCTGCTCGACGAGGCCGTTGCCGGCTACGCGCTGGCCGCGCGACATCGACCGATGTCGGCCGCCTATCTGCAGCGCGTGCTGTCCGACTATTTTCGCGTGTCCGTACGCGTCGACCAGTTCGTCGGCAAGTGGTACGACGTGCCGCCGGACCAGCTTAGCGTGCTTGGCAATTTCAACGTTACGCTGGGAGCGACCGCGCTCGTCGGCGCGCGCGTATGGCAACGGGACATGCGCGTGCGGCTGGTGATCGGTCCGCTGTCTAAGCGCCATTACGGGGCGTTCCTGCCTGGCGGCGAACAAGCGCTTGCGCTCGAGCGGATGCTGGCGCTGCTCGCTGGCGTCACCATCGAATACGAGGTGGTCCTCGTGCTGCGCCGCGAAGACGTAGGAGCGAGCGTACTGGGCGCGGGCTCGCGTCTTGGCTGGGATGCCTTTCTGTGCACGCGCGACGCCGGGCGGCATCGCGACGATGCGCGCTACGAACTGCACGTGATCCACTGAAAACAACGAAGACGCAACGAACCCACGCGAGACCGTTTCCATGAGTACGCCTCTGAAGACCCTGATCACCAAACTGGATCCGCTGTGCAGGCGGGCAGCCGAGCGTGCGGCAGGCGCGTGCCTTTCGCGCGGCCACTACGAAATCGAACTGGAGCATCTGTTCCTGGCGCTGATCGACGATCCCGCGTCCGACGTGACGCTCGCCCTGCGCGCGAGCCGCATCGACGTGCACGCGGTGCGTGCGGACCTGGAGCGCGAACTGCCGAAGCTGAAGACGGGCAACACGCGTACACCTGTGTTCTCCGTGCATCTGATCGCGCTTTTCGAACAGGCGTGGCTAATCGCTTCGCTCGATACGGAGTTCGGCCGTATCCGGTCGGGGCACCTGCTGCTTGCGTTGTTGAGCGCGCCAGATCTGGTCCAGCTTTCGCAGCAGATGTCCGCGCTGTTTGCCAGCGTGCGCGTGGCCGACTTGAAACACAAGTTCGACCTCCTCACCGAAGGTTCGGCGGAGGCCGAGCCGCATAACGCAGGGACGCCGGAAGCGTCAGGCACCGAACCGGCGGATGCGGCGCAGGCTGCGAGGCTCTCGAAGACTCCCGCGCTAGATACATACACGACAAATCTCACGCAGCGCGCGCGCGACGGCAAGATCGACCCGGTGATTGGCCGCGAAGCCGAGATTCGCCAGACGATCGATATTCTGATGCGCCGCCGCCAGAACAATCCGATCATGACGGGCGAAGCGGGGGTTGGCAAAACGGCCGTCGTCGAAGGGCTGGCGCTGCGCATTGCGGCTGATGACGTGCCGTTGCCGCTGCGCGGTGCGGCGCTCCACATGCTCGACATGGGCTTGTTGCAGGCCGGGGCAAGTGTGAAGGGCGAATTCGAGAACCGGCTGAAAGGCGTGATCGACGAGGTCAAGAAAAGCCCGCATCCGATCCTCCTGTTCATCGACGAAGCGCATACGATCATCGGCGCGGGCGGACAGGCCGGCCAGAACGATGCCGCGAACCTGTTGAAGCCGGCGCTCGCACGCGGCGAACTGCGCACGATCGCGGCGACCACGTGGAGCGAATACAAGAAGTACTTCGAGAAAGACGTGGCGCTTGCGCGGCGCTTCCAGGTCGTGAAAATCGAGGAACCCGGCGAGACCCTCGCGGCGTCGATGCTGCGCGGGATGGTCGGGCTGATGGAGAAACATTTCAACGTCCGCATTCTCGACGATGCGATTACGGAGGCCGTGCGTCTGTCGCATCGCTACATTAGCGGCCGGCAACTGCCCGACAAGGCGATCAGCGTGCTCGACACCGCATGCGCCAAGGTTGCGCTCGCCCAGAGCACGACGCCCTCGGTTATCGACGACACCAGGAGACGGATCGAGCGGATCGACGCCGAAATCGCCTCGCTCGAGCGCGAGGTGTCCGCAGGTGCTTCGCATGACGAACGACTTGGTGAGCTGCGCACCGAGCGCGAAGGCGCGAGCACGCAGTTGGCAGCCGATGAAGCACGCTACGAACGCGAGCGGGCAATCGTGGCCGAGATCGCACCACTGCGGGCGGCGCTCGATGCGGCGCGATCTTCCGTCGCGGAAGGCAAGTCGGTTGACGTGCAGGCAAAGCGCGAGGCACTCGCGGAGCGCGTCGCGGCGCTGCATGCGCTTCAGGGCGACGAGCCTATGGTGCCGATGCAGGTCGATGGACACGCGGTTGCGGAAATCGTTGCGTCCTGGACCGGTATTCCGCTGGGCCGCATGGTCAAAGACGAGATCGGAACCGTGATGAACCTGCATTCGCTGCTGGCCGCACGCGTGATGGGTCAGGACCATGCACTTGAGGCCATCGTACAGCGCGTGCGAACCGCTACGGCAAATCTCGAGGATCCGAACAAACCGCGCGGCGTATTCATGTTCGTCGGCCCCTCGGGCGTCGGCAAGACCGAAACCGCGCTCGCGCTTGCCGACATCCTGTACGGCGGAGAACGCAAGATGGTCACGATCAACATGAGCGAGTATCAAGAGGCACACAGCGTTTCGGGGCTGAAAGGCTCGCCGCCCGGCTATGTCGGCTACGGCGAGGGCGGCGTGCTGACCGAGGCGGTTCGGCGCAACCCCTATTCGGTCGTGCTGCTCGACGAGGTCGAAAAGGCGCACCCGGACGTACTCGAAATGTTCTTCCAGGTGTTCGACAAGGGCATGATGGACGACGCCGAAGGCCGCGAAATCGATTTTCGCAACACGTTGATCATCTTGACGTCAAATGTGGGCTCGTCCGCGGTAATGCAGGCGTGCCTGAACAAGCCAGCCGAGGATCTGCCGGATCCGGATGCGCTGACCGAAACCTTGCGGCCACAACTGTACAAGACGTTCAAACCGGCGTTCCTTGGCCGGATGAAAGTCGTGCCGTATTACCCAATTTCCGACGAGGTGCTGGCAGAGATCATCGAACTGAAACTGGAGCGCATTCGCCGGCGGATCGAAGCCAATCATCGCGCCGCGTTCTCGTGGGACGAAACGCTCGTCGACGCGGTGCTCGCGCGCTGCACAGAAGTCGATTCAGGCGCACGCAATGTCGATCACATCCTGAACGGAACACTGTTGCCGGAGATTGCGACTCGTGTGCTTGAGCGGCTCGCCGAAGGCGGAACGATCGACCGGATCACGGTGCGAGCCAACGACACCGGCGAGTTCGAGTACACGCTTGCATGAACGCTGCTGCGCGCGGCACACGATGACGCACTGAAGAATCCCTCGATTGCCTGAACCATGTCCATCAATCTGACCGAACTGCTGACACCGATCAGCGACACCTCACCGTGCGGCGAAGACTTGCTGTATTCGTCCGACTTTGATGCGATTCAGCACGCACGCCGCTTCGATGATCCCTCGCTCGACCAGGGGGAGTGGGTTACCGAGATCAAGGAAGCAGATTGGGGCTTCGTGGTCGAACAATCGACCACGTTGCTTCGCGCCCGAACCAAAGACCTGCGCCTTGCCGTGTGGCTGACCGAAGCGCTTGGCATGGACGAAGGCGTCAAGGGATTGACGCAAGGTTACGCCTTGCTGGAGGGGCTGTGCCGCGACTTCTGGGAAGGCGTACATCCCATAATGGATCGTGACGATGCCGAATATCGGCTTGGTAACGTCTCGTGGCTCGTGGCTCGTACGGCGGAACTGCTGCGCGCGGTGCCACTGACCGAAGGCGACTCTAATGCGTTCAGCATGGTCGACTGGGAAGTCGCCCAGCACGTGGCGCAAGCGGTGCGACGCAATCCGGAGCATGCTGACGACATTGCGCGCGGCAAGCCGTCGGTCGAGCAGATCGACGCGTCGAAACGGATGACGCCGGTTGCGTTCTATTCAGCGCTGCTCACGGATTTGAAGGTGTTCGCGGCGGCGGTCGACGCATTCGAGAAGGAACTCGAACAGCATGCGGGCAATGCGGCGCCCAGCTTCCGGCAGTTACACGATGCATATGAAAACGTGTATGGGCTCGCGGAGCGATTCGCGCGAGAGCAGGGGTATAGCGATACGCCGCCAAAGACCCAACCGGTGCAGGACAATGTGCCGGAGAGAGTGGAGCCAGGCTTCAAGACGCCGCTTCATGCGCAACAACCGCCCGCGCAGCCAGGAGTGGCACCGCATGCGGGGGGGGGCGGAGAAATCCGGAGCCGCTCGCAGGCCGTGGCGCAGTTGCGGGCCGTTGCGCGGTACTTCCGGCAGACGGAGCCGCATAGCCCCGTTGCCTATCTCGCGGACAAAGCGGCGGAGTGGTCGGAGATGCCGCTTCATGTGTGGCTTGAGAGCGTCGTGAAGGACGACGGGTCGCTTGCGTATCTGCGAGAGTTGTTGGGGGTGAAGGCGGAGTGATCCGGCGGCATCTGCCTCGTGGCGCTCAATCCCGATAGCGCAGGCGGGGATTGAGCAACCGGGCGACAAAAATGGTGCGGCGGGCTTCTTGAAGTGCAGCAACGTTGTCGAACTCGAAACGTTGGTTGCGTTGTCGTTCGGCTTTACGAACCTCGCGGATACCAATTCCATAGGTAACGAAATAGCGCAGCAGAAAGAGCGGCGACACCATGAATGCCGCCACCACTATCATCAGTAGCAGAGTCTTTCCGGTCGCGCCGAAGAGTGCCCCGACAAGACCGGGCATGGCAATCCCAAGTGCCGCTCCGATACTTGCCACGGCATTTGTCTGCGATGTTTTCTTGCCAGATTCCCCGGTTCGCACGATTCGCCGAACTTTCCCTTTTTCGATGACGAGCGCGGGATTCGAGAGTGTTTTATCAAACTCACTCCAGCTTCTACGCCGTTCCTTGTGGTAGCAAATCAGATAGGTGATTGTCAGCAGAACAAAGTAAGTAATTATCACCGCGATTCGCACCGCTTGTGGCAACCACGGATCGAGCGCCGTTTGGGTCATCGCGGCGATGAATAAAAAGAAATTGAGCGTAAGCAGCCATTTCAGCCCCTCATGGTAAGTCGTGTACCGGGTCGCGAAGAAGGACGCGAACAGGCTATACGCAAGTACGATAGCCAATAGGGGAAGAACAAGCCACGTGGTCGGCGGGAAACATAGTGCGACCAATCCGCTGGTTACGACGGTCATAACAAACAGAGCAATGGGTGTACGGATGAGTGCCTGTTCCATGTCTCTGCTTACCAATGATGTTCTGCCATGAAGCGGTCCCATGCGTTGCCGATGCGCTTTCCTGCGTAATGCGACACGAGTACCTGCACGCCGAGGCCGACGCCAAAGCCGATTGCCAGAACAGCCAGTGCCGGGAGTTCGGCGGGGAGGCCCAGGGTTGCGACGATAATGCCGGGTACATAGGCTCCTGCTCCCCAACCTGCCAGCCAGCCAGCAGCGTTAGCTGGCTGGCTGTGTGCCTCGAGGCTCATGAACTGGTGCAGGTTGTCGGCGTCAATGGCATCGAAAATGGCCTGCGGCCCTAACGCAAGCAGACCACCCGCGCTTACGCCGGTAATGTGACCGCCGACTGTTTCGCCGAAGCCGTCGATGTTCAGCCGGTTCCTGGCTTCAAGCGCTTCCAGTGCCGCCTGTCGATAGGCGGGAATGCGGACCACGTTCTGAGCGGCGCGGTTTCGCAAGACATAGCCCGCCGCCTTTTTGCCGGCGGGAATTTCGAACATCCATTTGCCGTCGACACGCGTCAGTTTCAGCACGTCGCCAAACCGCTTGCGCGCCGATTTGATCCCTTGATTGCCGCTTTTTCTCGCCCACGCCAACAACTTCTGACGCACGTCTTCCGGTATGTCCAGCAAGTCGGACGTTGGAGCTTTCTGGGCTGCGGAGAGTGCTGCGCCGGTAGCCGTTGCCAGCGTCGAACCGATGTTGGTCGGAGCGTAGAGACCATTTAGTACGTCGCCGCCCAATCCCGGCACGCTCTGCGCCTCCTTGTAAAGCTTGCCGAACTCCGTCTTGCTGAAACTCTGTTCGGCATCGCGCAATGCCTGCCGAAGCTGGACAAGCGTATTCAGACGCTCGTCCGGTGTCATTTCAGTGTCGTACTTGAGCTTTGCAATCAGATAACGGCTTGCCGCCCCCGGATCGGCCGGATAGCTGCCACCAATATCGAAAGTCGTAGCCGCCACGTCGGTACCCATGCCCAGCACCGGGCCGATCCCGGGGCCCGCTCCCGGTCCGAGCAGTCCGGGATGTCCGTACAGCGCCCCCGGATTTTCCGCCGTACAAGCATAAAAATCGGTATCAGCCATTTTTACCTGACTTGCTTAAGATGGGTTGGCAACGAGGAAATTCTGACCGGCTATATATTGCACAATGCTATGGCGACCAAACTGTTAAAGCCGGCTACAACTGATTTCGGGCGCAGGAAAATCCATCTATAATCGCCGGGAAGATTTTAACCGCCTTCGTGTCGAAAAACCACGATCTCTCGTGGATAGCGCCGTATGCGCATAGGGGAGCCGCATGCAGATGTCCGATTTCACCCAGATCCTGAGTTTGCAGAATAACAGGCTCTTTTCGCTCAAGACCCCGTTATCCGGCCAGTCGCAACTGCTTGTTAACGATTTCGCCTATCACGAGGAATTGTCGCGGGTCTATACGATCGAGTTAGGGCTGACGTCCCAGGATTCGACAATTGAACTGAAAGAGCTGATCGCCAAGGATCTAACGGTCGATCTGAGCATGCAGGACGGCACCACCCGGTATTTTCACGGCTATGTGACGCGTTTCGTGCATCTCGGCACGGATGGCGGATTGTCGACCTATTCGGCAACGCTGCGGCCGTGGTTATGGATGCTCGGCCGCCGGTACGATATCCGCATCTTTCAGGAGAAAACGTCGGAAGCCATTCTTCGCGAGGTTTTCTCCCAGTATGGCGCGATCGCCAAATTCGAATTCCGGGTCCGCAGGACGTTGAAGCCGTACAGCTATTGCACGCAGTACAGGGAGTCGGACCTGAATTTTTTCAAGCGGTTGCTCGAGCAGGACGGCCTTTTTTTCTATTTCGAACATGATGAGCAAGGCCACACCTTGATCATTACGGACGACTCCGTGGTAGCAAAGCCTATCGACGGCAATCCGGTGCTGCGGTATGCCACCGGAGAGATGTTCGACGAGGAAAACGTCGTTACCCAGTTTCGCGCGGACCGCAAGCTGGAGTCAGGCCGTGTCAGTCTCAAGACCGCGGACTACAAGGCGCCCGCCGCCCGCCGTTACGTCTCCGGCGACACGTTGACGAATCAGGGCGATGTCGAAAAGTACGAGATCTACGATTATCTCGGCGCTCACGGTTTCGATTCGACGGATCGCGGTGAGGAACTGATGCGGTTTCGCCTTGAAGCGCTGGAGGCGGAGGGCAAGGTTTTCATCGGCGCGAGCAACTGCCGCACGCTTACGGCTGGCCGCACCTTCCAGTTGACGGGCCACTACGATCACGACAGCGGCCAGGATGAGGAGCGCGAGTTCCTTGTGATTGCCGTCAGTCATCACGGCACCAACAACTTTCAAAGCGCGCAGGGATCGGCGACCTATTCCAACAGTTTCGTCTGCATTCGCAAGAAGATTCCGTTCCGGCCTTCTCTCACGACACCCAAGCCGATGATCGCGGGGCCGCAGACCGCTATCGTGGTGGGTCCCAAGGGCGAAGAAATTTATACGGATGAACTGGGCCGCGTGAAAGTGCAGTTTCACTGGGACCGGCTCGGGCAGATGGATCACCGCAGTTCGTGCTGGGTGCGGGTTGGGCAGGCGTGGGCCGGCTCGGGTTTCGGCGCCGTCCAGGTTCCCCGGGTTGGCGACGAGGTGGTCGTGTCGTTTCTCGACGGCAACCCGGATCGCCCTCTCATCATCTCCCGCGTCTACAACCAGCAGAACCCGCCGCCATGGAAGCTCCCCGAAAATGCGACGCAAAGCGGCATCCTGTCACGCTCCACAACGGGCAGTTATAGCACGGCCAATGCGATTCGCTTCGAGGACAAGAAGGGGGCCGAGGAGCTATGGCTGCAGGCGGAAAAAGACATGAACGTCGTTGTCGAGGACGCGCAGACGACGCAGGTTCTCGGTGGTGACCGAACTATCACGGTTGAAAAGGGGGACCAGAAAACTACCGTCTCGGCGGGCAATCTGGTGGACACCGTAACGCAGGGCGATACGAACCAGAAGACGCCGGCTGGCACCCATACGATCGAAACGAAGGAACTCTGGATCAAGGTGGGCGGCGACGACGGCACGAAGATCCACATGACCGGCGATGCGATCGAGATCTACAAGGGCGCGTCGAAGATCACGATCGACGGATCGCAAATCAAGGTCCAGGCGAGCAATACCCACATCAACCCCGACAACAAACCCTGAGGGCTGACCAGCCGAGCCACAGGAACGGACGAGATCATGTACCAGATGCAGGAAGGGACGTTGTCGTTGCCACCCGAGTGGCTCGACAAGACGATGAACGTGTTTGTGTCCGCCTCGACGGGCACCGAGGGTGTGAGCTTCGTGATTACGCGGGAGCGCCTGCCTTGGGGCATGCGGTTCGAGGAGTACACCGCGGGGGAGGCCAGAAAGCTGGAAAAGCAGGTCCCGGGTTACGAGTTCGTGGCTGCGAGCGAGTCGCAGGTGTCGGGGCGCAAGGCCTCGGTGCACGACTTCAAATGGTTGAATAACGGCTCGCCGGTCCAGCAGTTGATCACGATGGTCGAGCATGGCAAGCAGGTGCTGATGCTCACGTTCACGGTTCCCGGCCATCTCAGCGACACGCAAAGAGCGCAGGTGCAGGCCGTCGTGCAGAGCCTCAAGTTAAACGAACCGAACTGAGCGATACGCGATCATGGCCGACCAGGACGTGAATAACACGGACTCCGAAGTACCCTCCGGCAGTGCGGACGAGCGGCTCGCATACCTCAATACGCTCGAAGACGGCGACGCGACCAAACAGCAGCAGATGAAGTGGGTCGACGGCGCCAACTACGGCATGCTGGGCGCAGATGTCGGCTATGGCAGCTACGCAGCCGGGGCGGCGGCGCTCGCTGCGCCGGGTGCCACGGGCGCGGCGGCGGCAGGCGCCGCCGCCCTTGCCGCCGTGCCGGCTGCCGTGGCGCTGGGGGGGGCGTGGCTACTGGGGAAGATAGGCGTAACCGGTGCAATTGAGAAGGGAGCCGAGCGCGTAGGGGATGCGCTCGGCCTGACCATCGGGAATGGCGATCCTCACCCCGCATGCGTGGATGACGAGATTGCCCATTCGTCGGGATTCTGGGGGATGGTGGCGGGCCTCGCCACCGGCGTCGCGATCGGCGCAATGGTGGCGGCGACGGTGGCGACCGGTGGTCTGGCCGGCGCGCTCATTGTCGGCGCCTGCATGGCCGGGGGGCTCAGCCTTGGCGGCGCCCTCGCGGCGGCAAGCCAGCACATGGGCAGCAACTGCGGAAAGATAACGACTGGCTCGTCCGACGTCACGTTCGAAGGGCGGAAGGCGGCAAGAGTGACCGATGTGGTCGCCTGTTCGAAACATTCCAGCTCGCCCGAGCCTCTGGTCGAGGGTAGCCGGACGATCACGATCAATGGTTTGCCGCTCGTTCGGATCGGGCACTCCACTCACTGCAGCGCCAAGGTCAATTCGGGGCGCAAGAGCGTCTGGGCCGACACGACGACTGGACAATACGGTCCCAGGAATCCCGAGCTCTCCGCCGCTGAGGAATTCCTTGCCGGCTTGCTGGGCGGCCTGATCGGCGCAAGGATTGGCGGCATGCTCGGCGAGGCGTTGAAAACGCCCGAGCCGACAGAAAGCGCGGAAATCAGCGGCAAGAATGACGAGGTTTCGACCTGCAAGAAAGACCCGGTGGATGTCGCGACCGGCGAAATGCTGGAAATTCGCACCGATCTGGCCATTCCCGGGGTATTGCCGCTCGCGCTCAGGCGCCGTTATCGCACCCGGTCGGACGACAAGGGGTTGCTGGGTTACCGCTGGTCCGACAACTGGTCGCAACGCCTGACAATCGACGACGGGCGGTTCGTGCGATTCCACGACGGTACCGGACTGGCGATTGGTTTCGACGCCCCGGACGTGGCGCTCGACGGCGTCAACCTGCGTGAGCCGCGCTATCGGCTTATTGGCAGTCGCCAGGAACCGCGGATTCTGGACCGCAATACCCGCCAGTTGCTGGTCTTCGCGCCGCTGGTCGAGGGACATTCGTCGCGCCTCGAGCGGATCGAAGATCTGTCCGGCAACACGATCGCATTGGCGTACGACGCGGGTGGGCGCCTGAGCGGACTGGCGCACAGCGACGGCTACCGGCTCGAGGTCGTGTATCACGGGAAAGACCATCGTCCGCAGCGTATCGTGCTGCACGACGCGGACGGAAGTCTGCGAACGCTCGTCGATTACGGCTACGAACGGGGCAGGCTCGTGCAGGTGGCGAGCTTCCAGTTCGGCCAGTTTCACTACGCGTACGACGAACGCGGCTGGATGACGCAGTGGCGGGATACCGATCAAACCGACGTTCGGTATCGGTATGACGACGCCGGGCGCGTGGTCGAGACGGGTACCCGGCAGGGTTACCACACGGGACGATTCGTCTATGAGGCCGGGCGTACGCGCGTGCTCGACGCCGACGGCGAATGGGTTTACGACCACGACGACGAAGGTCTCGTCAGCGCCGAAACCGATCCGCTCGGCCATTGCACCCGGTCCGAATGGGAGCTTGGCCGGTTGGTGGCGCGGATCGATCCGCTCGGACGGCGCACGAACTACCGCTACGATCACCGCGGGCAACTGACCTCGGTCGAGGAAGTCCCGGGCCGCATCATCGGCTTCGAATACGACGACGAGCAGCGACTCACCGCGACGATCCTGCCCGGCAAGGAACGGATCAGGCTCGAGTACGATCATCTTCACCGGTTGACCGCCAGGATCGAGCCCGATGGCACGAAGACGGCCTACCGGTACGGCTCGCATGGGGAACTGCTGCGCATCATCCAGGGCAAGCGCGAGACGCGACTCGACTACGACGACCGGTTGCGGCTAACCGACATCAAGCTGCCCAGCGGCGCGCATCTCCGGCGCAAGATCGACGTGCTGGGCCGCGTGCTTGAGGAAACGTCGCCCGAGGGGCACGTGACCCGTTTCGACTATGCCGCAGGCCCGGACAATCCGCGTGGCTTGCTGAGGGCCGTCACGCGGCCGGACGGGTCGACGACGCGGGCGCAATACAACAGCGAAGGACTGCCCGTCGAGTGGACCGATCCGCTTGGACGCACGGTGCAGAGGACCTACGGACCGTTCGACCTCCTGACGGCCTCGATCGATGCCGCGGGGCATGCGACGCACTTCGGGTACGACCATGCAACCCGGCTGACGAAGGTCGTCAACGCGCTCGGCGAAACCTGGACCTACCGCTATGACGCAGCCGGCCGCCTTGCGGAAGAAATCGATTGGGGCGGCCGCGCGACGAAATACGAGCGGGACGCGATTGGCCGCCTCCTGACGAAGACGCTGCCCGACGGCGGACAATGGCGGTACGCATACGATGCGTTTGGCCGCCTGACCGGAGTCGACGCCGGTGACGTGAAACTGGCCTACCGCTACGACGTACGGGGACGGTTGGCCTCGGCGGAGGTGCGCGGGGAGCAACAGTCTCACGTGACGCGTCTGGCGTACGACCGGAACGGCCGCCTGATCGGCGAAGATCAGCATGGCGAACTGCTGCGGCACGTCTACGACGTCGACGGCCAGCGTCAGTTGCGGATGACGCCGCGCCGCGAGACGGCGTATGCGTACGACACGCTCGGTACGCTGACGCGGGTGGGTGGGCTGACGATCGAGCGCGACGGCCTGGGCCGGGAGACCGGCCGGCAGGCGGGCGACTTCATTGCGCAACAGCAGTACGACGCACTCGGGCGGCTACGGCGGCAGATCGCCGGGCCCGCGCCGGCGCTCGAGGCTTTGCAGACCGATCCGGTTTGCGCGCTCGAGCAACTGACCCGGCAGGGGTATCACTACGATGCCGCCGGACAACTGGAGCGGATCGAGACGGACGCCGACATCTCGACCTATCGCCGCGACGTGCGTGGGCAGGTTATCTCGGCCGAGAGCTTGCTGCAGCCCGCCGAACACTTTGCTTATGACGCGGCGATGAACATCGCGGCGAACGGACAACAGGCGCCGGTGGATGTACACCGCTATGGCCGGGGCGGCTTGCCTGAGCGAGTAGGCTATGCGCGTTACCGGTACGACGCGCGCGGGCGCACGATCGAGAAGACGGTCGAGCAGCCAGGCTTCCGGCCGAAGATCTGGCAATACACGTGGGACGGTCTGAACCGGCTCGTGAAGGTGGTGACGCCGGAGCGCGGCGTGTGGGTGTACGGCTACGACGCGTTCAACCGGCGGGTGGAGAAGCGCCAGGTGGGCGGGCGCGAGGCGGTGAAATTCCTGTGGGACGGTCCGGCGCTGGCCGAGCGATGGGTCGAGCAGCGGGACGGCACGACCGGGGAGGCGGTGACGTGGCATATCGAGCCGGGCAGCTTCGCTCCGCTGGCGCAGGAGACGGACGAGGGCCTGTATCCGGTTCTGACCGATCAGGTGGGCCTGCCGAAGGCGGTGTTCGATGCGCAGGGCAAGGCGGTGTGGAAGGCGTCGTACTCGCTGTGGGGCAGGCTGCTGCCGGCGCTGCGGGCGGCGAACGACGATGATGGTGCGTGCGGGATCGATACGACGCTGCGGTTTCCGGGGCAGTGGGCGGATGATGAATCGGGGCTACATTACAACCTGAACCGGTACTATGATCCGGAGACGGGGCAGTATCTGAGCACGGATCCGATTGGGTTGCACGGTGGTCTACGCACTCAGGCTTATGTGCCGGATCCGGTGCTTTATTTCGATCCTTTAGGTCTTGCTATATGCGCCTTTCGATATGAACGTTACAAAATCTATCGTGAGGCGGGGTATTCTGCGGAAGATGCCGCAAAATTTTCAAAGCTGGGGAGTTCTAGTTTTTATGTCAATAGTAATGGAGTAGCATTACCGGCCGTCGGCTATCGTTACATGGACAGCCGCTTTGCGGCGACAACTGCGAGTACATTGCAAGCACCATTAAGTTATTTTGGATTTTCAGATCTATCTTCTGGAGCATCCGTGCGCGACGGATTCCAGATATTCTACGAAGAGGGGAATCCTGATTCGTGGAGCGATGGGCGCTTAAAGGGAGAATTTGATACATTACAGCTATTTAGCCAAGATGGATCAGTTAACGCACGAGTCCCATTTTCTAATGGAGATAATGGTACAGATCTTGAGCCCATAACCAGTGCATATCCAGAATATGGGTCAGGAGGCCAGGCGCAGCTTCTGCCAGCAGCACCTGGCACTAAAGTTAGTCTTGATAACGTTACATTATTACCCGAAAATGACCCCTGATGAACTTCGAGTCAATTTAATTCATCTTATTGAAAAATATGCTCAACCACAAAAGAAGCGGGAGGATTTGTTAGCACTTGTCGTTCGAGATAGAATTCCAACCAAACACATTTTGGCCGAACTGACATCGGACTTATCTGGGAGAAGTTCTCCGGAAGATCAAGCACTGCTGAAGGAGATAGTATTCAACTATTGTTGAATAATCAGGCCTGAAAAATCACAAAATTTTGTGAATTGAGTCTTCGAATCAGAAATGCAGCTGTGGGAATTGTAGAAACTTGGCACATTAACACGAGAATCCTGCATCTTTTGATGAGATACAGATGGAGCTGAAGGCGCGGTTGAAACACTCTAAGCGAAAAAGCTCAATTCGTCAGACCCCTCGGGGACGAAATTTCCTTACCTTGCATATGCAGGTTGGAAGTGAACGGCGCTGGCCGAGCGATGGGTCGAGCAGCGGGACGGCACGACCGGGGAGGCAGTGACGTGGCATATCGAGCCGGGCAGCTTTGCGCCGCTGGCGCAGGAGACGGACGAGGGCCTGTATCCGGTTCTGACCGATCAGGTGGGCCTGCCGAAGGCGGTGTTTGATGCGCAGGGCAAGGCGGTGTGGAAGGCGTCGTACTCGCTGTGGGGCAGGCTGCTGCCGGCGCGGCGGGCGGCGAACGACGATGATGGTGCGTGCGGGATCGATACGACGCTGCGGTTTCCGGGGCAGTGGGCGGATGATGAATCGGGGCTGCATTACAACCTGAACCGGTACTATGATCCGGAGACGGGGCAGTATCTGAGCACGGATCCGATTGGGTTGCACGGTGGTCTACGCACTCAGGCTTATGTGCAGGATCCGGTGCTGTGGGTGGATCCGCTGGGCTTGGCCCCTTGCTTTGAACCGATGGCGCGACAGCGAAACGAGGCGTTTTGTTAAAACAGCCGACGGCGTTGATTCTCATTGGGATCAATTTAGAGGCAGTGCCTCATATATAACTCCAGCAAGTGCGCTTGATACTTACGGACGCAATCCTATTGGACGCCCTGATGGGCAATTTGTTATGCCATCTTCGTATTTAGACAGTCTAATGAAATCCGCTGGTGGGAGTGTGTCCGAACTTGAACAGGCGCTTGGAATTCCATCCGGATCGTGGTAAAGAACTCCTCTTAGCCGTATTGATATTCCAGATCCGCCGTCGGTTGATCTTCGTATAGCAACAAGCAACGAGTCGGAAGCGAATGCTCTTTGGAAGCCAGGAGGGTATACATCTGGCAGTATTCCGGAAGCAGTTACGGACCAAATCCCTGCTGGAAGCTATATTGAAAATCCCTTGTGAATATTTTAAATATGATTGAAATGGACGAGTTCAATGAACCATGGTTATATAGAGTATTTTTTAGGGGAAATTTGCCAATCATGGCTGTGCTAATGGGCGGATTTTCTCAATATGAAAGGGAAATAATCTTGACGGAGGCTCAATATGAAACATTCCGCAAGGATCGCAACGCCGCACGAATTTTTGCAACGGCCATATTGAAAGGACAAATCGCTCCCTAAGCAACGTAAAAGCTCGGTCTGCATGCGGTGCAAGCCACCGTGCCGTCTTGCACCGCATGACTGAGCGTGGCACACCGCACGCCGTCAAGGCCAGGCTCTGCGGGCGCGCGTTGCGCTGCCTTGACGGGTTCCGCGCCGGAGCGGTGCGCGACGGCGAGCGCAGTTCTGGAGCGGTGAGGCACACGGCCCTGTTTCGCGGGGGGTTTTGGGGGGGGGGGGGGCCCCCCCCCCCCCCCCCGGGGGGGGGGGGGGGCCCCCCCGCCCCCCCCCGCGGGGGGAGTAAAAAATATTTTTTAT